>NZ_JBTOQC010000023.1:0-469604 GCF_055284095.1 Pseudomonas sp. HP_08 | reverse complement strand
TTTGGAGCGAAAATCCAGGATGTAATTGTAGACGTAGCGTACACAGCCAAAGGTTTTCTCCAGTAGCAGTTTCTGCTCTGAAGTGGGGTAAAACCTGAATTTATAGGCGCGCTTGCTCATCGATGGATAGTGCCATCAAGCTGTATTTATGTACAGCCTATGCGGCTACGCCGCTCTCCTTTCCTCCCCCACCTGAAGGAAGGGGTTTCTCGGAGCGATCTGGATGAATCCGCAGTGACACCTTCCCCCTCGAATCAGCTATCCCAAAACTCACCCACCGGGGGCAGAACCCGGGTTCTGCCTATGGCCGATCACCTCCACACGCCGTGCAGCCTGGCGTGACAGCCCTCAAAACGTCGCTCCACAAAAAGGCGCCGACAGCCGTTTGCGCACCATTCTGGCGAAAGCATTCAGGCTTTTTGAGTGTCAAGATCGAAGAAACCACACGATATAAAGGCTTGGCAAACTTAGGCCTGATTATTGCTTGGTAAAATACCTGACCGAAAGGTCAAGTCATTAATTCTGGCTCAGATGATTCTTGGACGTCTGTAATAAAGGCATACGGCATGCCGAGCGATCTATAGAGAGTTATGGCAGGCGCCTTGGACAACCTACGGAAACCACATTGATGCTACGTTTTCTGCTCAACCAGAGCCTCTGCGAGGAGCGCGATCTGGATCCCAACCTCACCGTACTGGACTATCTGCGCACTCGGCACAGGCGGACCGGAACCAAGGAAGGCTGCGCATCAGGAGATTGCGGTGCCTGCACCGTGGTCTTGGTCGAGCTGGAGGGCCAAGACCTGCGCTACCGGGCGATAAATGCGTGTCTGACACTCATCGCCAGCCTGCACGGCAAGCAGTTGATCAGCGTCGAGGATCTCAAGCAGCAAGGTCGTCTGCATCAGGTGCAACAGGCCATGGCCGACTGCCACGCTTCGCAGTGTGGTTTCTGCACACCAGGTTTTGTCATGTCATTGTTTGCCTTGCAAAAGAGCGTGCAGCAATACGATCCCCATGCCACTCACCAAGCGCTTTCTGGCAACCTGTGCCGTTGCACCGGTTACCGGTCGATTCTCGCCGCCGCCGAACAAGCCTGCAGTCAACACCAGAGCGATTCATTCGATGCAGGCAAAGCCGAGGTCATCGCCCGCCTGCATGCCATTGCCGCGCAGCCCGGTGATGAGTTGCATAACAATGGTCGCCGCTGCCTTATGCCAACCAGTAGCGACGAACTGGCCCGGCAATTCGCCGCGCATCCCGAAGCCCGGCTGGTTGCCGGCGGCACCGACCTGGCGCTGAACATCACCCAGTTTCACCAGGAACTGCCGTTGCTGATTCATATTGGCAATATTCAGGAGCTGAAATGCATAGAGGTGCTGGACGACCATATCGAGATTGGCGCCGGCGTTACCCTCAGCGATTGTCACACCCTACTCACCGCCGAATACCCGGACTTCGGTGCGCTGCTGAAACGCTTTGCCTCGCTGCAGATCCGCAATCAGGCCACTCTCGGCGGTAACATCGCCAATGCCTCGCCGATTGGCGACTCCCCGCCACTGCTGATCGCCCTGGGTGCAAGCCTGATCCTGCGCAAAGGTGAACAACGCCGTCACCTGGCACTGGAAGACTTCTTCCTCGACTACAAGGTGACCGCTTGCGAACCCGGTGAATTCATTGAAAAAGTGAGAATACCGAGAAGCATCACAGGTCAACAGTTACGTGCTTACAAGGTGTCCAAACGTCTGGACGATGATATTTCTGCGGTCTGCGCCGCGTTCAACCTGTACCTGCAAGACGGCATCCTGAGTGAGGTGCGCATCGCCTTTGGCGGCATGGCCAGCACTCCAAAGCGCGCCACGGCCTGCGAACAGGCGCTATATGGCCAGCCGTTCGACAATGCCACGCTAGAAGTCGCCTGCGCCGCTCTGGCCGAGGACTTTATGCCGATAAGCGATTTTCGTGCTAGCCGCGAGTATCGCCTGCTGGTGGCGCAGAACCTGCTGCGCCGTTGCCATCTGGAACTAACCCAGCCACATATCTTCACCCGAGTAACCGACCTTGCATAAGCCCGCGCTGAGTCAACAGCAACTTGCCGAGCAGTTCCGCCAAGGCCTCGCCACCGGCGTGGGTAAATCGCTCAAACATGAGAGTGCCGACAAGCACGTCAGCGGCGAAGCGATCTACATCGACGACCGCCTGGAATTTCACAACCAACTGCACGTTTACGCCTTGCGCAGTGAGCGTGCCCATGCACGTATCACCCGTCTCGACACTTCGCCGTGCAAGAAAATGCCAGGCGTCGCCATCGTCATCACTCACGAGGATGTGCCGGGCCAGTTGGATATTGGTCCGTTACTGCCAGGCGACCCGCTGCTGGCCGACGGCCTGGTGCAGTTTGTCGGCCAGCCGATCCTGGCAGTCGCTGCCGATAGCCTGGACAACGCGCGCCGCGCCGCCATGGCGGCCATTGTCGAATACGAGGATCTGCAACCGGTTCTGGACGTGGTCCAGGCCATGCGCAGCCAGCATTACGTGGTGGGTGTACATCAGCAGCGACGTGGTGACGCTGCCGCCGTGCTGGCAGCCGCGCCACATCGCCTGAAAGGGCAGCTGCATATTGGCGGGCAGGAGCACTTCTATCTGGAGACCCAGGTGTCCTCGGTGTTGCCCACAGAAGATGGCGGCATGCTGGTGTACTGCTCCACACAAAACCCTACCGAAGTACAAAAACTGGTCGCTGAAGTACTTGGCGTAGCCATGCACAAGGTGGTGGTTGACACTCGGCGCATGGGGGGCGGCTTCGGTGGCAAGGAAACTCAGGCCGCCAGCCCGGCCTGCCTGTGCGCCGTGGTTGCATGCCTGACCGGGCGGCCGGCAAAAATGCGCCTGCCGCGCTTTGAAGACATGCACATGACCGGCAAGCGCCACCCGTTCTATATCGAGTACGACATCGGCTTTGACAATCAAGGTCGCCTGCTGGCCACACACATGGACCTGGCAGGTAACTGTGGCTATTCGCCGGATCTGTCTCGCTCCATTGTCGACCGTGCAATGTTCCACGCCGACAACGCCTACTTTCTCGGCGCCGCGCTGATCACCGGTCACTGTTGCAAGACCAATACCGCCTCCAACACCGCTTACCGCGGTTTCGGTGGCCCCCAAGGCATGCTGCCGATCGAAGAGGTAATGGACCGCATCGCCCGTCACCTCGGCCTTGATCCGCTGGAAGTACGCAAGCGCAACTATTACGACAACGCCGAGCGCAACGTCACACATTACGGTCAGACGGTCGAACACAACCTGCTGGCAGAGATGACCCGTGAGCTAGAAGAAAGCAGCGACTATCACGCCCGCCGCGCCTCGATCCGCGCGTTCAATGCGACTAACCCGGTACTGAAAAAAGGTCTGGCGCTAACCCCGGTAAAATTCGGAATCAGCTTCACAACCAGCTTTCTCAACCAGGCCGGTGCACTGATCCACGTCTACAGTGATGGCAGCATCCACCTCAACCATGGCGGCACCGAGATGGGTCAGGGCCTCAACACCAAGGTCGCCCAAATAGTCGCTGAAGTTTTCCAGGTCGATATCGAGCGCATCCAGATCACTGCCACTAACACCGACAAGGTTCCCAATACCTCGCCCACAGCTGCCAGCAGTGGCACCGACCTCAACGGAAAGGCTGCGCAAAACGCCGCTGAAATCATCAAGACACGCTTGATCGAATTCGCTGCCCGGCACTTTGCCGTGAGCGCAAGCGAAATCAGGTTCAGCAACAACCAGGTACGCGCCGGCGAATATTTATTGCCGTTCGACGAGCTCGCGCGGCTGGCCTGGATCGGTCAGGTGTCGCTGTCCTCTACGGGTTATTACAGCACACCAAAGATTCACTACGACCGTGCCAGTGGAAGTGGCCACCCGTTCTATTACTTCTCCTATGGACTGGCCTGCGTCGAAGCTCTAGTCGACACCCTGACCGGCGAATACACGCTGTTGCGCACCGACATCCTGCATGATGTCGGTGCCTCGCTGAACCCGGCCCTCGATATTGGTCAGGTCGAAGGCGGTTTTGTCCAGGGCGTCGGCTGGCTGACCTGCGAGGAGCTGGTGTGGGATGACAAGGGCCGCCTGCTGACCAGTGGACCGGCCAGCTACAAGATCCCCACCGTCGCCGATGTGCCCGCAGACCTGCGGGTCAAGCTGGTCGAGAACCGCAAGAATCCGGAAGACACCGTGTTTCACTCCAAGGCCGTCGGCGAGCCGCCCTTCATGCTCGGCATCGCTGCCTGGTGCGCGATCAAGGATGCCGTGGCGAGTATCTCCGATTACCGTATCCATCCGGATATCGACGCCCCCGCTACCCCCGAACGGGTGCTGTGGGGCGTCCAACAGATGAAGCAAGCACGATGAACAGCACCGTCTGGATCGAAGCCCTGGCCAACCTGCAACAGCAGGACGAAGCCTGCGTACTGGTGACCGTAATCGAGGAGAGCGGCTCCACGCCGCGTAACTCCGGTGCAAAGATGGTGGTATCGACCACTCACAGCCACGACACCATCGGCGGCGGCCACCTGGAGTACAAGGCCATGAAGATCGCCCGCGAGATGCTGGAAGCAGGCGGCCAGTCGCTGCGACTGGAGCGCTTCGTTCTCGGCGCCAGCCTGGGTCAGTGCTGCGGCGGCACCACCGTATTGCTGTTCGAAGCCATGGGCCGCGCCCAGGCGCGCATCGCCGTGTTCGGCGCTGGACATGTCGGCCGAGCCCTGGTGCCGCTGCTTGCCAGTCTACCGTGCAAGGTACGCTGGATAGACTCGCGTGAAGACCAATTCCCCGACTCACTACCCCGCGGCGTCGAGCGTATTGTCTGCGACGAACCGGTCGATGAAGTGAGAAAACAGCCGGCCGGCAGCTACTTTATCGTCATGACCCACAACCACCAGCTCGACCTGGAACTGAGCGCCGCCATTCTCGCGCGCAGCGATTTCGGCTGGTTTGGCCTGATCGGCTCGAAAAGCAAGCGTGCACGTTTCGAACATCGCCTGCGCGACCGCGGGCTGGCCTGCGATGTGATACAGCGCATGCGCTGCCCGATGGGGCTGAGCGAGGTCAAAGGCAAGCTACCGATGGAAATAGCAGTATCCATCGCCGGCGAAGTGATCGCCACCTACAACACCGCTTTTGGCACGCAAGCAGCCAAGGACAAACAATCCCTGACGCGCCTGCTACCCAGCTCGCGGCGGGCTTGAGCCCGCACTGAAAACGTCCTCCAATTTCAAGAGTGAAACCCATGAGTCCGATCCAAGCGTTTCGGGGCGCCTTGCTGCACAGCCTGGCTGACCCGGCTGACGTAGGCGAAGCCAACAGCCACGAATACTTCGCCGACGGCCTGCTGCTGGTACAAGGCGAAAAAATCCTTCAAGCCGGGCCTGCTGCCGAGCTACTGGCCCGGTTGCCGGCAGAAGTGACGGTGCAACACTTTCCTGATGCCCTGCTCTGCCCCGGTTTTATCGACACCCATATCCACTACCCGCAAACCGGCATGATCGGTGCCTACGGCGAAGACCTGCTGCACTGGCTGAACACCTACACCTTCCCGATGGAGTCGCAATTTTCCGACCCGGCCCATGCTGCCGAAGTGGCCGAGGTTTTCATCAAGGAACTGCTTCGCAACGGTACTACCACCGCCTTGGTGTTTGGCACCGTGCACCCGCAATCGGTGGACGCCTTCTTCAGCGCCGCCGCCGCACGTGACCTGCGCATGATTGCCGGCAAGGTGCTGATGGACCGCAACGCTCCGGATTACCTCTTGGACACCCCGCAAAGTGGCTATGACGAAAGCAAAGCCCTGATTGAGCGCTGGCACGGCAAGGGCCGCCTGCACTATGCGGTGACCCCGCGTTTCGCTCCGACCAGTAGCGCGCAGCAACTCGACCAGGCCGCCCGCCTGTTGCATGAGTATCCGGATCTATACCTGCACACGCACCTGTCGGAAAATCTCAAGGAAGTGCAATGGATAAAGGCACTATTCCCTGAACGCAGCAATTACCTGGACGTGTACGATCATCATGGCCTGCTCGGCGCGCGCTCGGTATTCGCCCACGGCATTCACCTGTGTGACAGCGAATGCAGGCGACTGGCACAGACCGGCTCGGCGCTGTCGTTCTGCCCCACCTCGAATCTGTTCATTGGCAGTGGCCTGTTCGACCTGAGCAAGATGGAACAGCACGGCGTACGTGTCGGCCTGGGCACCGATGTCGGCGGCGGCACCAGTTTCTCGCAGTTGCAGACACTGGCCGAAGCCTACAAGGTCAGCCAGCTACGCGGGCGCCAGACCCACCCATTCAAGCTGCTGCATCTGGCGACTCTCGGCGGCGCGAAGGCCCTGTATCTGGACGATCGCCTCGGCAACTTCCTGCCGGGCAAAGATGCCGACTTCGTGGTCCTCGACCTTAAGGCCACACCGCTGATCGACTACCGTCTGCGTCAGTCCAGGAGCCTGGAAGAAACCCTGTTCGCCCTGATTACCCTGGGCGATGATCGGGCCATCCAGGCCACCTATGCTGCCGGGCGCTGCGTGCACCAGCGCGGATCGAACTGAACGCTTCAAGCACCAACGTGGGTCAGCTACCGCGGTAGGTCGAGTAGCTGTAAGGCGAAACCAGCAGCGGAACATGATAGTGCAGCATGCTGTCGGCAACACCGAAGCGCAGGACCACGATGTCGAGAAATGCCGGAGACGGCAGTGTCATGCCGCGCGCTCGGTAGTAGTCACCCACCGCAAAATGAAGCTGGTAGGTACCGGCGATAAACTCATCGCCCTCCAGCAACGGTGCCTCGCAACGCCCATCTGCATTGGTTCGCAGGTTAGCCAGCAAGCTCAGCGTGGCACCTTCCACACGGTACAGTTGCATCTCGATGTCACTTCCCGGACAGCCATGAGTGGCGTCCAGTACGTGGGTGGTCAAACGTCCCATAGCGCACTCTTTTTGATTGACGGGTACAGCCTGTTCAGGCGGCGAAGCGGGTCGGCGCCATAATCTGACCCAACGGGCAAGTTTTTTGCAATACCCTTGCCAATCACCGCATGCCTGCATTCAACCGAGTGTGCGCCACGCAGCAAGAGGATCGGCACTTTGCACCCTGGCTACCCCCGCGACCTGATTGGCTACGCCAATACACCGCCCCATCCGCACTGGCCCGGCGAAGCCAGCATTGCCCTGTCGTTCGTACTCAATTACGAGGAAGGCGGCGAGCGCTGCATCCTGCATGGCGATGACGAATCCGAAGCCTTCCTTTCCGAGATGGTCGCCGCCCAGCCGATACCCGGCGCACGCCACATGAGCATGGAGTCACTCTACGAATACGGCAGTCGCGCTGGCTTATGGCGCCTGCTCAAACTGTTCCGTGAGCAAGGTATCCCGTTGACCATCTTCGCCGTGGCCATGGCCGCGCAGCGCCATCCTGAAGCGATCAAAGCCATGGTCGCCGACGGCCACGAAATCTGCAGTCACGGCCTGCGCTGGATCAACTATCAGGACATGCCCGAAGCAGAAGAGCGTGCGCACATGACCGAAGCCATCCGTATTCTTACTGCGATAACTGGCGAACGCCCGCTGGGCTGGTACACCGGCCGTACCGGGCCCAACAGCCGGCGCCTGGTGATGGAGGAAGGCGGCTTTTTGTATGACAGCGACACCTATGACGACGACTTGCCCTATTGGGAAAAGCACACCCCGAACGGTCAGCCGCACCTGGTGATCCCCTACACCATGGACACCAACGACATGCGCTTTACCCAAGTACAGGGTTTCAACAGCGGCGACGACTTCTTTACCTACCTCAAAGATGCCTTCGATGTGCTCTACGCCGAGGGAGAAGCAGGCGCACCAAAGATGCTCTCTATCGGCATGCACTGCCGTCTGCTCGGTCGTCCGGCACGGCTGGCCGCGCTGCAGCGCTTTATCGCCTATGTAAAAAACCATGAGCGCGTATGGTATGCCCGTCGTGTCGATATCGCCCGCCATTGGCAGACAGTGCATCCCTGCCCGCAGGTGACAGCATGAGCCGTTTCCGCACGCTAACCCCATCGAGCCTGACCCGCGAAGCCTTCATTGAGGCGTTTTGCGATATATACGAGCACTCGCCCTGGGTCGCCGAGCGCACCTATGATCAAGGCCAGCCGGCCAGCTTCGACACGATTGACGGGCTGCACTCGCAAATGGCCGCCGTGCTGCGCGACGCCGGTCATGACAAGCAATTGGCGCTGATCAACGCCCACCCGGATCTCGCCGGCAAAGAGGCCGTATGCGGCGAACTCACGGCCGCCTCTACCTCAGAACAGGCAGGCGCGGGTATCCAGCAATCCAGCGCTGAGGAGCTCGCGCGTTTCAATGTGCTTAACGACATCTACAAGACGCGGTTCGGCTTCCCTTTCATCAAGGCGGTAAAAGGCAGTAACCGTCAGGAAATTTTAGCGGCTTTCGAACTGCGTATTCACCACACCCTGGAACAGGAGTTCGCCACGGCCCTGACGGAAATCAACAAGATCGCCTTGTTGCGCCTACAGGCCCTGTGACGCGTATCACGTTGACAACGATTTTTCCTGCGGTGGCATCGTCCACCGCGAGCCTTTCAGACAGAGCGAAACGTTCCATGAACTTTTTCATCCCCTCACACAGCACCAGCGTGGAAAAACCGGCCGGGCGTATTCGCCAGAAAAACGAAGAATTGATTCTCATGGCGGCCGAAGAAGAGTTTGCCCGGCACGGTTTCAAGGGCACCAGTATGAACATCATCGCGCTCAAGGCGGGCTTGCCCAAAGCCAACCTTCACTACTATTTCAGCAATAAACTGGGGCTGTACATGGCCACCCTGGCCAACATCATTGACCTGTGGGACAGTACTTTCAACCACTTGACGGTAGACGATGATCCCGCGCTGGCGCTGTCACGCTACATCCATGCCAAACTGGAGTTCTCGCGTACCCATCCGCACTCATCACGCATATTCGCCATGGAATTGATCAGTGGCGGTCCGCACTTGAGTCAGTACTTCAATCAAGAATACCGAACCTGGTTCAACAGCCGGGCAGCGGTGTTTCAAGGCTGGATCGATGCCGGCAAGATCGACCCGATTACGCCCGAGCACCTGATTTTCCTGCTTTGGGGCAGCACCCAGCATTACGCAGACTTTGCAGCGCAGATCTGTCAGGTTTACGGCAAGGACGGCCTGCAGCAACATGACTTTGACAGTGCCCGCCAGACCTTGACCCACATTATTCTCAAGGGTTGCGGCCTGCAGCCCCCGGCCTGACGTCCATTGCGCTGGCGATTCACTCACGATCTTTAGTGCCTGTCTGCAGCCCCATAACCGAAAACCATCTGCCTTGACATCGCGAAGCGCGACATTGCGACAAGCCCCGAAAAAGAGCCTGTCGCAATCGACTATCAAGCCTGCAAAGGCCCGCCTTGTACGGTTTTCACCAGCCCATTGATAATGTCTTCACCTGTCTCCAATGCCAGTTGTTCATACCAGGCTTGAGTCGCTTGCGGGTCTTCGCCATGAATGATGGCTGCTCGCTCTCGCGCTTTGATGACGAGCGAGGCCACGCGGTCGGCGCGCGCTTGCTGATAGGCATAGAGCGCCTTATCAACATGGCTGGCAGAGGTTAAGCACTGCATCAGAACCCATGCATCTTCCATTGCCTGACAACCTCCCTGACCTATATTGGGCGTCATGGCGTGGGCCGCGTCACCTAACAGCGCTACACGGTCACTGACCAGACAGGGGAGCCGTTCCGTGTCGTAGATCTCCAGCCGCGCGATCATCGCGGGATCCATCTGCTCAATCAGGCGCTGAACAGGCGCTGGCCATTCAGCAAAATGCTCATTGAGTTCTTCTCGATAGCGCTCACGAATGTTGGGCGTGCCCTGCGGTAAGGGAACATCGAAGAAAAAATAAAACTCGCCGCCACCCATCGGCATTAAAGACACCCGCTTATGCTCACCGACATACTGTGCCCACTCGTAGCTGTCGCCCAGCGCTGAATCGGCGTAGATACGACCATTCCAGTTCACATAGCCACAATAGCGACGGTCAATCTGTTTTCCCGTCACCTTGTTTCTCAGGGTTGAATGTGTACCGTTGGCAACTATCAGCAGATCCCCCTGTATCGTTTCGCCGGTGGAGAGCTGCACCGAAACGCCATCTTTATCTTCTCGATAGCCCTCAACCGCGACCCCAAGCGAAATATGATCAAGGCCAAATGACTCAAGCAGGATTCGCTGAAGTTCAGCACGGGCTATGGGTATAGCGTGCTGGTTAACTTGTTCGTAAAGCGCACCCAGGCTAAATCGGGTCAGGCATTTTCCTGTCGAGTCACTGTAACTCATCGCGCGCATATCACCGCCGGCCTCCCGGATGGCTTCGCTTAACCCCAGCGCGTGCAGAACATTGACACCGTTTGGCCAGATAGAAATGGCGGCGCCAATAGGCTCCAGCCTGGTCGCGCGTTCATAGACGTGCACACGATATCCTGCGTTACGCAGTGCATTCGCGGCCGTAAGACCACCAATACCGGCACCGGCGATGATCACATTGAGATCTTTCATACGTTCTCCTGGAAATGCTGGAATTCATGCAAAGAATTGACCGCCCTTACAGGGTCAAGGTGAGGCATGATTGCGACGCCCCTGAAATGAAAAAAGAGCAATGACCCAGGCATGTAGAGGTGCTTTGAAAGGCCTGTGAAATCGGCAAGCACCTGGCGCTTTTGATTCAGGCATTGAACCAGCCCAACTTGACCACGAACAATACAGAGAGCACCACCAGCGGCACATTCAGTTCGCGCCATTTACCTGACATTAGTTTAATCAATGTCCAACTGATAAAACCGAACGCAATGCCATTGGCAATCGAGTAGGTAAACGGCATCGCCAGCGCGGTAATGACCACCGGCGCCGCTTCCGTTATATCTTCCCAGTTGATTTCTGCAAGGCTGGAGGCCATCAGGACGGCAACAAACATAAGTGCCGGAGCCGTGGCAAAGGCCGGGACGCTGCCCGCCAGGGGCGCAAAAAACAACGCCAGCAGAAAGAGTACCGCGACGACGATGGCGGTCAGCCCTGTACGACCGCCTGCGCTGACGCCCGCTGCCGATTCGATATAGCTGGTGGTGGTGGATGTTCCCAGCAGCGAGCCGGCCAATGCTGCTGTGCTGTCTGCGACCAGTGCACGGCCCATCTTCGGCATGTGGCCGTCCTTGCCCATCAACCCGGCGCGCTTGGCGACACCAATCAGCGTGCCGGAGTTATCAAACAGGTCGACGAAGAGAAAAGCGAAAATCACACTGACCATGCCCACATTCAAGGCTCCCGCAATGTCCAGTTGCAGGAAGATGGGGGCAATTGATGGCGGCATCGACATCACGCCGCCGAACGGTGTAACGCCCAATGCGATGGACGTCGCTGTCACTGCCAGGATGCCGATCAACACCGAGCCTTTCACCTTTAACGCTTCGAGCCCTGCAATTAAAAAAAAGCCCAGGGTAGCCAACACTGGCGCCGGCTGACGCAAGTCGCCCAGGCCAACCAGAGTGACGGGATTACCCACCACAATACCCGCGTTGTGTAGAGCGATAAGCGCCAGGAAAAGTCCGATGCCTGCAGCGATTGCCGAGCGAAGGGGCAGCGGAATGCTATTGATGACCCACTCACGAATACGCAGGATCGACAAGATGAAAAAACACACCGCCGAGATGAATACTGCACCCAGCGCGACCTGCCAGGTGTGTCCCATATGCAGGACCACAGTGTAGGTAAAAAAAGCATTCAACCCCATGCCTGGGGCCAGTGCGATCGGGTAATTGGCAATCATGCCCATAATTGCCGAGCCAATGGCGGCGGCCAGGCATGTGGCGACAAAAAGTGCGCCTTTGTCCATCCCGGTTGCCCCAAGGATGCTCGGGTTGACGAACAGAATATATGCCATGGCCAGGAAGGTGGTGACCCCGGCAAGCATTTCTGTACGCACGGTAGTGTTGTGCGCCCTGAGTTTGAAGATCGAATCAAGCATGATGATCCTGTTGACGCGGTTGGCGTCTGTAAGTGAAGGGTTTGTACTGTTTCAATCTGAGAGAGAGCAGGAACCTGCTATGAGATCTACCGCGGACGGGCATAAACCCATCTGATTGTTCCTTGGCTCACCAGAAGACTTTCACCAGCAAACTGGCCGTGTTCTGGTTAGTATCAAAATCGGAAGTGTTCTTGATACCGTATTTGTTTTTCCAGTAGTCGTACTCAAACCCCACGTATAAATGCTGTGCCGTCATGTTCAGCGCTTTCCCCATGTCGTACTTGATCTGCGGGTTGACGTGAATATTGCGGTGGTATTCGCCACGGCTGTTTTTGTCGCTTTGTATGACCCAGTCGATAAAACCATCTACGACGATGTCCGAACGGCCCACCGGAAAGGTGTACGACCAGGCTGGGGTGATTTGCCAGATATTGTCGCCAGCACGTGGACCCCGGCTGTGACGATTATAGAAATTGAGTTGAAAGTAATCGAAGCCCGGCACGGCCAGGTCAAAGCCTGGGCCTATCAAGAAAGATTCATTGTCACCTTCGCCAAACTCGTAAGTCCCTGCCAGTAATACATCCTTGATTGGCCCAATGGAAAAATCGTGGCCGCTGATCTTGGTAAACGACAAACGTGGGCTGAACTCGCCGTACAGCGTATGGCTGCCCGTAGCGGGATCGTTTTTACCGTTAAAGAAAATAGTGTCGACGAAGAGAAAATTATCACCGTATTTCCATGAGTCAGCGTGCTCAAACGTGATCGTCTGCTGCGTATCAGGGTCAACCTCGAAATTTTGTCCATAGAGGTAAGTGAGACTGTTGCTCTGCCACTGGAAGAAATCACTGGCCATCGCTTCACCTCCGGCCAACAGGCTAATCAACGCAACTAGCCTAGTGAACGCTTGCTTCATTGTGTTGCCCTCATGAAATCGGTCTGTCACGTTCGATGACTGTGATCAGCGGTTATCTGGCCGAAAAAGTCGACTTGTTGGTCAGGTTTTATTGCGAAATACGATAAGCAAGGTATGGGCCAACGTCATTCCAATAAAAAAAATTCAGGAAAATACGAATAATCCATGACGAAAAGGACTTTTGAAGGCGGGTAAAAAACCTCAATTCCATGAAAACGGAACTGGAACCGCATCGTGAAATGCTCTGACATGAAGCACCCATGTCAAAAATGATGCATTTGGTCAGGTTTTGAGAGATCTCGATTACAGCAAAGAGAATGGGGACGTATTTCAAAGGCCTGCATCGCAGATGCACAATCACTTTATCGTCGAAAGGCGGTAGGGCGACGCCTTGCTTTCAGCCTGAAAAAACTTTCAATTGATCAGCGGTTTCCTGGAACCCATCAAGCAAAGCGTTCCTGGCAGCAAAGAGATTGATTATCAGCAAAGCCCTCTGCCGCCTTCATCAAGCGAAACTCATTCCTTGATCTGCCCCCACGCACGCGCAACCGCCTCCACATCGGCGCATTCGATCCGCGCCAGATCCGTCGGGTAATCAACGCCCGGGTTCTCGCAAAAGCGCGTCGCCGTGAACTGTCCATTGCTGGCCCGCAAAATGAACCCGGTGTCCTGGCAGAGTGAACTGGCCAGGTACAACACACCGGGCACCACCCACTCAGGCTTGAGGTTTTCCGGCTCCCCGGTCTGCCCCCACATACGGGTCCGGGCCACCGGCGATACGGCATTGACCAGAATGCCGTCTGCCTGCCCTTCCATACTCAGGGCATTCATGATGCCGATCTGCGCCATCTTGCCGGCCGCATAGGCCACCAGCCCCGGTTGGGCGTATTGCTGATACATGGCCCGGTCCGACGTAGTCAGCACCACACGCGCAGCCTCGGAACACTTGAGGTGTGGCCAGGCATGCTTGCTCAGCCACACCGGCGCCTGCACGTTAATGCCCAGCGAGCGGTCGAGAAAATCAGCCTCTTGCGCCTCGATGGGCTGATAACCGACCCAGCCTGCGTTGTGAATCACAATGTCCAGCGCGCCAAAGTGCTCAATCGCCAGATTGACCAACTGTTCGCAACCCGCCTCGATATCCAGACGCCCGCAATGGGCGACCACCTGTGCATCACCCACCTGTAACGCACGAACCGTTTCCATGACCGGCTCTGCGTTGTGGCCTTCGCCTTCACGACCGGTTCCCAGGTCGCTGATGACCACGCGCGCACCCTGCTCAAGCAGTGCTTGCGCGTAGGCACGCCCCAGTCCCTGAGCTGCGCCGGTGACAATGGCAACTTTGTTTTTGAACAGCATGATCGAACTCCTGAGTGATCTGCTGTTACGGTATCGCTGAAAAAAACGGCCGCCCAATACCAAATACAGGCACGTTTGATACCGGGCAGATATCGATTCGACGAGGGAACGCAGCATGATCGAAACCCGTTTACTACGGCAATTCATCGCCGTCGCCGAAGAGTTGCACTTTCACAAGGCCGCGGCTCGTCTGCACATGGCGCAGCCACCCTTGAGCCAGGCGATCAATCGGCTTGAAGACAAACTGGGGTTCGACCTGTTCATACGTGACAAACGCGAAGTGAGGATGACCGCTGCGGGCGAGGCGTTTCTGCAAACGGCCTATCGCACCCTCAATGAGCTCGAACAGGGCATTGAACATGCCCGCCGTGTGGCGCAAGGCATCGCCGGCACCTTGACCGTGACAGCGATTTCCATCGCCTGTTATGAACCGTTGCTCGATGCCTTTCGCCAGTTTCGCGAGACCTTTGCCCAGGCACGCCTGGTGATTCGTGAAATGCCTTCCTGCGAGCAGTTGCAGCCCTTGCTGAGCGGGCAAACGGACATCGCCTTCATGCGCGAACTGCCCCTGCCGGCTCAGGCGCTGACTTCACGACGAATCCTCGACGAGCAGATCGTCATGGCCATGCCGTGCGATCACGCCCTGGCACAACAACCGGCGGTCGACCTTCGTCACTTTGCCGATCAAGCCTTTGTCTTTACCCCGCAAGCGCTGGGCAGCGGTTATCACAGCCAGTTAATCGCGTTGTGTGCAGCGGCCGGCTTTTATCCGAAAGTGGTTCAGGAAGCATCGAAGATTCATACGCTGCTGGGGCTGGTGGCCTGCGGCTTCGGGGTAGCGCTGGTACCGGAATACATCGCCCGGTCGGTCTCGAACGACAAGGTCCGGTTACGGCCTATCCAGGTATTGGAGGGCCAGGCCAATCCAGCCATGGGGTTGTACATGAACTGGAATCATCGGCATGTTTCTCCATTGCGGGATAACTTCATGGCGCTGTTGGGTGACGGCTGGCCGTGATCAAACAAGCGGCAAACTCAGCGGCTAGCGCCACGATGAGTTACACCACCTCTCGGGACACAATCATGCCTTATGGCACTGGCATTCCCCAACCAACCTGCTCAGTTTTCTGCCTTCGCTGCAGGGCAATCCTGCGCTATAACCACCTACACCTTCAGCACCTTCGAACACACTTCAATAAAAGCCCTCAACTTCGGTTGGCTCTTGGCCGTTCGAGAAAAATAAAGAAACAGCCCATCGCTGCCAGGCGAGCAATTCAGCAAGGCCGGCTCGAGTGTCCCGCTGGCCAGTTCACGCGAGGTGTGAAAGGTCGAAGAGTAAATCAACCCAACGCCTCTGACCGCGAGGCTGCGCATCAACTCGCCGTCGTTGACGGTCAGTGGACCATTGGGCTCGATCCTGACGGTTTCCTGGTTTTCAACAAACTCCCAACGGTAGACATCGCCCTTTTCGGGGCGGCGAAATCGAATACAGGGATGGTCGATCAGATCGCTGGTAACGGTGGGTTTACCCTTGGCCTTGAAATAAGCAGGCGAACCAAAGACCGCCCATTGAAAGGGTCTTGAAAGCCGCACGGCAATCATGTCTTGTTCAATGTATGAGCCGATCAGGATGCCGGCGTCATAACCCTCGGATACAAAGTTGTCATGACGGTTGCTGACCGTGATGTCCACATTCAAATTGGGCCAGGCTTTTCGAAAGACAGGCAATACCGGCTCGATGACGTGTGGCAAGGCCAGGCGCTCGACGATAAGACGCAACGTACCGGAGGGCGCTTTTGCTGACTGCGCCGTGTCTTCAAGCCCGGCCACAATGGCTTGTGCGGCAGGCTCGATCGTCATTAGCAGGTTCTTTCCTGAATCCGTCAGTGCCATCTTGCGCGTAGTTCGATGAAAGAGTGGCACGCCAAGTCGGCCTTCGAGCCTTTGCAGTGCCAGGCTTATCGAGCCGGGCGTTTTCCCAAGCTCAAGGGCGGCCTTGCGAATGCTCAGCCATTTCGAAATGGCCAGGAACTCGGACAATCCATCGAAACGATCAGGCTGCGCCATCGGACTTTCCTCTGTTGTTCAGGCACGTCATGCCGTGGTACATACGCCGGCAATTTACACCGTTTTTTCCTTCGCAATCCCTTTTCATAAGAGCGTTTTATTAAACAGTGCGTTCGGTGACAGCTGGCTATTTCCAGAGCCTACCCACCGATAGAGTGGCCGCCATCACTTACCACTAAAGGAAGCGGACATGTCGATTACGAAGTTTCTCGCGGGCCTTGTCGCCGCGCTGGTCCTGTTTACAAACCCTGTTGTTGCCGATGAAAACCCCAGCAACAAAAAAGTGCTGTTTGTGGTGTCCAGCCTGGACAAGAAAACACCAGAGCTCGTCGGCGGCTTCTGGTTTCCGGAGCTTACGCACCCGGTCGACGTGTTCGATGCAGCCAACGTCGACTTCGATATCGCCAGCCCTCAAGGTGGACTGGCGCCCTTTGATGGCTTCGACTTGAACGATCACGCCAACCTGAGTTTCTGGACCAACCCTGAGCACCGCAACAAGCTGGGCAACACCCTGAAACTGTCGGCGGTCGAGCCTTCCAGGTATGACGCGATCCTGTTGGTCGGCGGACATGGGCCGATGTGGGACTTCGTGGGTAACCCTGAACTTGACCGGATCGTGCGTACGTTCTACGAGAGCAACAAAGTGGTCAGTGCCGTTTGCCATGGCCCGGCAGGACTGATCGACGTCAAACTCAGCAATGGTCAACGCCTGCTCAAAGGTCACCGTGTCACCGGATTTACCGCAGAAGAAGAGCAATCACGCCAGTACGACAAGATCGTGCCCTTTGAACTGGAAAAAGCGTTGAAACAAGCCGGTGCGACCTTTGAAGAAGCACCTGTGTTTGAAAACAAGGTCGTGGTCGATGGTCAGCTGGTCACTGGGCAAAACCCGGCGTCAGCGAAGTCTCTGGCAGAAGCGGTGGTCAAATTGCTTCAATCAAAGGCGATTTAATTTACCGCCGGGCGCTGAGCATACGGCGCCCGCGCATTCAGCACGCCTGCATTCGCATCGGGAAACAGTTGATCGGTCAACTCGGCAATCTTTTGCTCAGCGTTTATAAACTTGGAGAAGATCCGCAAACCACCGCTGCGCGCGTCATATTCAGCCTGCCCGATCTGCTGGCCGTGCTGAAATACCCGAATATCCGCGTAACTCATATAGATCGTGAAGTCCCAGCTCCAGCGCCCCACATAGGTGGTTGAAACAGCACACAACGCAGGATCACTGCCAGGCGCCAGTTGCCGCGTCTGGAAGCCCTTCTCTTTCAACAAGGCCTCGTAGGCGGTGTTGAAACCTGGCCGTAAACCCTGCGCCGGAATCAGGCAGATCTCAGGCTGGCTATCCGCTGAAAGCGCCGCCGGGGTTACGGTTTGCTGAATGCTGCAACCGCTCAGGATAAACGTCGCCATAAGCGTGAACGGGATAAACAGGGTGCGCATCGCGACCTCCTTGCCTTGAATGGGCGGCGAGGTTAGCACGGCGCAGTTGTTGGCTTATGGCTTAATCGTCAGCCCCTCTATCCACGCAAACAACTCATCCAGATCGTAATCACCGCTGTGCGGCCGATCCCAGGGCAGCGCCAGGTCAACGCTGTAGCCCCTGTTCTGCAATACGGCCGCAAGAATAACCGGGATGGCCAGCGAGGTGTCGCGGTCCCTGGTGCCCTGGCGGATGCGCCAGTGGCGGGCGGTGTCGGTGCTGCGGGTGGCGATGTAAGCCATCGGGTTCATCATGCGCACAGTCAGCGCATCGGCCAGCGGTGTGGCCGGGTTGCTGTCGTGGGCTTTGGCGAACGCGGTGAAGTGCCGGGCATCGAGGGTCTGGGTGCCGAACAGCTGGTTTTCGCCAGAGCTGGCATCCAGCGCGTCGAAGGCTGGCGGTTGTTTCATCCGCCCGGCGTAGCGCACATAGGCGTCGAAATCCAGATCGACGACTTTACCGCCGCGCAGGGCCAGCCATTTCAGCGCCGACAGATCGGTGCCCGCAGCCAGTGCGTGATTGGCCGAGGCGATGATCAGCGATTTCAGATAGTTCTTGAACGGGCCATTGCCGCTGGCGTCCAGGGTCAGGTTCTGGCCGCCGGGATCACGCAGCACCAGGCTGTTGAGGTACGCCGGGAACTGCTGGCGCAGGGCTTCGGAGGTGTCGATCTGCTCCTTGCTCAGGGTGCCGGCCACTTCCTTGCGCTGGACCTTGTAGTCGAGCATCGAGATGTCGATCTTGCGGTAGTCGTTGATGCCTGCGAACAGCCATTCATAGGCGCTGTCGGCGTTGTCCAGGTTGGTGATCGGGCAATAGGCGGACACGGCAAAGATGTCGTCGCCAGCCGGTGCCGCGCCCAGCGCATCGAGGTACGGCTGGTAGTCGGTATTGTTGCCGCTGGCGCCCAGCAACGCCGAGAGTGCGCCGCCGGCACTGGTGCCATTGGCGATGATCTTGTGCGCATCGCCCGGCATGCGTTCGTCGTTGAAGTGCAGGTAACGCACCGCTGCCTTGAGGTCGACGATGGCCGCCGGTGCCTTGCCGGACCAGGTGCCGTCGGCGGCCTGGCTGGTGCGGCCGCGCGCACCGGGCGAGGCGACGACAAAGCCGCGGGCCAGCGCTGCGGCAATGGTGCTGGTACGCGGCTGTTCCGGACCACCCGGGCCATCGCCCGGCGGCGGCCGCTGACCCTTGCCAGCGCCGGGTGGGCCGCGACGGCCGTCCAGTGTGCCCGGTTCGCCCGGCATATAGCCGCCGACCTGATTGGGCAAAAAGATCGGCGCGGTTCTGGCGTTGAAGCGCCCTACTTCCTGGCCCTGAAAATAGGCATCGGGAATGTACAGGTTCATGACCTGATGAGCTTGATCCACGGGCCGGGTCACATAAGCAATGTTCTCGTAGGCGCGGATCGCCAGGGTCTTGCCGTCGACGTCGACCTGACGAAGCTGATAGCGGCTGGCATCGAATTCCAGCGCGGGCATCGGGCCTGCGCTGGCGCCGCTGGCGGTCAGCACACCGGCCAATAACACGCCGGCCATCAGTGGCCGGTTGTTCAATAAGCGCGTCATTTTCACTCCCTTGCGCATCAGAACTTCCAGCTCACCGAGGCGGTGACATTGCGCGGTGCGCCGTAGTTGGCGGTGGTCGCGCTCTGGTACAGCGAGAGCAAGTATTTGCGGTCGGTGACGTTGTTGAGGTTCAGCGCGGTGCTCCAGTGGCTGTCGATGTCGTAGCTGGCCATCAGGTCCACCAGGGCGTAGGCGTTCTGGCGCACGTGGCTGTCGCTGTCGCTTTCGACCGCGCCTTGCCAGGCCACGCGGGTGCCGACCCTGGCTTGCGGCAGGCCCGGCAGGCGGTAGGTCAGGCTGCCGCGCACGGTGTGGGTCGGCACGTATTTGCGCGCGCGGTCGCCTTCATCGTCGTCGATGCGCACATAGGTGTAGCCGCCATTGAGCTCAAGGCCCTCGGCGATTTCACCGGCTGCGCCCAATTCCAGGCCATGGCTCTTGTAGTCCAGGCCTTGGTACAGCTGACGCGAGCCTTGATATTCGCTGGTGCCTTCAGCGACGTTCTGCTGCTCGGTCTTGAACAGCGCGGCGGTGACGTTCAGACGTTTGTCGAGCAGGCTGCCCTTCACGCCCACTTCATAGCTGTGGCCTTCCAGCGGATCAAGCAGGCGACCGTCGGTGCCCAGCACATATTGCGGGTTGAAGATCTTGGTATAGCTGGCGTACAGCGCGTAGTCGTCGTTGAGGTCATAGACCAGCCCGGTGTACGGCGTAACCTTGCCATGAATACGCACATCGCGCGGCTGGGCGTAGTCGGTGCCATCGCTGTCGGCGCTGAGCATGCGCGCCCCGACGATCCAGTGCAGGTTGTCGGCCAGGCTGAAACGGGTGCCGGCATAGACGCTCTTCTGGCGGTCGGTGAAGTCTGAGGTTTCGGCATCGCTGGTGAACGCCATTTCTGGCTCGACAACGCTGCCCGACACGGTGGAGGCCAGGCTGCCCATCACGTATTCGTCGGCACTGACGTAGTAACCGCGCTCATGATTGCGCGCGCGACCGTAGTTGGCGCCCAGGGTCAGTTGGTGCTCACGCCCGAACAGGCTGAACGGGCCGCTGACTTTCGCCTCGCCGAGCAGTTGATTGTTGCGGGTGCGCGTGTGGCTGGGGTAGGCGTAGACGTCGTCGCCGACATCGGCCAGTACGTAGTACATCTTGGTGTCGTTGTGCTGCTGCACGCCGGTTACGGTGAGCGTGCCGTTCCAGCCGCCGCCGAAGTCATGCGCCCACTCGGCGAACGCACGTTGGGTGTGCACGTCCCAGTAGGTCCAGTCCTGGCCGATGCTGGAACTGCGGCTGCTGTAGTGGATCAGGTTGCCGGCGCCGTCGACCAGCGGCAGGTTGCCCCAGCTGCTGCCGTTGGAATTGCTCTTGGTGTCGGAGTAGCCCACGGTCAGGGTGTCGGCCTCGCTGAGGTCGAAGGCCAGCAAACCGGCAACCACGTTGCGCTCGTGGCTGTAGCGGTCGAGCCAGGAATTGCCGGTGTCATTGGCATAGATGAAACGCCCGCGCACATTGCCGCTGTCGGTCAAGGGGCCTGAGACATCGACGTCGACACGGCGGTTATCCCAGGAACCGACGCTCATGCCGATGCTCGCCTGCGTCTCGTAGGTGGGACGCTTGCGCACGAAGTTGACTGTGGCCGACGGGTTACCGCTGCCGCTCATCAAGCCGTTGGCGCCGTGCAGGATATCGACCTGTTCATACTCGGCCAGGTCCAGATCGCCGACCAGCAGGCCGGTGGCGAACGGCATGCCCATGCCGTCGTATTCGAAGTTATCGATATCGAAACCGCGCGAGGTGAAGCTGGTGCGGTCGGTCTCGGTCTGCTCGACGGTCACCGACGGCGCACTGCGCAGCGCGTCCTTGACGCTGTTGAGCTTGAAGTCGTCCAGTTGCTCGCGGGTGATGGTGGTGATCGCTTGCGGCGTCTGTTTTTCGCTCAGGCCCAGGCGCGTGGTGCTGCTGGCCGCCTTGCCCTGATACCCCTGGCTTTCGGTGTTTTGCTGCTGCTCGGTGGTCTGGATCTGGGTAGCCGGCAGGGTCAATTCATCGGCGGCATGAGCCAGTGGCAGGACACTGCAGGCACCTGTCAGCAGCAGGGTCATGGGGAGGCGGGGTTTCACAGTCGCGGTTCCTGATGGGAATGAGAAGGAATCGCTATTGTGAAGCAAAGGATAATTATTTCAAAATGTAACATTCTTTAGCTGGATTGTGACGATGCACCGCCCCATGCCTGCTGACGCGGCCGTTTATCCGGCTCGCTGGCACGCATGCGGCTGAACGCTAAATTATAAGCACCTCATTTAAACAGGATGATCCCCGCCCACTTAGCCAATAGCGCCTTGCTCTCAGCAATGCATCACTCACCTGTTGTTAACGTGTCCACCTGTATAAAAAACGAGAATAAAAATGGACTTGAAAACACTGCTCGATGACCCTCGGTTAAACAATACGCTGACGCAGATCGACCGACACTGCAAAGACAAAGTATTCAGCGACATTATCGATGCGCAAGGTAATCAATATGTAGACCTGGTAATGGAAGGCGGCGGCATGCTGGGCATTGCTCTGGTCGGGTATATACATGCCCTTGAGCATGCCGGTATTCGTTTTCTCGGGTTGGGTGGAACATCGGCAGGTTCTATCACTGCCCTTCTGCTTGCGGGGCTGGATGAACCCGGTCAACCGAAAAGCGAAAAGCTGCTGCGTGAACTGGCCAACAAAAACTTTATCGAGTTTGTCGATGGCGACGCTGACGCGCGCGACCTGATCAGCAGCTGGATCGAGGGCGCAGGCAGCCTGAAGCTGGCCATCAAGGCGGCGCAAGTCATCGATAACCTGAAAAACAATCTGGGGCTCAACCCTGGCAAGACCTTCACCGAGTGGCTGACCCGGCTATTGAAAGACAATGGCATTGAGACCGTCGATCAACTGCTCAAGCGCGTGAACACCTGGCCCACCGGTTTAACACTGCGACCTGAAAGAGCGCCGCAAACCCTTGACGAAAATGATGATCTTTTTGGCCTGGCGATTATTGCCGCCGACATCACCACCGAAACCAAAGTTGAATTTCCTCGCATGGCGGGCCTTTATTGGCGGGATGTGGGTAACCTCAACCCGGCGTTATTTGCCAGGGCTTCAATGTCCATTCCTTATTTCTTTGAACCGATGACCGTCACCCATCTCCCGGACACAGCCAGTGTCAGGGCACGTTGGGAAACACTGGCCAACTTTTCGATTGCCGACGCCGGGAAAGTCCCGGACACGGTGCTGTTTATTGACGGCGGGGTCATGTCAAACTTTCCGATTGATATCTTTCATAACACCAGGAAAGTCCCCCGTGCGCCGACCTTTGGCGTCAAGCTTGAGCTGGACAAAAAGCTGGCCTCGATCAACGGCCCCCTGGAACTGTTCAACCGGATCTTCAACGCTGCCCGTCACACCCTGGACTACGACTTTATCCGTCGTAACCCGGACTATAAGCAGTTGGTGACCTGGATTCCGGCAGAAGGCTTCAACTGGCTTGACTTCAATATGTCGGACGCGAAAAAGACCGATCTGTTTCTTGAGGGCGCCCAGTGCGCGGCTGATTTTTTGAGCACATTCGACTGGAAAAAATACAAGGCGCTCAGGCAGCTTATCGCCGAGCAGGCGCGCCTGAGCTGACCTTGTTCCAGTACTGGCCGGCGCTCAGCCTTGCAGCGCGCTGGCCAGGAAAGAGGCGGTGCGGCTGTCTTTGTTCTTCGCCACGGTCTGCGGCGTCCCGGCCACCACGACTTTACCCCCCGCCTCGCCTGCGCCCGGACCGATGTCGATCACCCAGTCGCTCTGCGCCACCACGCGCATGTCGTGCTCGACCACGATCACCGTGTGCCCGGCATCGACCAGCCGATTGAGTTGCACCATCAAGCGGTCGACGTCCTGCGGGTGCAAACCGTTGGTGGGTTCGTCCAGCACATACAGGGTTTTGCCGCGAGCCATGCGTTGCAGCTCGGTGGCCAGTTTGATCCGCTGCGCCTCGCCGCCCGACAGCTCGGTGGCCGGCTGGCCCAGGCGCAAATAACCCAGGCCGATGTCCTTCAGCACCTGCAAGGCGCGTCGGGCAGCCAGTTGCTCGGCAAAGGTGTCGTAGGCCTGGTCGACGGTCTGTTGCAGCACCTGGGCGATGTTCAGGCCTTGCCAGGTCACGGCCAGGGTTTCGGGGTTATAACAGGCGCCGTGGCAGGTCGGGCATGGTGCATAGACGCTGGGCATGAACAGCAGCTCGACGCTGACAAAGCCTTCGCCTTCACATGTTTCGCAGCGGCCCTTGGCGACGTTGAAGGAAAACTGCCCGGCATCGAAGCCCAGTGCCTGCGCCTGTTCGGTGGCGGCGAACAGTTTGCGCACGTGATCGAACAACCCGGTGTAGGTCGCCAGATTGGAACGCGGGGTGCGGCCGATGGGTTTCTGGTCAACCTGCACCAGCCGTTTCAACCCCTCAAGCCCGGCGCTGACATGACCGCCACTGGTTTGCTGCGGTTCGTCTTCCAGGCTTGATTCGACAGCGTCTGTCGCCGGGCTGGCCTGGCCGAGATGGCTGCCGACCAGTTCCAGCAAGGCCTGGCTGATCAGGCTGGATTTGCCGGAGCCGGAAATCCCGGTCACGGCGGTGAAGCAGCCCAGTGGAAAGTCGGCGTTCAGGTTGTTGAGGTTATTGCGGGTGATGCCTTGCAGGCGCAGCCAGTCATCTGCCGGGCGCGATTTACGCGGCGTCAGGTCGGGCTCGGCAAACAGATAGGCGCGGGTGCGCGACTCAGCGACCTGCTCAAGCCCTGCGGGCGGGCCGCTGTACAAAATGCGCCCACCTTGTTCGCCAGCCGCAGGTCCCACATCGATCAGCCAGTCGGCACGGCGCATGGTGTCCAGGTCGTGTTCAACCACAAACACCGAGTTGCCCGAGGCTCTGAGCCGTTGCAAGGCATCGAACAGCGCTTGGCTGTCGGCCGGGTGCAGGCCGGCGGACGGTTCGTCCAGCACGTAGATCACGCCGAACAATTGCGAGTTGAGCTGGGTGGCCAGGCGCAGGCGTTGCAGTTCGCCGGACGACAAGGTCGGCGTGCTGCGCTCCAGCGCCAGATAGCCCAAGCCCAGATCGATCAGGGTGGTGATGCGCTCCAGCAGTTCCTTGGCAATGCGCTGCGCGGCCAGGCGCTTTTCCAGCGACAGGTCAGGGTCTTCGTGTTGCAGGTAGTCATCGGCGGCTACCCGCGCAAGCACTTCGGCCAGCGCCTGTAACGACAGGTGCGACAGCTCGGCGATGTCCAGGCCTGCGAAGGTCACGGTCAGCGCCTCACGCTTGAGGCGTTTGCCCTCGCACGCCGGGCACGGGCTGGCGCGCATGTACTGCGACACGCGCTTGCGCATCTGCGCGCTTTGCGAGTGCATGAAGGTGTGCAGCAGGTAACGCCGCGCACCGCTGAACGTGCCCTGGTAACTGGGCTCCAGCTTGCGCTTGAGCGCGGTGCGGGTCTGTGCCGGGGTCAGTCCGGCATACACCGGCACCGTGGGCGTTTCTTCGGTGAACAGAATCCAGTCGCGCTGCTTTTTGGGCAGGTCGCGCCATGGAATATCGACGTCGTAGCCCAGGGTCACCAGAATGTCGCGCAGGTTCTGGCCCTGCCAGGCCAGCGGCCAGGCGGCCACGGCGCGCTCGCGAATGGTCAGAGAAGGGTCGGGCACCATGCTGGCTTCGGTGACCTCATGCACCCGGCCGATGCCATGGCATTGCGGGCACGCGCCTTGTGGCGTGTTGGCCGAGAAATCCTCGGCGTAGAGCATCGGCTGGGCGTCCGGATAGGAACCGGCGCGCGAGTAAAGCATGCGGATCAGGCTCGACAGGGTCGTGACGCTGCCCACCGAGGAGCGCGCACTCGGTGTGCCACGTTGCTGTTGCAGCGCGACTGCTGGCGGCAGGCCTTCGATGGCGTCGACATCGGGCACGCCGACTTGGTCGATCAGCCGCCGTGCATACGGTGCAACCGACTCGAAATAGCGGCGCTGGGCTTCGGCATAAATCGTCGAAAAGGCCAGCGACGATTTGCCGGAGCCCGAGACGCCGGTGAACACCACCAGCGCATCGCGGGGAATATCGACGTCGACATTCTTGAGGTTGTGCTCGCGCGCACCGCGCACCCGGACGAACCCGGAGCTGTGCGGCAAGGCGGGGGTCAAGGGCGTGTCGAGGTTTGAAGGCATGAAGGGAATTCCTTGATACGGCAAAGGCGGTAAGGCAATGGACCGCACCCAGTCCGGATCTACTGCGCCGATGTGCAGCGCACGGCGCGCTTGCGCTCATCGACCAGCACGCCGCTCAGCCCTTTCTGCTGTGTATCGAACAGCACGAGCACGCCGTCGATGCACTGCGCCACCTGGTCGGCCGGGTTCAGGCTGGCGCGCTGATCTTCGCCGGGCACGGTCTTGAGCATCGTGAATTCGTTGAGCAACAGCGCGTCTTCGGGTTTGGCGAAGTGCAGGTAGCCGTAGTAGCCAAGGCACGCGACCGTGCCGGCGATGCTGGCCACGGCCGTCAAAATCAGCGGAATAAGGTTGCGCTGCTCGGTCACGGTGCGGACTCCCCTTGGTAATTGGGGATTTCGCCCAGCCGGCGCAGGCCGTTGAAGTGTTGCGGGTCGTCGAGATAACGCAGCATCACCTGGCGCCAGGTCGGGTCGGCGAAGGTTTGCACGTGGCCGCCGCGGGTCAGTTGCAGCACACGCGGCAACGGCGCGGCCTTGTACAGGGCCAAGCCGTTGTCGAGCGGCACCAGCGTGTCGTCCAGGCTGTGGAAGATCAGCATCGGCGTGCCCTTGAGCTGCGCCAGGCTGTTGATCGCGCTGTCGCCATCGGGAATCAGCCAGGACAACGGGCGCTTCAGCGCCCAGGTCAGCCAAGAAGTGCCCAGCGTATAACGGGCCACATCGCGGTAGCTGGCCGGGACGCCGTCGAGAACCAGCGCCTTGAGGCGTTGACGCTGCTCGGGATGTTGCGCCAGATAGTGCACGGCCAGCGCGCCGCCGATGCTTTGCCCGAGCACGATACGCGGCCGGTCCTTGACCTCGGGCGCGTTATCGAGCCAGGCGAAGGCAGCGTCCAGATCCTGATAAATCGCCGGCAGGCTGGGTGCGCCCTGCGACAGGCCGTAGCCGCGATAGTCGAGCATCAGCACCTGATAACCCTGCTCCGGCAACCACCAGCTACCGCCCAGATGCCAGGCCAGGTTGCCGCCGTTGCCGTGCAAATGCAGCACCGTGCCCTTGACCGGCACGCCCGGTCTGGCCGGCAGCCACCAGGCATGCAGGCGCGTGCCGTCGGCGGCAGTCAGGGTGATGTCGCGATACGCCAGCTGCGCCTTTGCGGGGGTAAAGGGCTGACCGGTTTCGGGGTAGAACAGCAGGCTGCTGCAACCGCTGAGGGTCAGCAACAGGGCCAGGATGGCGATCAGTTTCAAATATACATTCCCTGAATAGTGCACGGTCCCCGTAGGAGCTGCTTTAGCTGCGAATGACGCGAATCGGTGGCGTCTGCTTCCCGACTGAAGTCGGTCCTACGGGTAGCGGCCCGGCCCATCACAAAATATTCGAATAATCCGCTTCGATCCGGTCCAGGCTCAGGTGGTTCAAGAAGTTTGAGAAGCACATCCACGCCGACAAGGCATTCATGTCGCGGAACTGGTCGGGCAGGTATTTGGGCGCGATCACCAGCCCTTCGTCGACCAGTTGGCGCAAGGTGCGCATGTCTTCCAGCGTGGTCTTGCCGCAGAACAGCAACGGCACCTGCTCCAGCTTGCCTTTGCGCACGGCCAGCTGGATGTAGTTGTAAATCATGATGAAGCCTTTGAGGTACGACAGGTCCTTGGTGAACGGCAGCCCGTTGGGGGTCGAGCCACGGAATACGCGGCTGGCGTTGCCATAGCTTTCGGACATGCCGAAGCCTTGTTCACGGTAGAAGTTGAACACCTCGATAAAGTCGGCGCCCTCCTCGGCCATGTGGATGGCGCGGGTGCGGTTGGTCAGTTTGCGCAGGCGGCTGGGATAGGACGCAAACGCGATCACTTCCATCAGAATCGCCAGGCCTTCCTGGGTCACCGTCGATGAGGGCGGGCCTTTGGACAGGAAGGTGCAGATCGGCTGGTTCTGGCCATTGAGGGTGGTGGCGACGTGGACCAGGCCTTCATGGACTTCCAGCGCGCGTACATCGCGCTCGTTGAACATCGCGTCCGAGCGCACCTTGATGTAGTCGGCGCCGGCCGCCGCATCGGCGACGATGCCGTCGGACTCGAACACCCGCACGGTATCCTCGGCCTCACCGAACACCCGGTTCAGCCGGCTTTGCAGCATGGCCACGGCGTCCTTGGCGGTGAGGGTCTTGGGCTCGTCCTTGAGGTCGCCACGACCGGCAATGTTGTTCAGGTAACCGGACAGCATCAGGCCCAGGTCAGACAGGGTCGGGTCGCCGGCATGAAAGGCATCGGAGGCCGCGCCGTACAGTTCCTGGGAAATCAGGCCGAAATCCTGGGTGCCGCGCGCCTCTAACATGCGCACCACCATGCGGTATTCGCGGCACATGCGGCGCATGATCTGCCCCGCCGGGTTGAACTGGCCGAGCTGGCGGGTGATGTCGCGCTCGATGTTCTGGAATTCCTGCTTCAGTACACCGGCATCGAAGCCCAGCGGGCGGCCTTCGTAATAGGCGCGATCGACAATGGGCAGTTCCTTGCCCTTGGCGGCCAGAAAGGTCTTGCGCACGCCGTCGTCCCACTTCACCGCATCCAGTACGCGAATCGGTGTTTGCGCCGCCACGATGCGGTCGGATAACACGCGAATAGTCTGCTGGTAATCGTCCACCCGGTACTCCTTGATCCTGTTGTTGACGTCCTGCATAAACACAACGCCCGATATTCCATGCCACGGACAAGGTCCGTCAACATTTATGCCGCGCATAAAAAACCGCCTGTTCACATTACATAAACAGGCGGTTCGTTTGTTCCGGCTTACGCCTGTGGGCGCATGTGCGGGAACAGGATCACATCGCGGATCGACGGCGAGTTGGTCAGCAGCATGACCAGACGGTCGATGCCGATGCCTTCACCGGCGGTCGGCGGCATGCCGTACTCCAGGGCACGCACGAAGTCGGCATCGTAGTGCATGGCTTCGTCGTCGCCGGCGTCCTTGTCGGCCACCTGGGCCTGGAAGCGTTCGGCCTGGTCTTCGGCATCGTTGAGCTCGGAGTAGGCGTTGGCGATTTCACGGCCACCGATGAACAGCTCGAAACGGTCGGTGACGTTCGGGTTTTCGTTGTTGCGGCGCGCCAGTGGCGACACTTCGAACGGGTACTGGGTAATGAAGTGCGGCTGCTCCAGCTTGTGCTCGACCAGTTCTTCGAAAATCATCACCTGCAATTTGCCCAGGCCTTCGAAGCCCAGCACCTTGGCGCCGGCTTTCTTGGCGATGGCGCGGGCCTTGTCGATGTCCTGCAGGTCATCGGCGGTCAGCTCGGGGTTGTACTTGAGGATCGAGTCGAACACCGACAGGCGCACGAACGGCTCGCCGAAGTGGAACACCTTGTCGCCGTACGGCACGTCGGTGGTGCCGAGCACCAGCTGCGCCAGCTCACGGAACAGCTCTTCGGTGAGGTCCATGTTGTCTTCGTAATCGGCGTACGCCTGGTAGAACTCCAACATGGTGAATTCAGGGTTGTGACGGGTCGAGACGCCTTCGTTACGGAAGTTGCGGTTGATCTCGAACACTTTTTCAAACCCGCCCACAACAAGCCGCTTGAGGTACAGCTCTGGCGCGATACGCAGGAACATGGCCATGTCCAGTGCGTTGTGGTGTGTTTCGAACGGCTTGGCCGCCGCGCCACCCGGAATGGTTTGCAGCATCGGCGTTTCGACTTCAAGGAAGTCGCGCTTGTTGAGGAAGCTGCGGATGTGCGCGATGACTTGCGAGCGCACGCGGAAGGTGTCGCGCACTTCTTCGTTGACGATCAGGTCGACATAGCGCTGGCGATAGCGCTGCTCGGTGTCGGTCAGGCCGTGGTGCTTGTCCGGCAGCGGGCGCAGCGATTTGGTCAGCAGGCGTACGCTGGTCATCTCGACGTACAGGTCGCCCTTGCCGGAACGGGCCAGGGTGCCTTCGGCAGCGATGATGTCGCCCAGGTCCCAGGTCTTGACCTCGGCCAGGGTTTGCTCAGGCAACGTCTTGCGGTTGACATAGACCTGGATGCGACCGGTCATGTCCTGGATCACCATGAAGGCGCCACGGTTGAGCATGATGCGACCGGCAACCTTGACAGGGATTGCAGCCTCGGCCAGCTCTTCCTTGGTCTTGTCGACGTACTGCTTCTGCAGGTCGTTGCAGTAGCTGTCGCGACGGAAGTCGTTGGGGAAGGCCTGACCCTTGGCGCGTTCTGCGGCAAGTTTTTCCTTGCGCAGGGCGATCAGGGTGTTTTCTTCCTGTTGCAGGGCTTGCGAGTCGGGTTGTTGGTCGCTCATGTCTTCAGTTATTCCATCACAGGTTCATTGTCCCTCGCCTGCGGCAAGGGATGGCGGGCAGTCCGGGCTGCCCGCTGCTGTTGTGTCGCCTTACGGGTAAACCCTCACAGGCCTTGTTTGAGGCTGGCGATCAGATACTCGTCCAGGTCGCCGTCGAGCACCTTGTCGCAGTCGCTGCGCTCGATGCTGGTCCGCAGGTCCTTGATGCGCGAAGCATCCAGAACGTAAGAGCGGATCTGGTGACCCCAGCCGATGTCGGACTTGGTGTCTTCCAGCGCCTGGGAGGCCGCATTGCGCTTCTGGATTTCCTGCTCGTACAACCGGGCCCGCAGCATTTTCATGGCGGTGTCCTTGTTGGCGTGCTGGGAACGTTCGTTCTGGCAACTGACCACGGTGTTGGTCGGCACGTGGGTAATACGCACCGCAGAGTCGGTGGTGTTTACGTGCTGACCACCGGCACCGGAGGAGCGGTAGGTGTCGATGCGCAGGTCGGACGGGTTGATCTCGATTTCGATGTTGTCATCGATTTCAGGCGAGACGAACACCGCCGAGAACGAGGTGTGGCGACGGTTGCCGGAGTCGAACGGGCTCTTGCGCACCAGACGGTGCACGCCGATCTCGGTGCGCAACCAGCCAAAGGCGTACTCACCCTTGATGTGTACGGTCGCGCCCTTGATACCGGCGACTTCACCGGCCGACAGCTCCATGATGGTCGCGTCGAAGCCGCGCTTGTCGGCCCAGCGCAGGTACATGCGCAGCAGGATGTTGGCCCAGTCCTGAGCCTCGGTGCCGCCGGAACCGGCCTGGATGTCGAGGTAGGCGTTGTTGGGGTCCATCTCGCCACTGAACATGCGGCGGAATTCGAGCTTTTCCAGCGCCTCGCGCAGGCGCTCGACTTCAGCTGCCACGTCGGCGACCGCGCCTTCGTCTTCTTCTTCGGCAGCCATTTCCAGCAGGTCACGGGCATCGGTCAGGCCGCTGCCAAGCTCGTCGAGGGTGTCGACGATCAGCGCCAGCTGGGAGCGTTCGCGGCCCAGGTTTTGCGCGTATTCAGGTTTGTTCCAGACAGCGGGGTCTTCGAGCTCGCGGGTAACTTCGGTCAGACGATCATGTTTGTGATCGTAGTCAAAGATACCCCCGAATGGTTTGGGAACGCTCGGAGAGGTCCTTGATGCTGTTTAGAATCGGATTGATTTCCATGGTAGTCAGCACTCGCAGGCGAAATTTTCAAAGCCGGCGAGTATACCCCAGAGGGCGGGGTGAAAGCAGCCTATTCCTACCCTCCCACCTGCACCTGATTACGCCCGTTATGCTTGGCCGCATACAGCCCTTTATCCGCGTCCAGTATCAACTGCCGGCTGTTACTGCCCGGCTGCGGCACCGTAGTCGCCACACCGATACTCACCGTCAGGTGCGCGCCGGCGTCCGGGGCGATGTGCGGGATGTTCATGCCGGCCACGCTCTGGCGCAGTTTTTCTGCCAGCAGGCGGGCGCCGCCCGGTGTGGTATTGGGCAGGACCATGGCGAACTCTTCGCCGCCGTAACGGGCCGGCAGATCCGACGGACGGCTGCAGTTGGCGCGAATCGCCTTGGCGACCTGACGCAGCGCTTCGTCGCCTTCGAGGTGGCCGAAGTTGTCGTTGTAGGCCTTGAAGTAGTCGACATCGATCATCATCAGCGACAGCTGGCTCTGCTCGCGCGTTGCGCGGCGCCATTCCAGCTCCAGGTATTCGTCGAAGTGCCGACGGTTCGACAGCCCGGTCAGGCCGTCGGAGTTCATCAGCCGTTGCAGCACCAGGTTGGTGTCGAGCAATTGCTGCTGGCTGACACGCAGCGCGCGGTAGGCTTCGTCGCGCTGCAGCAGGGTCATGTAGGAGCGCGAGTGGTAGCGGATACGCGCCACCAGCTCGATGGTGTCCGGCAGCTTGACCAGGTAATCGTTGGCGCCGGCGGCAAAGGCGGCGCTTTTGATCAGCGGGTCTTCCTTGGTCGACAGCACGATGATCGGGATGTCCCGGGTCAGCGGGTTGTTGCGGTATTCGCGCACCAGGGTCAGGCCGTCCAGGCCGGGCATGACCAAATCCTGCAGGATCACGGTCGGCTTGATCTGGATCGCCTGGGAAATGGCCTGATGCGGGTCGGCGCAAAAGTGAAAGTCGATCATTTCTTCACTGGCCAGCCCGCGACGCACGGCCTCGCCGATCATTGCCTGATCGTCGACCAGCAGCACCATGGCGGCGTTTTCATCCGGGGCCCTGAAGTCTTCTGGCTGAAAGTCATGCATGAGGCGTCTCCTGGTCACCGGCTTTGGGTGATTTCACCTGGAATATCATTGAGCGAATACCTCAAGCAATCGAGGGGCGATGGTGCGCAGCGGCCGGATCTCGACAGCGGCGTCAATGGCGGCCGCAGCCTTGGGCATGCCAAAGACCGCGCTGCTTGCCTGGTCCTGGGCGATCGTCAGAAAACCCTGCTCACGCATGGCTTTAAGCCCTTGAGCCCCGTCACGTCCCATGCCGGTCAATAAGACTCCCACAGCTTCTCCACTCCAGTAACGGGCCACACTCTCGAAAAAGACGTCGATCGAGGGCCGGTAGATTTCGTTCACCGGCTCCGCCGTGTAAGCCAGTGTTCCGTCCTTGAGCAGACGGATATGGTGATTGGTTCCGGCCAGTACTACCTGACCGCTTTGTGGTGGTTCGCCCTCGCGGGCCAGACGCACCGGCATGCCCGAAGCACTGCTCAGCCATTCGGCCATGCCGGCGGCGAACACCTGGTCGACATGCTGGACCAGCACAACGGCCGCCGGAAAATTCACCGGCAGGCCTTTCAACAACTCTTCAAGCGCCGCCGGACCACCGGCCGATGAACCGATGGCCACCAGCCCGCCGCGCTTGACGGCCGTGCGCAGCGGTGAAGTCTCGCTGCGTTCACGGCTATTGCGCTGGCCGATCAGCCAGCCAATATTGAAAATCTTGCGCAACAGCGGCGCCGCAGCCTCCTTGGGGTTGCCCGAACCGATGGCCGGTGTGTCGACCACATCCAGCGCACCGTGGCCCATGGCCTCGAATACCCGGTGCACGTTCTGCTCGCGGTCGACGGTAACCAGAACGATAGCGCATGGCGTGGCAGCCATGATCCGGCGTGTGGCTTCGACGCCATCCATGACCGGCATGATCAGGTCCATGAGGATCACATCGGGTAGCCGTTCGGCGCAGCGCTGGACCGCCTCGGCACCGTTGCTGGCCACCCAGATGATCTGATGCGCCGGCTCGAATGCCAGCGCGCGGCGCAGGGCCTCGACCGCCATGGGCATATCGTTGACGATAGCGACCTTCATCCCTGTGCTTCTCCTATCAGTTCCACGACCGCATCCAGTAAGGCGTCATCGTGGAAGCTGGCTTTTGCCAGATAATAATCGGCCCCGGCATCCAGGCCACGGCGGCGATCTTCCTCACGATCCTTGTAAGAGACCACCATCACAGGCAACGATTGCAGACGGGTATCACGGCGCAACAGGGTGACCAGTTCGATACCGTCCATGCGTGGCATGTCGATATCGGTAATCAGCAAATCGAAATCTTCGCCGCGCAAGGCATTCCAGCCATCCATGCCATCCACGGCCACAGAGACTTCATAGCCACGGCTGACCAGTAACTTGCGCTCCAGTTCGCGCACCGTCAATGAGTCATCGACGACCAGAACGCGCTTGCGTGACGCATTGCCGGCACTGCGGTTCTGTCGGTCGATGCGCTCCAGCCGGCCGGTATTAAGCAGTTTCTCCACTGAACGCAGCAAGTCTTCGACGTCGACGATCAGCACCACCGAACCGTCATCGAGCAAGGCGCCGGCCGAGACGTCCTGGACCTTGCCCAGTCGAGGGTCAAGCGGCATGACCACCAGGGTCCGCTCACCGATGAAACGCTCCACCGCCACGCCATACACCGCGTCGCGCTCACGGATCACCACGACCTTCAGGCTTTCCTGGACCTTGGCGCTCGGCGGCCGGTTGAGCAACTGGCTGGCCGACACCAGGCCGACATGCTGCCCTTCATGCCAGAAGTGCTGGCGACCTTCGAGTTGCACGATGTCGGCCGGCTCAAGGTCGCGCATGCGTTCGATGTGCGCCAGCGGAAAGGCATAGGCCTCGCCGCCGACGTCGACCACCAGGCTGCGCGCCACCGACAGCGTCAGCGGCACCTCGATGCGAAAGCAACTGCCCTGCCCTGCGGTCTGCTCCAGGGTCACGCCGCCATGCAGCTGGCGGACCATGTGTTGCACCGCGTCCAGGCCCACGCCGCGACCGGAAATCTGGGTGACCTTGTCGCGCATGCTGAAGCCTGGCAAAAACAGAAAGCTGAGCAGTTCTTCTTCGCTCATCTGTGCGGCCGTTTCCGCTGGCGACAATTTGCGCTGAACAATCGCCTGGCTCAGGCGCTGCAGATCGACACCGCCGCCATCGTCGCTCAGTTCCACCACCAGCATGCCGGCCTGATGCGAGGCGCGCAGGCGGATGGTGCCCTCGCTGTCCTTGCCGCGCGCCAGGCGCTGCTCGGGCATTTCAATGCCATGGTCGACGGCATTGCGCAGCAAGTGGGTCAAAGGCGCTTCGAGTTTTTCCAGCACCTCACGGTCGACCTGGGTTTTTTCGCCCTCGATGTCCAGGCGCACCTGTTTATCCAGCTCGCGGCCCAGGTCGCGCACCATGCGTGCCTGGCCGCCCAGCACATCGGCAAACGGGCGCATGCGGCACGCCAGGGCGCTGTCGTATAACGACTGGGCACGCTGCGCCGATTGCCAGCCGAACTCGTCCAGTTCGGCGGCTTGTTCGATCAGCATGTTCTGCGCCTGAGACAACAGGCTGCGCGCCTCTTCCAGCGCGCGCTGCGCCTCGGGCACCACGTCACTGACGCTCAGGCTCGCCTCCAGCACCTGCAAGGCGCGGTCGCTGCCCAGTTGCAGGCGCTTGAGGCGCTGCATGCCGGCCAGCAGCGGCTTGATGCGCTGGCTCTCGACCAGCGATTTGCTCGACAGGTCGAGCAAGCCGTTCAGGCGTTCAGCGGTGACCCGTAAAACGCGCTCGCCGCCTTCGGTCACTCGACGATCGCGCAGCGGCCGTGGCGCGGCGTCGGCGTCACTGCCGGCAGGCACAGGCTGGACCGGTTCGACAGGTGTCGCTTCGGGCATCAGCAGCTCGGGCTGCAATTGCAAGGCTTGTGACAGATCGATCTCTGGCAAGGCCTGCGCCGGTGGCTCGGGTTGCATCAAGGTGCCGAGCAGCAAACTGCCGGACAGCAACGGGTCAGGCGTATCGGGCGGCCGGCTGATACTGCGTGCAGCGCCAGCGCCCGAAGCCATCAGGGTGTTCATGCGCTGTACATAGTCATCGACAGCGGCCTGATCGACACTGCCGTCGCCGGGCGTGGCGATGCGCATCAGCATGTCCGTGCCCGACAGCAACGCATCGATGTGATCGGGTTGCAGCACCAGCCGGCTTTCCTGGGCGCTGACCAGGCAATCTTCCATGACGTGGGCAACGCTGACGCCAAAGTCGACGCCGACGATTCGCGCCGCGCCCTTGAGCGAGTGCGCCGCGCGCATGCAGGCTTCGAGCTGGTCGGCCAGGGTCGGGCTGCGCTCCAGTTCCAGCAGGCCTGCGCTCAAAACCTGGGTCTGTGCCTCGGCCTCCAGAGTGAACAGCTCGAACAGCGACGCATCGCGCATTTGATCTGGCGTCATGTAAGGCTCCGGTTGACCGCCAACAACAACTCCTGCTCATCGAGCAGCCGCAGACTGCGGTCCTTCCAGTGCAACACGCCGCGGGTGAAACGGGCGTTGGCGTGAGTGCCGGAAGTCGACGCCGAATCGAGCAGTTGCTCGGTCATGGCATGAATCCCGTCGACTTCATCGACCGGCACTACCACTGGTCCCCCTTGAGCGGCGACGATCAGCATGCGCGGCATGATCCGCCCGCCCGCAGGCGCTGCCGACGCTGCGCTGTCCAGGCCCAGCAGCTCGATCAGCGAGATGCACGCCACCAGCGCGCCGCGCACATTGGCAACCCCCAGCAAGGCGCGGGAGCGCTGGTGCGGCAGCGAATGAATAGTCTGCATCGGCGCCACCTCGACCAGGCTGCGGGTGGCCAGGCCCAGCCACTCATCGCCCAGGCGAAACACCAGCACCGAGCGGGTGCGCACCTGGGTCTGTTGCTCGCTGCTGCGCGAGCGGTCGTGATAGTCCTGGACCAGGCTGTAGCGGTCGAGCAGGCGCGTGGCCGCTGCCGAATAGACTTCGCAATTGCGGCAATGAATATGGCCGGCCAGGACCGGGCAGGAACGGTCGCCATGAATGCCGATACGGTTCCAGCAGTCGTCGATGGCGTGATCGTCATCCTGGGTAAGGCTTGAAAGGCTGACCCCGCTCATCGCGTGTTTCCTTGTTTATTGGCACCGCGTGCGGCGCGCTCAAGCAAGCGCTGGGCACCGGCACTGTCGCCCTGGGCGGCGAGCAGCGCGGCCATTTGCGCCAGTGTTTCAGGGTGCTGAGGCTCCAGGTACAAGGCCTTGCGGTAGTAACCCTGCGCCTGGCTGACATTGCCGTCGACCTCGCTGAGCAGGCCCAGCCAGTAGAACACCGAGGCGCTGGGCTCGTGCTGTTGCAGATAACGCTCGCAAGCGGCACGGGCCTCGTGGCTCTGGCCCTGATTGGCCAGCCGGGCGATGGCGGCCAGTTCATCGGCGGCCTGTGCAGGTTCAGCCACGCCCGCAGCGCTCGGTAAAGCCGGGCTGCCTGCCGACACACGTGACGCGGCGCCCGGCGCAAAAGGCCGTGGCGCAGCCGGGGCAACAGGGCGTGGCGCGGGCGGCGCGGCGGGTGCCACAGGCGTCGACATGAGGAACGCGGGGCTGGTGAGTACGGGCGGCACATCGTCCGGGCGGGCATGCCGGAAGGCGAACGACTGGGCAATGTTGATCGAGCGCATGCCGATGTGCGCCAGCAGGTTGCCTTCGGCGGGCCCAATGAACAGCACGCCATCGTCAAGGGTCAGGCGCTTGAGCACCTCGAACACATGTTTCTGAGTGGCGCGGTCGAAATAGATCACCAGGTTGCGGCAGAACACGAAGTCATAGGCCGGTTGATTGAGCAGCGCAGGGTCCAGCAGGTTACCGGGGCGAAAACCCACGCTGTCACGCACCCGCTGAGCGACCTGCCAGCCCTCGTCGACCGGCATGAAGTGCCGGTCGCGGTAGCTCAGGTCGGCACCGCGAAACGAGTTCTTGCCGTAAACGGCGCGCTGCGCCCGCTGGATCGACAAGGGGCTGATGTCGATGGCATCGACCCGAAACTGCGCAGCATCGATGCCGGCATCGAACAGCGCCATGGCAATCGAGTAAGGCTCCTCCCCTGTCGAACACGGCAGGCTGAGAATGCGCAGCGGCCGCACACCGGCCAGTTTCTGCAAACGCGCCACCGCCAGTTTGCCCAGAGTGACGAAGGATTCGGGGTAGCGGAAAAACCAGGTTTCCGGGACGATTACCGCCTCGATCAGCGCCTGCTGTTCAGCCTGTGATCCCAGCAACAACAGCCAGTAGGCATCGCTGTCGGCGGCCCCCGAAGCGCTGCAGCGCTGGCGCAGCGCACGTTCGACGATGGCTTCGCCCACCGAGGTGACATCCAGGCCGATACGCTCCTTGAGGAAGGCGAAAAAGCGCGCGTCGTCACTCATGGCGCATCCTCGAACAGGTCGATATCAGGCGGTACGACCGGATACAGCAGCTCACGCACCGGCTCGCTGAGCAGTTCTTCGACACGAATCCACTGCAACAACCCCAGTTCGTCTTCGCGCACCGGGCCCAGATAGGGCGACAGGCGATTCTCCAGCCCGTACTCCTTGAACTGCGAGGCCGGGCACCGCAGGGTTTCGGTGGCTTGCTCCAGAATCAGGCCCAGCAGTTGCGCCGGGTGTTTGTGGTCATGCCGGTACTGCACCAGCACCATGCGCGTGCTGGTGCGCGCCTGGGCCGGGGTACCGAAGCTCAGGGCACTGATGTCGATCACCGGCACGATTTCACCACGATGGGCGAAGATGCCCGCCACCCAGTGTGGCGCCTTGGGAATCGCCTTGAGTTTCAGGCGCGGCAGCACCTCGGCGATTTCACGCGCCTGCAAGGCGTAGCGTTCGTCGCCAATGCGAAACAGCAGGAACAGCGTGTCCCGTACTTGCGCAACCGCATTGCGCCGGGGTGAGTGATCGCGCATGGTCTGGCTCAGACCTTGAAGCGCGAGACGCCACTGCGCAGGCCGACCGCGACCTGGCTCAGTTCGTCGATGGCAAAGCTGGCCTGGCGCAGGGACTCGACGGTCTGGCTGCTGGCATCGGCCAGTTGCACCAGCGCCTGGTTGATCTGCTCGGCGCCGGTGGCCTGGGCCTGCATGCCTTCGTTGACCATCAGCACGCGCGGCGCCAAGGCCTGCACCTGATGAATGATCTGCGACAGTTGCTCGCCCACCTGGGTGACCTCGAACATCCCGCGGCGCACCTCTTCGGAAAACTTGTCCATGCCCATCACGCCGGCCGAGACCGCCGACTGGATCTCGCGAACCATCTGCTCGATGTCATAGGTGGCGACGGCGGTCTGGTCGGCCAGACGGCGCACTTCGGTCGCTACTACGGCAAAGCCACGGCCGTATTCGCCGGCCTTTTCAGCTTCGATGGCCGCGTTGAGCGACAGCAGGTTGGTCTGGTCGGCCACCTTGACGATGGTGACCACCACCTGGTTGATGTTGCCGGCCTTCTCGTTGAGGATCGCCAGCTTGGCGTTGACCAGATTGGCCGCGCCCATGACCTGGTGCATGGTTTCTTCCATGCGCGCCAGACCTTGCTGGCCGGAACCGGCCAGCGTCGAGGCCTGGTCGGCAGCCGAGGTGACCTCGGTCATGGTGCGCACCAGATCTCGCGACGTCGCGGCGATTTCACGCGAGGTTGCGCCAATCTCGGTGGTGGTGGCAGCAGTTTCGGTGGCCGTGGCCTGTTGCTGCTTGGAGGTCGCGGCAATTTCGGTCACCGAGGTGGTGACCTGTACCGAAGAGCGCTGCGCCTGGGCGACCAGCGCGGTCAGTTCGGTGACCATGTCGTTGAAGCCGGTCTGCACCACATTGAATTCGTCGTTGCGCTCCAGATTCAGGCGCTGGCTGAGGTCGCCGGTGCGCATGATCCCGAGGATTTCGACCAGCCGCTGCATCGGCGCGATGATCGAGCGCATCAGCAACAGGCCACAGGCGCCGGCCGCCAGCACAGCGATCAACAGCGAGACAATCATGCCGACCTTGGCGGCGAGCACGGCCTTGACGATATTGTCGGTGGCCTGATCAGCCAGTTGTTTGTTGGCGACGATGATGTCATTGAGTTGCTTGCGGCCCAGTGTCCAGACCGGGTTGACCTGTTCATAGAACTCGGCCTTGGCCACGACAAAATCACCGCGCTCATAAGCAACATGCACCTCTTTGAGCAGGCGGGTATAAATCTCGCGCTGTTTCTCGAACTGCTGGAAGTTGGCCTGGTCGGTCTCATCGAAGATCGAGCGCTTATACCCGTCGATCTGCTTTTGCAGGGAGTCTTCAAAGCCCTGGAACTGGTCGCGCTCGGTCTGGGTCAGCGTCCGGCCCTGGCCTTCACCGATCAGTTCAAGGGTGCGGATATAACTTTCGCCCCAGGCGCTGCGCACCAGGGTGCTGTAGTAGACGCCGGGCAAGGCATCCAGGCGCACCTGTTCTTCGCTGGACTCGATCGACAGCAAACGCGAATAAGAGGCCACGACCATCAACAACATGATGGCGATGATTACGGCAAAACTCGCCAGGATCCGTTGACGCAACGTCCAGTTCTTCACAGTCAGCCCTCAAGAGTTCAACACCGGCATGGCCGTGTTCAAGAAATGGACCGCTCCAGGGCCCAGGCGGGCTGAGTATAGCCCAGCCATTAGTTGATAAGCGTGTCACAAAGCAAGTAAATGAACCGGGTTGAGAGAACAGCCTGTACCGCTGTACGTACCAGTAGGAAAACCCTTGAAGTGCAATCGCACGCACTCGGTATGCCCCGCTATTGTCGCCAGCACATACAGGCGGCGGATCTATTGAATACCCTTTAATGCGCCTTGGGTGACTAGATAGTTAGCGCACCTGGCGCGCTGTCGGCTCGTACGCTTTGGCCACTCTTCAATGCCACAAGGCGTGCATGACCATGACGATCAATACCCAGCCGACGGCGTTGCCGGCCGAGCTGCCACACCGCGATATCATCCAGCAACGCAGCCCCGGCTGGCTGAGCCAGGCGCCAGCCACCACCCACGCGGCACTGCGCAAAGCGGGCAAACAGTCGTTGCCGTGGCTGGAGCAGGCACGCAAGCAGATGCCCTACATCGTTGACCGGCTGCAAAAGCTTTATGTCGAACACCGTGAGTATGAGCGGCGCATTCAGCCAATCATGAAAAAGCTCGGCACACCGGGCCGCTTTTGCGCACCGTTGCTGACAGCGGCAATCAAGGCACAGTACGACCTGGACATCGATGTTCGGCAGGTTTCTTTTTTACACGCCAGCCACGCGCAGGTAGACCAGTCGTTCATATCTGCCACCAAAGACCCTATCGTCCAGGCCAACAGTGCCCTGCATCAGGCAGTACGGCCGCTGCTCAATGCCGCCATGCAGAACTTTCAGGACAGTGACACTGCCGCCGGCGCAATGGATCAGGGCACCAGGCTCAAGGCTGAAGTTTTTTCCAGCCACCAGATTCTCGGCACGTGGATCACTGGCACTCCTCTGGCCATCCCCGCACACGAATTCGCTACGCTGAGTCGCAACCTCGATCTGGGCGGCCGTTACCAGAATCACATTGACTCATTGTTCAACCCGCGAGACGCGGTAGACGATCCAGCGCCTCTTTTCAAAGCGTTCCAGGAATCGACACTGGAACTGCACCTGCATATCGCCCTGCTCAAAGAGCTGATCAAGCCGTCCGAATACCTCGCCCTGATGCCGATGGCACGCGGTCCATGGCACTCCTCGCCCGGCCGCCCGTCGGTGGTATGCAACAGCGTGAGCCTGTGGGATGCCGAGCTGCATGGCATTGTGCTGTTCGAGATCGGCGAAAGGGTCACAGCGTATATCCCCGAAGACCCGGTGGCGCCCTTGCAATCGTTCAGCTCGTTCCAGGCGTTTCATGATGCCCTGCGCGAGCGGATGTTTAGCCCCGGTTATCTGGCCTTTCTCAGCCGTCTCATTCCTGCCCGTGAGCGCAATCGCCTCATCGACAGGCTAGACGAGCGGCTTTATCCGATGGTCAACCAGAACAAATGGTACGAGCGCCGATGGCTGGTCGAAGAAGCCGATCACAAGGCCAGCTTGTACCTGACCCTTAATCCGCTGAAGCTGCCGCTGGCTGAAGCGTTGTATCGCCGCAAGCTGGCCAGCATTCGCGACGATGCGCTGTTTCATGCCGTACCCACTGCCGAACAGGACCGCAAGTCGCACCAGGAACGTCAGGCCTACTGGCGCGACAAAGCGCTGCAGTTCCTGAACCTGGCCGCCTTTACCGTGCCGGTGCTCGGGGAGGTGATGCTGGCGGTAACTGCCGCCCAGCTGGTCTATGAAGTGTACGAAGGCATCGAAAGCTGGACCCATGACGAGCGTGAGCAAGCCATGGGTTATCTGTTCGATGTGGTGCAGAACATTGCCTTTATGGCAGCCCTGGGAACGGCCTCGGCACATGGCTCGCCGATTCCTGCCATCGAGGCGCCGCCGGTGATCGATAGCCTCAGGCCGGTCGAGTTGGCCAACGGCCAGACCCGTTTGTGGAAGCCTGACCTCGCACCGTTTGCCCACGATGTCTTGCTGCCCGCCGGGCTCAAGCCCAACGACCTTGGCCTGTACGAGTTCGATGGCAAGCAATGGCTGGCGTTGCAAGATCGCACCTACTCGGTCAAGGCCGCTGGCAACGGCACCGGGATGGTCATGGAACACCCGACAAACCAGCAGGGCTATGAGCCGCCCTTGCGCCACAACGGTGCCGGCGCCTGGCTGAATGTGCTCGATGAGCCACGACAGATGCACGGCCTGTCCCTGCTGCGTCGCCTGGGGTATAGCGCCCTGGAGTTTCCTGACGAAATGGCCGAGCGGATTCTGCAAGTCAGCGACACCGGCGATGGCGTATTACGCCGCGCACTCACCGAGCTGCAACGCCCACCGGCCTTGCTGGCCGACACTGCAGAGCGCTTCAGGCTGGACCGGGAGCTGGCAGAGCAAGGCAAGCGCGAGACCTTCAATGACGTTTACCAGTCCCGGCAGACCTCGCCTGTGGACGGCGTCGAATCCTTGCAGCCGTTATTGCCCGGCCGACTGCCGAGGGCGGTCGCCGAGGAACTGGTGGCTCACGCCACCCCGGCGGAGCAGCAAAGCCTGGTCAGGCTCAAGGTGATGTCGCCGCGGCTGGCCGAAGAGGCACGGATTTATCTGCAACAGGTTCGCCTGAGCCGTGCCTTTGAAGGGCTGTACCTGGAGTCGGTACACAATCCCGACACCGAGAAGTTGATCCTGCACAGCCTGGAAGGCTTGCCAGGCTGGTCAACCCAGGTACGCCTGGAGGTTCGAGAGGGCCACTTCAGTGGCTCATTGCGTGACAGCGTTGGCCCGGCCGATGCGCCGATCCGCAAGGTTCTGGTGGCGCGCGGGAGCGGTTACGAGCCTTTCGATGAGCTGGGCAATCAACTCAATGGCCGCAGCGACCTGTACGCCTCTGTCCTGCATGCGCTGCCCGATAGCGAGCGCAGCGCACTGGGTTTTCCCAATACCGGCCAGAAGGCCGACCTGCAACACACTGTTCAGGCGCAACCGATGTTACGCCGTCAGTTGCGCGATGTGCTGGGCATGGCGGCGGTCAAGCCAGCCTTCAGATCGCCGATGCGCCTGGCCGATGGCCGCATCGGCTACGCCATGAGCGGGCGTATCCGGCCCGACTGGGCATTCACCCGCGAAAGCCTGCTGGACAAACTGCGCCTGCTGGAGTTTGAGGATGCCTACCCGGACCAGATCCTCGATCGGTTGTCGGCCACCGGCTTGAGCAGCCAGGCGATCGACGAACGACTCAACGAACTTCTGCACGAGCAGCAGGCCATGCGCGACGGCATGGCACTGTGGACCGATGCAGTCAGTTCGATTCCGGTCACGTATGCGGCGCGTATCGCCAGTCGTACGCACATCAGCGAGGCCATCTGGCGTCACTGGAGCCTGAACAATCTGCCCGAGATCGGCCGTAACCTGGAGCCTCTGCAGTTGTCCTCGATTGCTCTGGAAGACTTTCCCGACTCCTTGCCGAATTTCTTTTATCAGCGGGTCAACGAGTTGCACCTCACCGACGTGACCACCTATTCGAGCAGCGCTCAACTGGTGTACGTGCGAATACTCGACCATGAGGTGCTGCAACGCTTTCTGACGCGGTTCAGCAACACCCGTGTTTTCACCTTGCGTCAGGAGACACTGGGCGGCCATGCCCTGTGGAGTTCCACGAACCTGTCACGCTATGTAGCCCATGCCCTGCCCAACCTGACCGACCTGGCATTGATCAACCAGCAGCTGTTGCTCGATCAAACCCAGATCGATGCGTTCAGGTCCCTGCGCAACCTGCGCAACTTGGACCTCAGCGGTAATCACTTCAACGCGATTCTGCCGTTGAGCCTGGACGGGTTACAGCTGCAGCGCCTGGTGCTGGAGCGCACAGAGTTGAGTCGCTGGCCTGCGTGGCTCAACACCATGATCCCGGCCAGCCTGCGCGAGCTGTCACTGGCCCACAACCGCCTGACCGTGCTGCCCGACAGCATTATGGACAACCGCACCGGCCTGAGAGGCCAGACGGTCATCGACCTGCGTGGCAACCCGCTGACGGTCGGCACGATCCTGCGGGCCCGCCTGGATGAACTGCTGCCCGACCTGTCGTTGAGCCTGCTGGTCGACACACCGCCCGCCATGGCCGCCAACCTGAGCGTGCAGATGAGCGAGTACAACGCGATGGTCGAAGCCATCGATGCCTGGACCGAAACGTCCGGATCACAGGCGCCCTTGAGCGAACAGACGATTGCCGGACGTCGTGACACAGGCAAGGCCCTGATAGCGCACTGGAGTGCCTATGCGCGAGGTGAAACACATACGCCGCTGGTGCTTGACGGGGTGGATCTGGCCGATTTCCCGAGGCACTTGCCGGCCTTTTTTCTGACGCGCATCCGCTCCTTGTTCCTGAGTGAGGCGAGAGCCAGCAGCGAACAGCTCGATAACCTGCTCAGGCGCTTCACGAACCTGACGACGGTGCATCTCGAAGGGGCCATGACGCCGCTGCTCGAACCGCCCATGGCGCTTGCCGAACTGCCATTGCTCACGACCCTGAACCTGATTGATCAGGGTGTGCTGATCGACCAGCGCTGGGCAGACCTTTTTGCCCGCCTGCCCTTGCTTGAACACCTGGAACTGGATGGCAACCGCCTGGGCACCCTGCAGGACAGCTCAGCGCTGGTGCGTCTCAACCTGCACTGGCTGTCGCTGAGCAATACCCGGCTGAGCAGTTGGCCGCACTGGGTGCTCGACCTGCTGCCCGAGCCTCTGGAAACCCTGATCCTGGACAATAACCAGCTGACCGACATCCCCGAAGAACTGCTCTCCAACCCGCGCCGCCAATGGGGTCACACCGAAGTCAGCCTGCGTGGCAACCCGTTGTCACACGCCGCCATGCAACTTGCGCATACCTCACAACATTCCGGGCGCTCTTATACCTTTGACATGGACCTGCCTGCGGACATCCTCGACATCAACTGGCATGAAAGCCACGACTCGGACTCCGACAGTGCGCCCAACAGCCATAGCCACAGCCCGGCCACGCTGCCCAGCGAGGAAGAAGCCAGCGTTGAACCCTGGCTTGAAGCCAGCAGCAGCACTGCCCAGGCCCGACGCGCAACCTGGGAGCAGATAGAAACGGGCGGCGATGCGGCTGACCTGTTGAGCCTGATCGACTATTTGCAGCGCAGCGCCGACTACCGTACGCCTGGCAGCCGGCCAGAACTGATCGAACGGGTGTGGCGACTGCTCGATGCCGCCGCCCAGGACCCGCAGTTGCGGGCAACCTTCAACGGCATTGCCGAAGAGCCATTGCGCATGATGCGCGGCGCAGAGACCTGTCCTGACGGGATCATGCTGGAGTTCAATCAGATGGAAGTGCTGGTGTTCACCCGGCAGTCATTGCGTGACGTGCCGAGCGGTGCCAGAGGCAGCGCCTTGTTCGGGCTGACTCAGCGGCTGTACCGGCTTCAGGAACTGGACCGCATTGCCCGCGATCAGGCGGGCAGTCGCGATGAAGCCGAGGTACGCCTGGCTTATCGCCTGCATTGGGCCCAGGCCCTGAACCTGCCCGTCCCGCCGCAGAGAATGCTCTATCAGGCCGAGGCCCGGTTGCGCCCCGGTGAGCTGGACCTGGCCTTGACCCGTGTGCAGGCTGGTGAACGCGGTGAGTCGTTTCTGAATTACGCCACTACTCAAGAGCCATGGACAAGTTACCTGCGCGAGCAGTACGCACCGCGCTTTGAGGCCCTGGAGCAGACTTACCGGGACAACCTGACGCAGTTGACCGAGCGTTTCGATCAGCAAGGCCTGAGCCTGAGCAGTCCGTCGTTCGAAACAGCAGCCCGTGAGCTGCAACAGCAATGGCTGGACGAACAGCAAAGGCTGATCAAGGCGCTGACCACCGAGCAGGCCATCGCTCAGTCAAACATCACTGAGCCTGACGCACCTGAGCCTCCAGCTCAGTCTTGAGCCCGGGCGCAAGATTCAACTGGCGGGCCAGTTCTTCAAGGTAGGCACGCTCCATGAAGTGCTCCTGATCGACCAGGATCAGGCTGGCGATGTACATCTCGGCAGCCATTTCCGGGGTGCTTGCCGCACGGGCCACCTCGGCGGGGTCCAGCGGCTTGTCGAGCTCGGCGTGCAGCCATTGCTGGAACTGCTGGTCGTTGTTGAGTTTGACGAACTCACCTTCGATCAGTTGCCGCTCACGATCATCGACATGGCCATCGGCCTTGGCCGCCGCCACCAGGGCCCGCAAAATGGCCTGGCTGTGTACTTCGGCCTGGTCTTCGGGCAACCGGTCGATGGTCTGCGGCTCGTGCTGGCCGGCCTGACCCTGGCTGGCCTGCCAGTTGTTGTAAGCCTTGTAGGCAATCATACCCAATGCGGCCAGGCCGCCATAGGTCAGCACCTTGCCGCCCATGCCACGAGCGCCCTTGCCCTTGAGCAGACCCAGGGCGCCCGCCGCCAGCGCACCGCCACCGGCGCCCGACAACAGACCACCCAGACCGCCTGCGGACTTGCCGCCCCCGAGCAGGCTGCCCAAGCCACCGGCCAGCCCGCTGTTGCCAGAGCTGCGCTTGCCAGGTTTGCCAGTGACTTTGTCCTGCAAAATCTGTTGACCCGATTTAAGCAATTGGTCGAGTAAGCCGCGCGTATTCATATGAGGTGCCTTTGTCATTGACTGTGTTTGACTGGATGGTTAATTGACAAAAAACCTGAGTCGAAGTCCCTTGAGCCCTCTGGATGTGTGATTCGGAATATTTCAGACATCTGCGGGAGTTCCCGCCTCTGTAAGAAATGTTGTACGACGAGGTGCAACCCTTGTAACTCGCTGCGGTCAATCCATCGGACACTTACAGAACGGCACTTCTTCATGCGCCTCTCCCCGAAGAACAGCCATCCCCGACATTACTGCCGCCAGCATCTGCAAGGGAGTTGCATCACGTGATATCAAGTGGGGGTTTTCCTGCCGGTAACAGCGAGACAGCCCGGATCATCAGGACCAGAGACTGGAGCGCGACATCGCTTGGCGCGATCGGGCATTGGTCCTGCGAGTTGAAAACCGCACTGCAACTGATGCTCGACTCCCCTGTATCGATGTACCTGATCTGGGGACCGGACCTGCTGTTTTTTCACAATGATGCCTACACCCCGATCCTTGGCTCGCAAGCCGAGGGTGCCATAGGTACGCCCATCGCCGTACTGTGGGGCGATGTATGGGAGCAGGTCAGGCCCATGGCTGAAAACACCCTGGCCGGCCAGCACTATCAGGCGCAAGACCTGCCATTGACCATGGCCCGCCAGGGCGAGCCCGAACAGACCTGGTGGTCGTTCTGTTTTTCACCGCTGCGCGACGAACAAGGGCTGATCTGCGGCGTGCTGTGCAACACCACTGAAACCACCCGCAATGTCCTGGACCAGCAGGCACTCAAGGCCGGCGAGCTGCAGCGCCAGGCGCTGATCGAAGACCTTGTGCGCCTGGAGCGCCGCCAGACCGCCCGCCTCGAGCAGCGCACCCTGGAGCTGGACACGTTCTGGGAGCTGTCGCCGGACTTGCTGGCAATCATCGATTTCAACGGCTGCTTTCAGCGTGTCAATCCGGCCTGGAGCGCCCTGCTCGGCCTGACCCCGGAGGCATTGCTCGGCACCTCGATTCTGGACAGGCTGCACCCGGACGATCTCGAACGCACTCAGCAGGCCCTGATTCACGCCCTGGACCGCGAGCTGCCGCTGTTCGAAAACCGCTACCAGCACATCGACGGCAGCTATCGCTGGTTCGGCTGGACCGCGGCCCCGGGCCAAAGCATGGTCTTCGCGCTGGGCAAGCACATGACCGAAGAAAAACAGCGTGCCGAAGCCTTGCGCCTGACCGAGGAAGCCTTGCGCCAGGCACAGAAGATGGAGGCTGTCGGTCAACTCACCGGCGGCCTGGCGCATGATTTCAATAACTTGCTGATGGGCGTCACCGGCAATATCGAATTGCTGCAATCGCGGATTAATCAAGGCCGGGCCAATGAGGTCGGCCGCTACATTACCGGCGCCCTGGAGTCGTCGCGGCGTGCCGCCGCCTTGACTCACCGGCTGCTGGCGTTCTCGCGCCGCCAGACCCTGGCGCCCAAACCGACCAACATCGATTCGCTGGTCGAAGGCATCGCCGACCTTGTGCAGCGCACTGTCGGCCCGGCCATCGACATGCACGTGTCGGGCACCTGCGGATTATGGCCAACGCTGGTCGACCCCAATCAACTGGAAAACGCGCTGCTGAACCTGTGCAACAACGCCAGGGATGCCATGCCCGATGGCGGCCGTCTGTTGATCGAGACGGGCAACCTGGCACTGGACGAGGTACTGGCCAGGCAGCATGAATTACCGCCTGGCGAATACGTGACACTGTGCGTCAGCGACACCGGCACCGGCATGCCGCCCGAGGTCATCGGCCGCGCCTTCGACCCGTTCTTCACCACCAAGCCGCTGGGCATGGGCACAGGTCTGGGCCTGTCGATGATTTACGGCTTTGCGCGTCAGTCCGGCGGCGGCGTACGGATCTTCTCAACCGTAGGTCAGGGCTCGAAGGTCTGCATTTATTTGCCGGTGCTGCCAGGCGGAATCGACTCGGGCGCCATCAATGAACCGCCGCGCCCGAATATCAGTGCACGAAATCTGGGGCAGACCGTGCTGGTGGTTGACGATGAACCGGCGGTGCGCCAGTTGATGAGCGAAGTGCTGCTGGACCTGGGTTACACCGTACTGCAAGCCGAGCACGGCGCGGCGGCCTTGAAGATACTTGACCAACAACCGCTGATCGACCTGCTGGTTACCGACGTCGGCCTGCCCGGCGGCATGAACGGTCGGCAACTGGCCGACGCCGCACGCACGCTGCAGCCCGAGCTGCGCGTGCTGTTCGTCACCGGCTACGCCGAAAGCGCCGCATTGGCCTATGGCTCGCTGGGCAGCGGCATGGATGTACTGACCAAACCGTTCTCCATTACCGCCTTGAGCGGCTGCATCGCCCAGCTGCGCAGCCCGGCTGTGTAGTCCGGCTGTGTAGCCACAGCGCCCGAGGACATCGCCACGCGCAACATTCTCCATCGGCACTCCATCGCAGGAACGCGACAAGAGCAGATGACTGCTCTTGTCGCGTAGGCCTCAGTCGCGCAGGTCGGACTCGTGGATCGGCTGGTCGCGGTGGGTCGCCCGTTGATACTGCGCAGGCCAGACGGACTGGCGACTGCCCAGATCGTCATCGGCATGCAACGCCCAGTACGGGTCGCGCAGCAGTTCGCGGGCCAGCAGGATGATGTCGGCCTGGCCGGTGCGCAGAATATGCTCGGCCTGGGCAGGTTCAGTGATCATCCCCACGGTGCCGGTAGCGATGTCCGACTCTTTGCGGATACGTTCGGCGAAACGGGTCTGGTAGCCAGGCCCGACAGGAATTTCGGCATGCACCGAGGTGCCGCCTGACGACACATCGATCAGGTCGGCGCCAAGCGCCTTGAGCCGGCGCGCCAGCTCCACGGTTTCGTCGGGGTTCCAGCCATCCTCGACCCAGTCGGTGGCCGACACCCGTACAAACAGAGGCAACTCGGATGGCCAGACATCGCGCACCGCTTCGGTGACCTGCAGCGCCAGACGGATACGGTTTTCAAACGAGCCGCCGTAATGGTCGGTGCGTCGATTGCTCAGGGGCGACAGGAACTGATGCAGCAGATAACCGTGCGCCGCATGCACCTCGACCACCTTGAAGCCTGCGGTCAATGCACGCCGGGTGGCGGCTACAAAGGCGTCGATCACATCCTGAATATCGTTTTCGCCCAGTGGCTGCGGCACGCTGTGCTCGGGATCAAAAGCAATCGCCGACGGACCGCGAGGCGTCCAGCCGCCCTCTTCGATCGGCACGTTGCCATGCTTGCCCAGCCAGGGACGCCAGGTGCTGGCCTTGCGTCCGGCATGCGCCAGTTGAATGGCCGGCACCGCGCCCTGGGCGGTAATGAAACGGGTGATGCGCTGCAAAGGCTCGATCTGCTCATCGTTCCACAGACCCAGGTCTTGCGGCGTAATGCGCCCGTCAGCGGTAACCGCCGTGGCCTCGGTGAAAATCAGCCCGGCACCGCCTACCGCGCGGCTACCCAGGTGGACCAGATGCCAGTCGTTGGCCAGGCCATCGACACTGGAGTACTGGCACATCGGCGAAACCGCAATGCGGTTGGGCAGTTTCAAGTGGCGCAGGGTATAGGGTTCTAGCAGCAGGCTCATGGCGACCTCTCAGATTGACAGTCAGACGTCCAGCGCTCCTGGAGGGGAGAAGAAAAGCCGTAGCTCCCCATCGATTGGGGCGGCCTTCCCTTTTTCTACACAGACTAGTCGACAATCAGAGGGCGTACAGCGTTCAACGCGCGGCAATATGCGTCACCAGCAGTTGCACCGTCTCGTTGCCACGAAACTCGTTGAGGTCCAGCCTGTAAGCCAGTTCTACCCAGCGAATATTGGGGTCAGGCCAGATCTCGCGGTCGACGCCAAAGGCGATGCCGTCCAGGCGCACGCTGCCGCATTCGGTCTTGAGCACCATCTTGAGGTGCCGCTCGCCCACCACCCGCTGCTCGACCAGTTGAAACACGCCATGAAACAGCGGCTCGGGAAAATGCTGGCCCCAGGGACCGGCATTGCGCAGGGCGCGGGCCAGTTCCAGGTGAAACTCTTCGACCGCCAGGGTGCCGTCGGACAACAGCCGGCCGGTCAGGTCGTCTTCGGTGAGTTGCCGGCGCACTTCAAGATCGAACGCTTCGGTGAAGGCCGTAAAATTGGCCTCGGGCAGCGACAGCCCAGCGGCCATGGCATGCCCGCCAAACTTGCTGATCAGGTCCGGATGGCGAGCCGCCACGGCATCCAGCGCGTCGCGAATGTGAAAGCCCGGCACCGAACGCGCCGAGCCCTTGAGCAGGCCATCACCGGCACTGGCAAAGGCAATTGCCGGGCGGTGATAACGCTCTTTGAGCCGCGAGGCCAGAATGCCGATAACGCCCTGGTGCCAGTCCGGCTCGAACAGGCACAGGCCAAACGGCATCGACTCCAGCGGCAAGTCCTGAAGTTGTGCCAGGGCTTCGCGCTGCATGCCCTGCTCGATGCTTTTGCGGTCCTGATTGAGTTCGTCCAGTTGCACGGCCATTGCCCGCGCTTGCAGCGGGTCTTCGCACAGCAGGCATTCGATGCCCAGGCTCATGTCGTCCAGACGCCCGGCGGCGTTCAGGCGCGGGCCCAGGATAAAGCCCAAGTCGGTGGAGGTGATGCGCGATGGATCGCGGCGTGCCACTTCAAGAATCGCGCGCAGGCCTGGCCGGGCGCGACCGGCACGAATGCGCATCAACCCTTGATGCACCAGAATGCGGTTGTTGGCATCCAGCGGCACCACATCCGCCACGCTGCCCAGTGCCACCAGGTCGAGCAACTCACCCAGGTTCGGCGGCTTCTGCTCGAACCAGCCCAGCTCGGTCAGGCGCGCACGCAGGGCGATCAGCACATAAAAGATAACCCCGACGCCGGCCAGTGACTTGCTCGGGAAAGTGCAGCCCGGCTGGTTCGGGTTGACGATGGCATCGGCAGCCGGCAGTTCGTGACCCGGCAAGTGGTGATCGGTGACCAACACTTTAAGCCCTGCCGCCTTGGCCGCCGCCACGCCCTCGACACTGGAAATCCCGTTGTCGACGGTCATCAACAATTGCGGCGTGCGTTGCAGGGCCACACTGACAATTTCCGGGGTCAGGCCGTAGCCGTACTCGAAACGGTTGGGCACCAGATAGTCGACGTGCGCGGCGCCCATCAGTCGCAACCCCAGCACACCGACGGTGCTGGCGGTGGCGCCGTCGGCATCGAAGTCACCCACGATAAGAATGCGCTGGCGCTGCTGAAGCGCCTCGACCAGCAGCTCCACCGCCGCCTCGATGCCTTTGAGTTGCTGATAAGGAATCAGCCGCGCCAGGCTCTTGTCCAGTTCGTCGACCGAGGCAACGCCTCGGGAAGCATACAGACGGGCGAGCAAGGGCGGCAGATCGCCGAGCAACGGCAAAGGGTCAGGCAAAGGACGGTGTTCGATACGCATGGGTGTTTTTCAGGTCTCGTAGGGGCGGTTTAATCGCGCTCGCCGGTCAGCCATTGCAGTTGCACTTCGTGCTGACCACGGTCGTCGGTGACGAAGATCGTGCCGTCGCTGATCATCACATCCCACTTGATGACCCGTGGCATGGCCTTGGAGAGGATATCCAGCGCCTCTTGCGGCACGGCGGCAATGTGAACATTTTTCAGGTTTTTCGCCACCGGCACGACCTTGCCCTCCCAGACGCGCAGGCTGCCATAGGCCAGCAGGCTGGTGCGTTCGGTACGGCGCGAGCACCAGGTGAGGCGATCGGCATCGGGCTGGCCGACTTCGATCCAGTGCAGCACGCGGTCATCCAGGCTTTTTTCCCACAAGGCCGGTTCGTCTACTTCAGACAGACCGCGGCCAAACGCCAGTTGCTCGTTGTACCAAAGCGCGTAAGCGAGCAAGCGCACGGTCATGCGCTCTTCGGTTTCGGAAGGGTGACGGGCGATGGTCTGCTTGACGCTTTCATAGACACTGCGGTCCAGATCGGTCAGGTTAAGTTCGAATTTGTACGTCGTCGACGGCTGGGCCATGAAGGGCTTCCAGGGCAGGAGAAAGCCGGCAAGTCTACCCGATGCAGGCCCCGGTAACGACATTGACTGGACGCTCGGGGATCATGACAGCGCTGTGCAGGTGATTTCGCCAGCATTTGTTGCGGCTGAAGGCCATAAGGCCGGAAAATCCGCTAGTGTAAGCACGCTTGCCGATGCTCTTTGAATGATTTTTCTGAGGATGAATTCGACGTATGTGTTTTCGCGCCTCGCCCCTTGCAAGCCTGCGCCTGGCTACCGGTCTGATGACGCTGGCTCTCTGGGCTCTGCCCGCCACTGTCCAGGCCAGGGATACGTTGATCTGGCTGATGCGCGACATGCCGCCAGTCACCATTTACTCCGGCCCCGACCAGGGCCAGGGCGCGATCGACCGGCTTATGCCGCTGCTGATCGCCCACATGCCCGAATACGATCATCTGCTGATGCGCGTCAACCGCGCCCGTGGCATGCAAATGCTCAACGAGCCGAGTTTCACCTGCGACCCGACCTTGTTATGGACGGCGGAGCGGGCCAAGAAAATCGTGTTTTCCATTCCCACGTATGCGGTATTCAGCAATGGCCTGATCGTGCGCAAGGACGACCTGGCGCTGTTTACCCCCTTTATTGCCGACCGGCATATCGATCTGCAAGCCTTGCTGGCCAGCAAGACCGTGAAGATCGGCGTGGTGGCGGAGCGCAGCTATGGCCCGGTCATCGATGACATTCTCAAGCAGACCGCGCCTGACGAACTGAACCTGCACTATGGCAACGATGCCATCGGCAGCCTGTTGCAGATGCAACGGCTGGGACGTTTGCAGGCAATGATCAGCTATTGGCCCGAAGCGCGTTATCAGGCACGCCAGCAAGGCATTCGAGAAAGCGAGTTGGTCTTTCTGCCGGTCAAGGACAACCCCAAATACCAGTTCACCCACATCGGTTGCTCGGACACCGAACAGGGCCGCCAGGCCATGGAAATCATCAACCGGGAAATGCGCGTGCTGCGTGAACAGTATCTGTTGGGTTTTTACGCCCAGTGGCTGGACGACAAAAAACGCGAGGAATACCTGGAGGACGCCAAGACGTTTTTTCTCGACAATTGATTGGCCCGGGCAAAAGAAACCCCGAGCAGCGGGGATGACTGGTCGGGGCAAACCTTGGCTTTTGGCCAGGATGGCAGGCATCGAACATCGGAGCAAAATGATCGAATCTGCCTTACCTGATACGAGCCCGTTACCGGGCAAAGGTTCCTGGCCTCTGGCGCCGCAGCTATAAAGCAGTTACAGAAAAGCAGATGACGCTGAAAACGCACGCTGGGCGGCAGCATGACGCATGGCCGCGATCATGCAAGGTTCAATACGCCCTTCGACGACCAGCAGGTCGCGATGCAGACCGTCGACAACATCGGTCAACTGAAACTTGTCGCGCAACTGATCGGCGCTGAAGCGACGTTCAATGACGGTGACACCGACAGCATTCTTCAGGGTTACCAGACGTTCGCCTTTCAAACCGGCAGGCCCGAGACTGGCCTGGTACGGCGACAGCGCTTCACTTAGCAGCAAGCTGATATTTTCCATCTAGATCACCACTCAACAGGTTGAATGCAAAGGTGCTTATCAATGACCTGCGCCCAGACTGGAAAGTTCTGACATCCGGGCATAAAGCAGGCAATGCTCCATGAAATCGAGCATGCCTATGGAATGTGACAGAGAGAAAACCACAACGCAATTGGCAATTATGTCAGTGGTCCGGCCGCCACATCGGCAGGCTGATGAAGCGGTCCTGTTCTGCGCCTGGCCATCCAGAGCAGTAAATCCTGCGGGCTCATGGGCCGCGCAATCAAATACCCCTGTATGGCGCATGCGCCCAGCGCCAGCAGGCCATGAAAGTCATCGATGGTTTCAACCCCTTCGACAACCACTTCCATGGACAAGCGCCGGGCCATGAACAGAGCCCCTGCGACCACGGCCGACTTGCGCGAGTCATCGCCCATGCCACGGACGAACTCAGCCGGAACCTTCAATTCGCAGAACGGCAGTTGCAGCAGGCGCCGGATATTCGAAACGCCGGTACCAAAATCATCGATCGACAGACGACAGCCCTGCATGCGCAGGCGCAACAAGTCGTCCACTTGCCAGCCACCCGCCTGATCGGCGTCCTGCTCAAGGATCTCCAGGGTCAGCAGGCTGGGGGCCAGCTCATGACGCGCGAGCAGTTCCAGTACCCGCCGGGCAAAATCCGCCTGCTCCAGCATGCGCGGGGCAATGTTCACGGCAACCGGCAAGGCTTGTCCCCGCTCATCACGCACCCTGGCGGACAATTGCAACGCCAGTTCCAGCACGCGCCAGGTCAACGGCGCGAGCAGGCCTGCCTGTTCGACAGCCGGCATGAAGTGGCCGGGGCTCAACAAGCCATGCCGTGGATGCTGCCAGCGCACCAGCGCTTCAACCCCCAGTAAATCGCCCTCCAGGCTGACCTTGGGCTGGAAATGCGCCAGCCACTGATCCACCGGCGGTGCGCACCCAGCCTTGCTGAACAAGGCTTCACATTCGATGTGCTGCGGCACGCCCGGCGAAACCTGCAGCATGTCTGCCGAGCAGCCATGACGAACATATGCTTCCAACAGCGTCCGCATCACCGTGACCGACGCCGGTTTTTGCAGACACCCCAACACCTCGATGCCTTGATGGCGCGCCAGCCGCGCGACACTGTCCTGCACATCGGCAGCGGCGCTGCTGAGCACAATCAGCGCCCGGGCCTGGCGCGTCTCGGCCAGATGGCGAATCAACGCCAGGCCGTCGGGGCCATCCATCTGCAAGTCGCAGATAGCGATGTCCACCGGGCCACTGACGCGCAGCGACTGGCAGGCCAGCGCCACGCTGTCAGCTGCCAGTACATTGAATATCTGGTTGGCATTGATCATCTGGTGCAACGCCATCAGTTGAAAAGGGTTGTCTTCGAGTATCAGGACTTTGAGTGAGTGCACGAGCGAGTCTCCACATGAAGCTGTTCCTCGATATCGCGACACAAGCTGCCGATACAGGCGTGCAGCCCAAGCCAGCACTCACTCGGGGCGGCCGTCGTTTCGCCGCACAGCGCGCTGTCCAGCGCCGTGCAGGCGCAGGCCAGCGCCCTGGCATCGATCAGGACGGCAGCGCCCTTGAGGCGATGCAGCGAAGCGCGCAGAACGCGCAGGTTTTGCGGCACGATGGCTGACTGCAATACGTGTTGCTCGTGATGCAGGTTCTTGTGCAGTTCATGCAGCAGGCGGTGTATCTGTGGCTCGTCGGCCTGGGTGAGGCGGCGGAGGGTATCGATATCGAAGCCCATGGTCTCAGCCCCCATGAAGCGCTTCTGTATCAAGGTCGTCATCGATCAGCGCCAGTAACTCGCGTATCGCGCGGTGGGCCGCCTGCAGGGCTTCGCAAGGGACATTACCCTGCCGCCGTGCCTGCTCGAACTCAAGCTCCAGCAGGTCGATGATCGCCTTCATGGGCGCGCGAACATGATGGTTGATATCGGCCACCAGTATGCTGTTGGCTGCACTGGCCTGCTCAAGCTGTACTTGCAGGCGCTTGCGTTCGGTGATGTCGACCCAGCCACCGAGCAAACCCTGCAACTGACCGTCAGCACCGAAGAACGGCACGCTCCATTGCCAGGCCTGTAGAGGCTGGCCCGACAGCTCCAGCGCCCGCTCGGCGAATACGGGCTGGCCGTTTTCCAGCAGTTGCAGGTAGTCGTCGTGCATCTGCCTGGCCAATGAGCCCGGCAGCAGGTCGACATCGATCAGACGCCGGCCCAGCATGTGCTCGATACTGACGCCCAGGCAGGTTTCGTAACACCGATTGCACGACAGCAACCGCCCTTGCAGATCGCGCACATACAGGGGCATGGGAATGCCATTGAGTAAGGCATGCCTGAAGGCCAACTGGTCATTGAGCAGCGCTTCGGCCTGATGGCGCAGGCGGACCTGGACCTTGAGCCGACTGTGCCAGGCCAGCGATACCAGCCCCAGCACAAGCACCATCGCCACGCTCCAGAGCGCCCATGACGGAATACGACTCCACAGCGATGGCTGCGGCAGCCTCGTGCCCAGCCATTTCATGCGGATCGCGCGCATTTCAGTCACCGGAAACTCTTCCAGGGATTTGTTGAGAATGCTCAGCAGCTCTGGCTGCGACTTGATCACCGAAAAGCGATCCGGCGACCATTTGCCATCCACACTGCGCCCGACCTTGAGCTTGCCGGGCGCAACCAGCCAGGCGCCGGCCTCATTCTGAATGGTGGCGTCAGCCTGGCCGCTTTCAACCAGTTGGCGGGCCTGGGCGTAGGTGTCGACAAGGCGCAGTTGAATGGCTGGATACTGACGACGGATTTCACCCTCAAGCGCGTGCCGGGCCGGCAGGGCCAGTACCTGCTCGCCAAGATCGGCCAGGCTGGCGGGCGAAGCCTGGTCGGCACGGACCACGAACACCCAGTGGTTGCCGCCAAAGGAATAAGTGAAGTTGAGAAACTGCTTGCGCTCGGTATTCTCGGCCAGCGTGGTGTTCATGTCGGCCTGGCCGTGCTGTAGCACTTCAAGGCTGACCTGGGTAGAAGGCACGGCCTTGTAGGCGAACTGCAAGCCGGTCATGCGCGAAATCCGCGACAGCACATCGACATTCAGCCCCACCCAGTGCCCGTGACTGTCGCGGTAGATGTACGGCGGCTGCTCGGTGGTCACGATGCTCACCAGCGGATGCTTGGCCTGCCAGAGCCGTTCAACGCGGCTCAGGGTGATGCGCTGTCCGGCAACATCGGCATTCAACCCCAGCGTCCAGCGCCTCGACACCTCACGCACCAACGCAGGCTCCAGGCTGGCCAGCGCCTGATCGACCTGCTCACGCAGGCGTTGATCGCTGGCGCGCAAGGCGAAGGCAAACCCGGTCGGCGGCAACGAACACTCAAACACAATCCGCAGGTCCAGATAAGGACGCATGGCCAGATAAGAGCGCACAACCACTTCGTTGCCGATAAAGACGTCCACTTCCTGCTGGGCCAGGGCCTCCATGGCGCTGTACAGATTGGGCGCCAGAATGATCTCGCTGTCGGGGTAGGTTTGATGGGTCACCTGCGGGTCGGCATAGCCCTCGAGCAGTACGATCTTCTTGCCGGCCAGCCCCTGCGCCGGCACCAGTTGCTTGCCATGGGCAACCACGACGGACCGGTCGGGCATGTACTGCCGGGAGAAGATCAGGCCAGGCTCGCCCTGATCAAAGCCGTTGGCGCTGGTGAGGATGTCGATGCTGCCGTCGCGCAGCGCTTTAATGGCGTCCTCGCGCTGGGCAAAGCCCACCAGTTGCATGGGCGTGGCCAGCTTGTGACTGACAAGACTCAGGTAATCGGCGCTCACACCCTGGTAGCGGTTACCGTCGGTGGTGATGTCGATGGGTTCGTTATCGGCGATGGCAATGCCGACCCGCAGCGGCGCGTTCGCGTCCAGCCACTGCCGCTCGGCATCGGAAAGTTGCAGAGCAGCAGAGCTCTCGAAGGGTGCGCCCAGCGTGAATGAAAGGCTTTGCGCAGCCGTGGCCGGTTGCATGAACGCCATCATGAGCATCAATGCCAGCAGACGCCAGGCATGGGCGTTCATTGCCGGGAAGGTCTTGCTGACGGGGCCCTGCCTGCTTGCCTGTTTCACAACCGCACACTCTTCCGAAACCATTCAACCGGCAGAGTTTGGCATGCGCAAACAAGAAGGCCCGCCAGATGGCGGGCCTCAAGTTGTTACACGACGATACCGTTAGAGCGGTTTGCCGCGGTTGCCATGCAGGCCAACAAAGGCCTGTACGGCTTTGAGGTCATTCGGCAGAACTGTGCAGCGCTCTTCGCGCTGGAACAAATCAGAAAGATGTGCAGGTAGCTCAAGCTCTTTTCCTACACCCGCCTTCTCCACCGCCTCAGGGAATTTGACTGGATGTGCGGTTCCCAACACCACCATCGGGATGTCCAGACTGCGGCGGCACTCGCGCGCAGCCTTGACGCCGATGGCGGTGTGCGGGTCAAGCACTTCGCCGGTACGGGCAAATACTTCAGCGATGGTGGCGCAGGTCTGCTCGTCGTCAACCGCCAGCGAGTCGAACAGCTTGCGGGTTTCGGTCCAGCGTTCCTGATCGACGCTGAAGCCGCCGCCTTGCTTGAAGTTGTCCATCAGTTCGGCGATGGCGGCGCCATTGCGACCGTGCATGTCGAACAGCAGGCGCTCGAAGTTCGACGACACCATGATGTCCATCGACGGCGACAGGGTCGCGTGCAGGGTTTCCTTGACGTACTGATTGCCGCTCATGAAGCGGTGCAGGATGTCGTTGCGGTTGGTGGCGACGATCAACTGGTTGACCGGCAGGCCCATGTTGCGCGCCAGGTAGCCTGCGAAGATGTCGCCGAAGTTGCCGGTCGGCACCGAGAACGACACCGAACGGGCCGGGCCACCGAGCTGCAGGGCGGCGTGGAAGTAGTAGACGATCTGGGCCATGATCCGCGCCCAGTTGATCGAGTTGACCGCTACCAGACGCGTGCCCTTGAGGAAGCCCTGGTCGGCGAAGCTGGCCTTGACCATTTCCTGGCAGTCATCGAAGTTGCCTTCGATGGCGATGTTGTGGATGTTGTCGCCCTTGATGGTAGTCATCTGGCGGCGCTGAACGTCGGATACACGCTTGTTCGGGTGCAGGATGAAGATGTCGACGTTGTCGCAGCGACGGCAGCCTTCGATGGCCGCAGAGCCGGTATCGCCGGAGGTGGCGCCGATGATCACTACGCGCTCGCCGCGTTTGGCCAGCACATGGTCGAGCAGGCGACCGAGCAGTTGCAGGGCGAAGTCCTTGAACGCCAGGGTCGGGCCGTGAAACAGCTCCAGCACCCATTCGTTGCTGTCGAGCTGACGCAGCGGAGCGACCGCGCTATGGGCGAAAACGCCATAGGTTTCTTCGAGGATTTTCTTGAAGTCGGCATCGTTGATGCTGCCGGCCACGAAGGGGCGCATCACCCGGAAGGCCAGCTCGTGATACGGCAGGCCGGCCCAGGAAGCGATTTCTTCCTGGGTGAAACGTGGCAGGTTTTCCGGCACATACAGACCACCATCGCTGGCAAGACCTGCGAGCAGCACGTCTTCGAAGTTCAACGCCGGCGCTTTGCCACGAGTACTGATGTAACGCATATCTGCAAACCTTTGGTGTGGGCGGCACGCTGCACGCATGCCGCCGCTGCTTGATTAGTTTAGGTGTTCGACGCGGATACGAACGACCGGGCCCACGACATCCTGCAAGGCTTCCAGCGCCTGGATGGCATCATTGATGCGCTGCTCGACGACACGATGGGTCAGCAGGATCATTGGCACCAGGCCATCTTGCTCTTCGACCTCTTTCTGCATGATCGATTCGATGTTGATGCCGCGCTCGGACAGGATGCTCGCCACCTGGGCCAGCACGCCGGGATGGTCCTTGCCCTGAATACGCAGGTAATAGGCGCTTTCACAGGCTTCGATCGGCAGGATCGGGTGCGCAGACAACGAGTCAGGCTGGAAGGCCAGGTGCGGCACGCGATTGGTCGGGTCGGAGGTCATGGCACGAACCACATCCACCAGGTCGGCAATGACCGAAGAAGCGGTCGGCTCCATGCCGGCACCGGCACCGTAGAACAGGGTCGAGCCGGAGGCATCGCCATTGACCATCACAGCGTTCATCACGCCGTTGACGTTGGCGATCAGACGGTCGGCCGGGATCAGGGTCGGGTGCACACGCAATTCGATGCCCTGCGCGGTGCTGCGTGCAACGCCCAGGTGCTTGATGCGATAGCCCAGTGCTTCGGCGTAGTTCACGTCGGCAGTGGTCAGCTTGGTGATGCCTTCGGTGTAGGCCTTGTCGAACTGCAGCGGGATGCCAAAGGCGATGGACGCCAGAATGGTCAGCTTGTGCGCCGCATCGATCCCCTCGACGTCGAAGGTCGGATCGGCTTCGGCGTAACCCAGCGCCTGGGCTTCAGCCAGAACGTCCGGGAAAGTACGGCCTTTTTCGCGCATCTCGGTGAGGATGAAGTTACCGGTGCCGTTGATGATGCCGGCCACCCAGTTGATACGGTTGGCCGACAGGCCTTCACGGATCGCCTTGATCACCGGAATGCCGCCAGCCACGGCGGCTTCGAATGCGACGATCACGCCCTTCTCGCGGGCACGCTCGAAGATTTCGTTGCCATGCACGGCAATCAGCGCCTTGTTGGCGGTGACCACATGCTTGCCGTTTTCGATGGCCTTGAGCACCAGTTCACGGGCGATGGTGTAGCCGCCGATCAGTTCGACGACCACATCGATCTCAGGGTTGCTGGCCACCTCGAACACATCGCTGGTGGTTGCAATACCGGTAATCTGGCAGTTGGGGTTGGGTGTACGAACTGCAATCTGCGCGACTTCGATGCCACGCCCGGCACGGCGGGCAATCTCCTCGGCGTTGCGCTGAAGCACGTTAAAGGTACCGCCACCGACGGTACCCAGCCCACAAATGCCTACTTTGACCGGTTTCACTGATGAACTCCCCGTAGAACAGCCGCCCTGAGGACGGCCGCGAAAAAACAGCTGCACGTAACCATGCAGCTAAAAATTGATTATTTGGCGCCCAGCGCCAGTTTGGCGACTTGAGCGGCCGGCTGGTAGCCCGGAATCACCTGACCATCAGCCAGGACAATGGCCGGTGTGCCGTTGACACCGATCGACTGGCCGATCTGGAATTGCTTGCTCACCGGGTTATCGCACTTGGCGGCCTTGATGTCCTTGCCTTCGACCATCTGGTCCATGGCCGCCTTGCGGTCCTTGGAACACCAGACCGCCTGCAACTGCTGGTCGCCCGGCGAGCCCAGGCCCTGGCGCGGGAAGGCCACATAACGCACTTCGACGCCCAGCTTGTTCAGCTGGCCTACTTCTTCGTGCAGCTTGTGGCAGTACGGGCAGGTGGTATCGGTAAAGACGGTGATGTGCGACTTGGCTTCACCCACGGCCGGGTAAATAACCATTTCACCGGGGGCGATGGCATTGATGGTCTTGGCAATGGCCTGGCGCTCGGTCTTCTCGGTCAGGTTGACCGGCTTGCCGTCCTGAATCTGGAACAGGTAGCCCTGCACCACGAACTGACCGTCGGCGCTGGCATACAGCACACGACCGCCCTTGAGTTTGACTTCATACAGCCCGTTGAGCGGGCTTGAGGCAATGCTTTCGACCGGCAGTTCGAGTTCAAGGGTATTGAGGGTCTTGCGAATGGCCTGTTCAGCCGCGGCATCGGCCTGGGCAGCCAGGCTGAAGGTGCTGGCCAGCGCAACGACGATGGCTGCAAAAAAAGAAGGAACGCGCATGAAAACTCCTGAGACGACGGACAAAGCCGAGGCCTCGCTACGCTGTAGCGCCTGCCTCGCTCTGTGAAACCGGCAAAGACTATCACATAAGCCCGTCAACACGGACCCGGACTGTCGGGCGTTTTGCTCAACCACGCGGATGATGGCTGGCATGCAGCTCCTGCAGGCGCGCGCGGGCAATATGGGTATAGATCTGGGTGGTGGACAGATCGCTGTGGCCCAGCAGCATCTGCACCACGCGCAAATCGGCGCCATGGTTGAGCAGATGAGTGGCAAAGGCATGGCGCAGTGTGTGCGGCGACAGGGACTTGCCGATGCCGGCCACCTGCGCGTGCTGCTTGATGCGGTGCCAGAAGGTCTGGCGGGTCATCTGCTCGCCGCGCAGGCTGGGAAACAGCACATCGCTGGGGCGGCCGTTGAGCAGCTCGTCACGCGCGCCGCGCAGATAACGCTCGATCCAGACGATCGCCTCTTCGCCCATCGGCACCAACCGCTCCTTGCTGCCTTTGCCCATGACCCGTACCACGCCCTGACGCAGGTTGACCTGCTCCAGCGTCAGGCCGACCAGTTCGGTCACGCGCAGGCCACAGGCATACAACACTTCAAGCATGGCCCGGTCGCGCTCGCCAATGGCGGCACTCAGGTCAGGGGCAGCCAGCAGGGCTTCGACATCGGCTTCGGAAAGCGATTTGGGCAGCGGTTTGCCTAATTGCGGCATGTCGACCTGCAAGGTCGGGTCGACGGCAATCAGCTTTTCGCGCAACAGATAGCGGTAAAAACCACGCAAGCCGGAGATCAGGCGCGCCGTGGAGCGCGGCTTGTAGGCATGCTCTACACGCCAGGCCAGGTGATCGAGAATCGCCTCGCGACTGGCTTCGGGCAGGTGTATGCCACGTTCGTGCAACCAGCCATTGAACAGCGTCAGGTCGCTGCGGTAAGAGTCGCGGGTATTGGCGGACAGGCCCTTTTCCAGCCACAGGGCGTCGAGAAAGAGGTCAATCAGGGGGTGATCCAGGGCAGACATTGCAGCTCGATGACAATGAACAGAGCGCAAAACCTACTACAGGGCACCTCTAAAAACTATCTGCGTTGCCATCGCTACGTTGAAAACCGGCTCGGAATGCTCATTTACTTCAGTAAACTCCGCTTCCTCGCCGGCTTTCGCCTTGCGCTGTCTGCCTCGCCTACGTTTTTAGAGGCGCCCTACAAGCGATCGATCGAAGAAACGCCAGACAACAAAAAAGCAGCCCGAAGGCTGCTTTTTTCATGCATCGAAAAACTGTATCAGGACAGTTTTTCTTTGATGCGTGCAGCTTTACCGGACAGGTCGCGCAGGTAGTACAGCTTGGCCTTGCGAACGTCGCCGCGACGCTTGACAGCCAGGCTGTCGATTTGCGGGCTGTAGGTCTGGAAAGTACGCTCTACACCAACGCCGCTGGAGATTTTACGAACAGTGAAAGCACTGTTCACACCGCGGTTACGCTTGGCGATTACAACGCCTTCGAAAGCCTGCAGACGCGCACGATCGCCTTCCTTCACTTTCACCTGAACGACAACGGTGTCGCCCGGGGCAAAGGTCGGGATTTCTTTCTGCATCTGCTCTGCTTCGAGGGCGAGAATGATTTTGTTGGTCATACTATGCTCCTAAGGGTGATCCTCCCGGATCAGCCATCGATACGTTAACTATCGTCCCGCTCGCGGATGTATTCCGCCAGCAGCTTTTTCTCTTCTCCAGAAAGTGAGCGACTTTCCAGAAGATCGGCCCGTCGTTCGTAGGTCCTTCCGAGGGACTGCTGCAAACGCCAACGCCGGATATGTGCGTGGTTGCCACTGAGCAACACGTCGGGTACACGCTGATCCGCATACACCTCAGGTCGGGTGTAGTGCGGGCAATCAAGCAGACCATCGGTGAAGGAATCTTCCTGCGCCGAGTCTACATGCCCTAAAGCTCCAGGCAGCAGCCGTGTAACCGCATCGATCAGCACCATCGCCGGAAGCTCACCTCCGGACAGAACATAGTCACCAACCGACCACTCTTCATCAACATGCGCTTCAATGAAACGCTCATCAATGCCTTCATAACGACCGGCAATGAGAATAAGTGCACTCTCTTTCACCAACTCGCGTACCGCCGACTGATCCAGCCTGCGGCCTTGCGGTGACAGGTAAATTACCTTCGCCGCATCCCCTGCCGCCTGCCTGGCCTGAACCAGAGCATCTTCCAGGGGCTTGATCTTCATCACCATGCCGGGGCCGCCACCGAAGGGGCGATCGTCTACTGTGTGATGCCGATCCGTGGTGTAGTCCCGCGGATTCCAACAGGTCAGCTGCATCAGCCCCTGTTTCACCGCACGGCTGGTTATGCCGTATTCGCTGATGGCGGAAAACATCTCCGGGAACAGCGTGATGACCTCTATGCGCAAATTGGCCACTTAGAAGTCCGCGTCCCAGTCCACCTTCATCTCGCCGGCTTCCAGATCGACTGCCAGCACGCAATGCTCCGTATAGGGCAACAGGCGCTCGCGATCATCCAGGCTGCCCGCGCAGGGCTTGACCACAATTACATCGTTCGAACCGGTTTCGAGCAGGTGATCGATCTTGCCGAGCAATTGCCCCTGCGTGTCGATGACCTTCAGGCCTTCAAGCTGGTACCAGTAGTACTCGCCATCGTCCAGATCGGGGAACAGGTTGCGCGGCACACAGATTTCACAACCGGACAGAAGACGGGCTTCGTCGCGATCATTGAGACCCTTGAGCGTTGCGACCAGGAACTTGCCTTGCAAGCGTCCACTGACCAGTTCTACCTGTTTTTCTACACGTCCTTCGCGCCGAAGCGTCCAGGTCCCGTAGTCCAGCAGGTTATCAATCGGATCCGTAAAGGAATAAACCTTCACTTCGCCGCGAACGCCATGAACCGAGAAAATCTTGCCAATGACGATCAGATCGTCGGCAGATGCAGGCGTCGCGTTCATAAGGTTCAGGCCGCAGCCTTGGCCTTGTTGTGCTCTTTCAGCAACTGAGCTACGCGCTCGGAAGTCTGTGCACCAACGCCCAGCCAGTAGTTCAGGCGTTCTTCGTTAACGGACAGACGGATTTCCTGACCACGAGCAATCGGGTTGAAGAAACCGATTTGTTCCTTGTGGGAACCGTCGCGTGGGTTACGGCTGTCGGTAACGGTCAAGTGGTAAAACGGGCGCTTTTTGGAGCCGCCAAGGGCAAGACGGATGGTTAGCATTGAACATCGTTCCTGTTAGTCGGTGCTGCAAATCTAAGGTGCACAGCGGGCATAGGTGCCCGAAAGGCCGCATATTCTCAAGGAATATCCTGACTATTGCAAATGACTTTTTCCTGCAGCCATTTGTTGCGCCCGACGATTTGCCAAGGTCCGACCGTCGGTGACGGCCGGGAGAGCCTGCCCGGAGGCAGAATGCGAAAGGTCCCCCTCTCGCGCAGAACGGGTGCAGCGCATGCCACACCCCGGATCAATCAAGCTGCCGAACCGGCCACGCACCAGGCGTTGCAGGCTCGACACCCCTTACATCTTCGGCATACCGCCGCCACCCGGCATCATGCCGCCCAGGCCGCGCATCATCTTGGCCATGCCGCCTTTGGTGGAGAATTTCTTCATCATTTTCTGCATCTGCTTGTGCTGCTTGATCAGACGCCCGATGTCCTGGACCTGAGTTCCGGAGCCCAGGGCGATGCGGCGTTTGCGCGAACCACTGATCAGGTCAGGGTCGCGGCGCTCGGCCGGGGTCATGGAGCCGATGATCGCTTCCATCTGCTTGAACTGCTTCTCGGCCGCGCCCTGGGCGTTGCCCATTTGCGAGAGGTTCATGCCGCCGATGTTCGGCAGCTTGTCCATCAGGCCACCCAGACCGCCCATGCTCTTCATCTGTTGCAGCTGGTCACGGAAGTCTTCGAGGTCGAAGCCCTTGCCCTTTTTGAGTTTCTTGGCGAGCTTGTCGGCCTTTTCCCGATCAAGGGTCTGCTCGGCCTGCTCGATGAGGCTGAGCACATCGCCCATCCCCAGGATGCGCGAGGCGATACGGTCAGGGTGAAACGGCTCGAGCGCCTCACTTTTCTCACCCATACCGATGAACTTGATCGGCTTGCCGGTGATAGCCCGCACCGACAGCGCCGCACCGCCACGCGCATCGCCGTCGACCTTGGTGAGGATCACACCGGTCAGTGGCAGCGCATCACCGAAGGCCTTGGCCGTGTTGGCCGCGTCCTGACCGGTCATGGCATCGACCACGAACAGGGTCTCGACCGGCTTGACGGCAGTGTGCAGTTCCTGGATCTCGGTCATCATTTCGGCGTCGATGTGCAGACGACCGGCGGTGTCGACAATCACGACATCGATGAACTTGAGCTTGGCTTCGCGGATGGCGGCCTGAGCGATATCGACCGGCTTCTGGCTGATATCGGACGGGAAAAAGGTGACGCCCAGGTCATTGGCCAGGGTTTCCAGCTGTTTGATCGCCGCCGGACGGTAGACGTCGGCCGAGACCAGCATCACGGTCTTTTTCTTGCGCTCTTTAAGAAAGCGCGCCAGCTTGCCGGCGGTGGTGGTTTTACCCGCACCCTGCAAACCGGCCATCAGCACCACGGCAGGCGGCGCAACATTGAGCACCAGATCTTCGTTGGCCGCGCCCATCAGGCTTTCAAGTTCGGCCTGGACGATCTTCACGAACGCCTGGCCCGGCGTCAGGCTGCGCGACACTTCGGTGCCGACAGCGCGCTCCTTGATGCTGTTGACGAAGTCCTTGACCACCGGCAACGCGACGTCGGCTTCAAGCAAGGCCATGCGCACTTCGCGCAACGTGTCCTTGATGTTGTCTTCGGTCAGCTTGGCTTTGCCCGTGACATGGCGCAGCGTCTGCGAAAGGCGGTCGGTAAGGTTTTCAAACATGCGCGATCCTTTAAGGCTCTGGTCGACCCGGTGGGTGCGGCCCCGCCGCGATAGAGACAAATGGCGCACGGCGAGCCCGCGGCCTGTAACAGGGCGGCGATTATAGCCGAGACTCCGGCGCACGGACACCAGCACGGCGAAGAGCGCCTCTGCAGTACCCGGCAGTGGCATGCTGCATCGTGCTGCGGCACTCTTTCGTGCAACGCCGGTCTATGCCACACTCAGCCCCTTTCAGGGCCCGCCCGTCAGGATTTATGTCCCCTTTGTCAGCCAGTCTGTTACCCAGCCTCGCCGCTGCCTGCCTTTACGCCGTTGCGACCGTCTATCAGGGCATTCGCCTGAGCCAGACCACCCGGCCCGACAAACGGCTGCTGGGCCTGCTCGGCAGCCTGGCGGTGATTGCCCACGCCTTCAGCCTTTATTCGCAACTGGTGCGACCTGTCGGGCTGGGCCTGGACTTCTTCAATGCCGCCAGCCTGATCGCCTTGTCGGTGATTGTCCTGACACTGCTGGCCACGATCCGCATCCCGGTCGAAAACCTGCTGGCACTGCTGTTCCCGCTGGGGCTGGTGACCGTACTGATGGCCCAGTTCGTGCCCAGCGGCACGGTCCAGCCGATTCTTGAAGAGGCCGGCATCCTCAGCCATGTCATGCTGTCGATCCTGGCCTATGGCATGTTTACCATTGCCGCGTTCCAGTCCTTGCTGCTGCTGTTGCAGGACTACCAGCTCAAGCACAAGCACCCTTCAGGCCTGATTCGCAATTTCCCGCCACTGCAAACCATGGAAAGCCTGCTGTTCGGTTTCTTGTGGGCGGGCTGGACACTGTTGTCGCTGTCGCTGATCAGCGGCTGGCTGTTCGTCGACAACCTGTTTGCCCAACACCTGGTGCACAAGACCTTGCTGGCGTGCCTGGCCTGGATCGTGTTCAGCGTGCTGCTGCTGGGCCGCACGCGCCTTGGCTGGCGCGGGCATAAAGCCATTCGCTGGACCCTGGGCGGCTTCTGCCTGCTGATGCTGGCCTATTTCGGCAGCAAGCTGGTACGCGAATTCATCCTGCACATCTGACGAGCCTTGCACATGGATAATCTGCCCATCGGCCCTCTGCTCGGTGTGCTGGCGTTGCTGACGCTCTGGTCGGGCCTGTTCACCGCCCTGGAACGCGCTCATGCCCTGTGCACCGCCGGGCGCAAGATGCGCGCCCGGACCGATATCGACCTCGACAGCCTGATCCTGGGCAACACGCTGATCAAGACCCTGATCGTGGTCATTGTCTTGCTGATCACCATTCGCTACTGGTTCTACCAAGGACCGGTGCTGGCCTGGCTGGGCAGCACCGCGCTGTTGTTGATCTTCGTCGAATACCTGCCGCGCCGGCTGGCCGCACGCTATCCGCTGAGCACCCTGCTGCTGGGCAAGAGCCTGCTGCGCTGGCCATTGCGCCTGCTGCGCCCGTTCAGCTGGAGCCTGGACACCACTGCCCGCCTGTTGCTGCGCCCTTTCGAGCCACGCCCGGTACAGGGCGGTGAAGTCGAGCATGAGCAACAACAACTGCCTGCTGCCAGCAACGACATCGAAGCGGACACCGACCTGCCACAGGGCGTGCTGGGCGGCATTCGCGCCCTGGATCGCATGACAGTCAACGACATCCTGATTCCGCGCAGCGAAGTGGACGGCATCAATCTGGATGACAGCATCGAACTGATCATCGAACGCCTGATTATTTCCAGGCACACGCGCCTGCCGGTCTATCACAACGACATCAATCAGGTGCAGGGCGTACTCAATACCCGGCAGATCAGCCATCTGCTGCCCAAAAGCGAGCTGACCAAAGAGCATCTGCTGGCGGCCTGCTACGACCCTTACTTCGTCCCGGAAAGCACGCCCCTGCAATTGCAATTGCTCAACTTCCACAAGCAGCAGCGGCGCCTGGGCGTGGTGGTCGACGAATATGGCGAAGTGCTGGGCATCATCAGCCTGGAAGACATTCTGGAAGAGATCGTCGGCGAATTCGAAAGCGAGCATCTCGACAACCCGGACATCACCCGGCTGGCGGACGGCCAGATGGAGGTCGATGGCGCAGCCTCCATCCGCGAACTCAACAAAAGCCTGGGCTGGCACCTGCCGTCAGACGGCCCCAAGACGCTCAACGGCCTGGTCACCGAAGCACTGGAAACCATCCCCGAAGGTCCGGTGTGCCTGAAGGTCGGCCCTTACCGGATGGAGATCCTCGAAACCGAGGACAACCGCGTAACCCGCGTACTGATGTGGAAGCATGCCCCGGCCCGCTCTCTTTATTGAGCAGGCCGGCACCTGTTACCGCTTGTTTCGAAAATAGATCCCTTCCTATAATCAACCCGCTTACCCAGCCCTGGCCGACCCGCGTGCTACCCGCACTTCGCGCAATCGGCCATGTTTCAGCCTGACCCACGCACTTTCAAGCGTCGCTCCCACCCACCAGCGACGCCCCTGCCCTGCCGCCCAACCGGGCCGACCTGTTCAGCGCTGCCCAATAACAACGATTGCTTGCGGCTGCGCTCGCAGCCTGAGGCGCCATGACAGGGATATTCACATGAGCACTACGACCGCAGCCGAGGCCGACGCGATACCGCCGGCCAACTCCGCCACCCGCGTTGCCACTGCCAGCTTTATCGGCACCGCCATCGAATTTTATGATTTCTATGTCTACGCCACCGCCGCAGCGCTGGTGATCGGCCCGGTGTTCTTTCCGCAAACCTCAGGGGCGGCGCAGATGCTCGCGTCGTTCCTGACCTTCGGCATCGCCTTCATAGCGCGCCCGCTGGGCTCGGCCCTGTTCGGCCACTTTGGCGACCGCATCGGGCGCAAGTCGACCCTGGTGGCTTCCTTGCTGCTGATGGGCGTCAGCACCACGCTGATCGGCGTGCTGCCCGGCTACGCCACCATCGGTTTCTGGGCGCCGTTGCTGTTATGCCTGCTGCGCTTCGGCCAAGGACTTGGGCTCGGTGGCGAATGGGGCGGCGCAGCCTTGCTGGCCACCGAGAATGCGCCCAAGGGCAAGCGCGCCTGGTACGGCATGTTCCCGCAACTGGGGCCTTCGATCGGGTTTCTGGCCGCCAACGGGCTGTTTCTGACCCTGGCACTGGTGCTCGATGACGAACAGTTCCGCTCATGGGGCTGGCGGATTCCGTTCCTGCTCAGTGCGGTGCTGGTGATGGTCGGCCTGTATGTGCGCCTGACCCTGGAAGAAACCCCGGCCTTCGCCAAGGTCCTGGCCCGCCAGGAGCGGGTGCGCCTGCCGATTGTCGAGACCTTCAGCCAGCACTGGGCGCCGATGCTGCTGGGCGCTGCGGCCATGGTGGTGTGCTATGCGCTGTTTTATATCTCGACGGTGTTCTCGTTGAGCTACGGCGTGTCGACGCTGGGCTACAGCCGCGAGACTTTCCTGGGCCTGCTGTGCTTTGCCGTACTGTTCATGGCCGCCGCTACACCCATCTCGGCACTGGCCAGTGACCGTTACGGTCGTCGCCCGGTACTGATCGTCGGTGGCGTGCTGGCGATTGCTTCAGGCTTTTTGATGGAGCCGTTGCTGACCCACGGTTCGACCTGGGGCGTGGCCCTGTTCCTGTGCATCGAGCTGTTTCTGATGGGCGTGACGTTTGCGCCAATGGGCGCGCTGCTGCCGGAACTGTTCCCGACCAAAGTGCGCTACACCGGTGCGTCGGCGGCTTATAACCTGGGTGGCATCGTCGGCGCCTCGGTGGCACCGTTCTTTGCGCAGAAACTGGTGGCCATGGGCGGCCTGAGCTGGGTGGGCGGCTATGTGTCGGCGGCAGCCTTGCTGAGCGTGCTGGCCGTACTGGCGCTTAAAGAAACCCGCGATACCGATTTGTAAACAGCGGCAAGCTTCAAGCTGCAAGACGCGTCGTTCTTGCTTGCAGCTTGAAGCTTGAGCCTTGCAGCTTACAGCTCGATTTTGACCGCTTGCGAGGCGCGGGTGGCCTTGGCGCGGGCGGCTTCGATCGACTCGTCGCGTGCCAGGGCTACGCCCATGCGGCGCTGGCCGTTGACTTCAGGCTTGCCGAACAGGCGCAAGGCGGTATCTGGCTCGGCCAGCGCAGCGCCAAGGTTGGCGAAAGCGGTCTGGGTCGACTGGCCTTCAACCAGCACCACGGCCGACGCCGATGGCCCGAACTGACGCACCAGCGGTACCGGCAGGCCCAGAATGGCGCGGGCATGCAGGGCGAACTGCGACAGGTCCTGAGAGATCAGGGTCACCAGGCCGGTGTCATGCGGGCGTGGCGAGACTTCGCTGAACCACACCTGATCACCCTTGATGAACAGCTCGACGCCGAACAGGCCACGGCCGCCCAAGGCTTCGGTGACGGCCTTGGCCACGCGCTCGGACTCTGCCAGCGCAACCGGGCTCATGGCCTGTGGCTGCCAGGACTCCTGATAGTCGCCCTTCTCCTGACGATGACCGACCGGAGCGCAGAACGTTGTGCCGGCGGCATGACGCACGGTCAGCAGAGTGATTTCGTATTCGAAGTCGATAAAGCCTTCAACGATGACACGGCCCTTGCCGGCGCGGCCGCCTTCCTGAGCGTAATCCCAGGCTTTCTGTACATCATCGACGCTCTTGAGCAGGCTCTGGCCTTTGCCCGAGGAGCTCATCACCGGCTTGACCACGCACGGGAAGCCCAGCTCCAGCACCGCCTTGTTGTAATCCTCGAAGCTGTCGGCGAAGAAGTACGGCGAGGTCGGCAGGCCCAGTTCTTCAGCGGCCAGGCGACGGATGCCTTCACGGTTCATGGTCAACTGCGCAGCACGCGCGGTCGGGATCACGGTGAAGCCTTCAGCTTCCAGCTCTACCAGGGTCGCGGTGGCGATGGCTTCGATTTCCGGCACGATGTAGTGCGGCTTCTCGGCCTCGATCACCGCACGCAGGGCGGCGCCGTCGAGCATGTTGATCACGTGGCTGCGATGCGCGACCTGCATGGCCGGGGCGTTTGCGTAGCGATCAACGGCGATCACCTCGACACCCAGGCGTTGCAGTTCGATCACGACTTCCTTGCCCAGCTCGCCGCTGCCGCACAGCAATACGCGGGTCGCGGTGGGCGACAGTGGAGTTCCGATTTGAGTCATCTCAGGTCCTCGTGGAGCAGATGTCGAGGGCAGCCCGGCATGAAACGGGCGACCGCTGTGGAGAAAGGCGCGCAATTTATCATGCTTGAAGTGCTAACGGGATCAGTTCAGTTCGTGCACGCCTGGCGGCGCAGGCGCCAGGCCATGATCAGCCACACCGCCGTGACACCGGCGAACTTCGAACCCAGCGCGGTGAGCAGCACCGGCGCTGTCAGGGCGTCGATCATGCCGAAGAAGATAAAGGTATCGAGCGGGATGCTCAGCGCCGAGCTGATCCACAAACGGTCATGCAACGGCCGGCGAGCGATGGTGAACACCAGCCAGTCGATGCATTCGGAAACCGCGAAAGCCGTGGCGCTGGCCAGAGCAATGGTCGGGTCGCTGGTGACATACGACAGCAGCAACGCGACCAGCATGGCCAGAATCGCGCCATGACCGAAACGGGTCTGCACCATGTCGCGCAAGACAAACACCAGCCCGCCCCAGGCCGACCAGATAATGTCCAGGTGCGGCGCGGCCGAGAAGGCAAAATTGATCAGCACGACGCTGGCGATATAAGCGGTCAGGAAAAACATGATTAAAAATTCCAGAGCACGCCGCTGGCCTTGGCCCGCTCATGACAGAGCACCAGCACCTCACGGCGCTGGTCGTTGTTCATGCGGCTCCAGCCGGTGATTTCGCTGACGCTGCGCTGGCAGCCGGTGCAGATATCGTCGTCATCCAGTGCGCAGATGCTCACACAAGGCGAACGCACGGGCTTTTCGGGCGGTGTTTCAGTAGTCATCGTCTTCCTGCTCGGCCAGGTCGCGGGCGTAACGCTGGGCGTTTTGCACGTAATGCGCGGCGCTGGCTTCCAGCATCGCTTTCTGCGCGTCGGTCAGTTCGCGCACCACACGACCCGGCGAGCCCATGACCAACGAGCCATCGGGGATCACCTTGCCTTCGCCGATCAGCGAATTGGCGCCGATGATGCAGTGCTTGCCGATCTTCGCGCCGTTGAGGATCACCGAATTGATCCCGATCAGGCTGTAGTCGTCGACGCTGCAACCGTGCAGCATCGCGTTATGGCCGATGGTCACGCCCTTGCCGATGGTCAGCGGCGAGCCCATGTCGGTGTGCATGACCGTACCGTCCTGCACGTTGCTGTTTTCACCGATATGGATCAGCTCGTTGTCGCCACGCAGCACGGCGCCAAACCAGACATTGGCCCCCGCTTCCAGGCGCACCTTGCCGATCAGCGTGGCAGTGGGCGCAGTCCAGCTGTCGGGATGGGTCTGGACGCGGGCGTCCCCCAGACGATATTTCATGACAGGTCCTCAGGCTTTCTTATAAGTAGGTGTTCAGCGTGTTACGGGGCGCGGCGGATGTTTCAGGCTGATCCTGGCGTCGTACAGCACGTTGATCAGCTCGACGATCATGATCGCGGTCAGGCCCCAGATCTTGTATTCGCCATAACGATAGCTGGGCACATACCAACTGCGGCCCTCGTAGTCGATACGGTGGGTGTGCTCGCGGACGTCCTGGCGAAAGAACTCCAGCGGCACGCTGAACACGGCAGCGATCTCGCCATCGTTGGGGCGGTATTCGACAAAGTCGGGAATGATGCCGACGTACGGCGTGACCTTGATGCCGTAGCGCGAGACCAGCGGGCTCAAGGGACCGACGATTTCGACCAGCCCCGGCGGCAGGCCGATTTCTTCTTCGGCCTCGCGCAGCGCGGTGAACACCAGGTCGGGGTCTTCCGGGTCGCGCCGGCCACCGGGAAAAGCCACTTCACCGCCATGGGTCGACAGCCCGCTGGCGCGCAGGGTCAGCACCAGCTCGGGCTTGTCGCTGCGGGTCACCGGCAGCAGCACTGCAGCCTCGGGAAAGCGCAGGTCCGTCTCAAGGATGTCTGGCGTATGACTGCTTACACGTCGAAGTAGCTCATCCAGCATGGGAAATCTCGATCGGTTGGCTACCCGGCATCATGCACCAAAAGCACGGGTTCGCCCAAGCCTTAGACAATCAGGTTGATGAACCGCGCACATGAAAACTTGCTGACCGGCCATGTGGCAGGCCAAGATAACGCCTGCCCTCATTGATCGAACCACGCCATGAATTTCTGCAGCCACTGCGGCCAGGCGGTTACCCAGCGCATCCCCGACGGCGACAGCCGCCTGCGCTTTGTGTGCGACCACTGCCACACCATTCACTATCAGAACCCCAACATCGTTGCCGGCTGCCTGGTCACCGTGGGCGACAAGGTGCTGCTGTGTCGCCGCGCCATCGAGCCGCGCCACGGTTACTGGACCTTGCCGGCAGGCTTCATGGAGAACGGCGAGACCGTCGAGCAGGCCGCACGCCGCGAAACCCTCGAAGAGGCCTGCGCCGAACTGCACGACCTGCACCTGTACGCCATGATCGATGTGCCGCACATCAATCAGGTGCACGTGTTCTACCGCGCCGAGCTGGCAGGTAGCGCATTTGCCGCCGGCATCGAGAGTCTGGAAGTGCAACTGTTCGACGAAGCCGACATTCCCTGGGGCGACCTGGCTTTCATGACGGTCAAGCGTACCCTAGAATGCTTCTTCGCCGACCGCCGCGAACAGCACTACCCTGTGCACACACAAGCGCTGCCGGCCTCACGCCCTACTTAAATTCTCCACTGCCCGGCACGTCGACGACGCGCCCTCAGGAAAACGTCAATGCGCTGGTTGTTCGCCGTACTGTGCCTGTCGTTCGCATCCGCCTCTCAGGCGGCCTTCACCCAGACCATCGTGCCCAAGGGCAGCGAGCAGAAGATCGTCGGCGAGAAGGTGATCAACACTGTAAAGCTGTCCGAACGGCGCATCGACAAGGTGCTGGTCATCAAGTCGGCGCGCCAGTTGCAGCTGATCAGCGACGGTGAAGCACTCAAGACCTACCGGGTATCGCTGGGCAAGAACCCCAAGGGCACCAAACTGCAGGAAGGCGACAAACGCACACCCGAAGGCTTTTACTGGCTCGACTGGCGCAAACCCAGCAGCCGCTACAACCTGTCGATGCACGTGTCCTACCCGAACGCCGCCGACAGCGAACGGGCCAAGGCGGCAGGTGTAAAGCCCGGCAGCATGATCATGATCCACGGCACGCCCATCGATGAGGAATACCCGGAGTGGTATTTCCATACGCTGGACTGGACAGAAGGCTGCATCGCGCTGAAGAACAACGACATGCGCGAGATATGGGATCTGGTGAAAGACGGCACGATGATTGAAATCAGGCCGTAAAGCCGTGCTGCGGCTTTAGAAGTCTTCGAGCCGCCACACTTCATAGGCAGGCGTCTCGTAGGGATGGCTGAGCTTGAGCGCCGCCACCGCCGCACGAATATGGTCGTCGGCGACGACCATCTCGACTTTCCACTCTGCAACTTCTTCGACCACCCCGCTCTGCCCGATAAACGGCTGGCTGCCGTCCAGCGGGCGGAACTGACCCTGGCCCAACACCTGCCAGGCACAGTGGTCGTAGTCGCCGATTCGCCCGGCACCGGCGGCGAATACGGCGCTCTTCACCCCATCCAGATGGCTGGCCGGGACGAAGAACGCGAGTTTATACACTGACTCAGTTCACCCAGGCGCGCGCGTTGCGGAACATGCGCATCCAGGCCGCGTCCTCGTTCCAGTCATCCGGACGCCAGGAGTTCTGCACGGCACGGAAGACCCGCTCAGGGTGCGGCATCATGATGGTCACGCGACCGTCACGGGTGGTCAGGCCACCGATACCACGCGGCGAACCGTTGGGGTTGGCCGGATAGGTTTCAGTCACCTTGCCGTGGTTGTCGACATAACGCAGGGCCACGGTGCCGGACGCATCGGTCAGGGCCAGGGCATCGCTGCTGGCGAACTCGGCATGACCTTCGCCGTGGGCGATGGCGATCGGCATGCGCGAACCGGCCATGCCTTGCAGGAAGATCGACGGCGATTCCTGGATCTGCACCAGCGCCACGCGCGCTTCGAACTGCTCGGAACGGTTGCGCACAAAGTGTGGCCACAGTTCGCTGCCCGGAATCAGCTCGTGCAGGTTGGAGAGCATCTGGCAACCGTTGCACACGCCCAGCGTGAAGCTGTCGCTGCGCTCGAAGAAGCCCTGGAAGGCGTCACGGGCACGGGTGTTGAACAGTGCCGACTTGGCCCAGCCTTCACCGGCACCCAGCACGTCGCCGTAGGAGAAGCCACCGCACGCGACCAGACCCTTGAACTCGTTGAGGTCAACGCGACCGGCGAGGATATCGCTCATGTGCACGTCGATGGCGTTGAAGCCGGCGCGGTCGAAGGCTGCTGCCATTTCGACCTGGCCGTTGACGCCCTGCTCACGCAGCACGGCCACTTGCGGACGCACGCCCTTCTTGATGTACGGCGCGGCAATGTCGTCATTGACGTCATAGCCCAGCTTCACGTTCAGGCCCGGGTTGTCTTCTTCGAGCAGCAGACCGAATTCCTGGTCGGCGCACTCAGGGTTATCGCGCAGGCGCTGGATCTGGTAGCTGGTCTGCGCCCACTCACGGTGCAACTGGTGACGCTGAGCGTTGAAGACTGCGGCGCCGTTGTAGCTGATCGAGACTTCGTCGTTGTTGAGCGGCTTGCCGATCACCGCGACGCAGTCCGACAGGCCAGCCGCGCTGAACTGGGCCAGCACATTGGCCGTGGCGTCCTGACGAACCTGGATGACCGCACCCAGCTCTTCGTTGAAGAGGATGGCCGACAGCTCAGAGGCATTTTCAGCCAGGCCATCAAGGCACAGTTGCAGGCCGCAATGACCGGCGAAGGCCATTTCCAGCACGCTGACCAGCAGGCCACCGTCGGAACGGTCGTGGTAGGCCAGCAGGTGGCCATCGGCGTTCAGGCCTTGAATCACGGCGAAAAACGCTTTCAGGTCTTCGGCGTCGTCGACGTCCGGCACGCTGCGGCCCAGCTTGCTATGTACCTGAGCGAGGATCGAACCGCCCATGCGGTCCTGGCCACGGCCCAGATCGATGAGGATCAGGTCGGTTTCGCCCTTGTCCATGCGCAGTTGCGGGGTCAGGGTCTTGCGAATGTCAGCCACCGGCGCAAAGCCGGTCACGATCAGCGACATCGGCGACGTCACGCTCTTCTCGGTGCCTTCGTCGCTCCAGCGGGTCTTCATCGACATCGAGTCTTTGCCGACCGGAATGGTAATGCCCAGCTCAGGGCACAGCTCCATGCCGACGGCCTTGACCGCGTCGTACAGACGGGCGTCTTCACCGGGGTGGCCGGCGGCCGACATCCAGTTGGCCGACAGTTTGATGTCGGAAATTTTCGCGATGTGCGAGGCAGCGATGTTGGTCAGCGTTTCGCCGACCGCCATGCGCGCGGAAGCTGCGGCATCGAGCAGGGCCAGCGGCGTACGCTCGCCCATGGCCATGGCTTCACCGGTATTGACGTCGAAGCTGGTGGCCGTCACGGCGCAGTCAGCCACCGGCACTTGCCATGGACCGACCATCTGGTCGCGGGCCACCAGGCCGGTGATGCTACGGTCACCGATGGTGATCAAAAAGCTTTTGCTGGCCACGGCCGGGTGATGCAACACGCGCTGCACGCTGTCAGCCAGGTCCAGCACGCTTGGGTCGAAATCGTCGCCCTGCTCGGCTTCACGCTGAACCGAACGGTGCATGCGCGGCGCCTTGCCGAGCAGCACTTCGAGCGGCATGTCCACCGGGCTGTTGCCGAAGTGGCTGTCGGTCACGGTCAGGTGCGGCTCTTCAGTGGCCTCACCGACGACGGCAAACGGGCAGCGCTCACGCTCACAGATGGCCTGGAAGCGCTCGAAATCCTCGGCGCTGACCGCCAGGACATAACGCTCTTGGGATTCGTTGCTCCAGATTTCCAGCGGCGCCATGCCCGGCTCGTCGTTGGGCACGTTGCGCAGTTCGAAGCGGCCACCACGGCCACCGTCGTTCACCAGCTCAGGGAAGGCATTGGACAGACCGCCCGCGCCCACGTCGTGGATGAAGGCGATCGGGTTCTTGTCGCCCAGTTGCCAGCAACGGTCGATAACCTCTTGGCAACGACGCTCCATTTCCGGGTTTTCGCGCTGCACAGAGGCGAAATCGAGGTCGGCAGAGCTGGTGCCGGTGGCCATCGAGGAGGCAGCGCCGCCGCCCAGGCCGATCAACATGGCCGGGCCGCCGAGCACGATCAGCTTGGCGCCGACGGTGATTTCGCCCTTCTGGACGTGTTCGGCACGGATGTTACCCATGCCGCCCGCGAGCATGATCGGCTTGTGATAGCCGCGCACTTCGTCGCCGTGCGGGGTGCTGATCGACTGCTCGAAGGTACGGAAGTAACCGGTCAGCGCTGGGCGACCGAACTCGTTGTTGAACGCCGCGCCGCCCAGCGGGCCTTCGATCATGATGTCCAGTGCGGTGACGATGCGCTCAGGCTTGCCGTACGGCTTTTCCCAAGGCTGCTCGAAACCCGGAATCTGCAGGTTCGACACGGTAAAACCGGTCAGGCCGGCCTTTGGCTTGGCGCCGCGACCGGTTGCACCTTCGTCGCGGATCTCGCCGCCGGAGCCGGTGGAGGCACCCGGGAATGGCGCGATGGCGGTCGGGTGGTTGTGGGTCTCGACCTTCATCAGGATGTGCACCGGCTCTTTGACCGCGCCGTACTGGCGGGTTTCAGAGTTCGGGAAGAAGCGCCCGGCTTCGTGGCCGACGATCACCGAGGCGTTGTCTTTATACGCCGACAGAACGCCTTCGTTGTGCATCACGTAGGTGTTCTTGATCATGCCGAACAGGCTTTTTTCCTGCTCCTGACCGTCAATGTCCCAGCTGGCGTTGAAAATCTTGTGCCGGCAGTGCTCGGAGTTGGCCTGGGCGAACATCATCAGTTCGATGTCGTTCGGGTTGCGGTTCAGTCCGGTGAAGCTGGTGACCAGATAATCGATCTCGTCTTCGGCCAGGGCCAGGCCCAGCTCGACGTTGGCTTTTTCCAGCGAAGCACGGCCACCGCCGAGGATATCGACAGAGGTCAGCGGGCGCGGCTGGGCGTGGCTGAACAGGCCGGCAGCCTGGTCCAGCGACGTCAGCACCAGCTGGGTCATGCGGTCGTGCAGCACAGCGGCGACGGCTTGCGCCTCGGCATCGCTGAACTGGCCTTCTACATAAAAGGCAATGCCGCGTTCCAGGCGCTGGATCTTGTCCAGGCCACAGTTACGGGCAATGTCGCTGGCCTTGCTCGACCACGGCGAAATGGTGCCGAAACGGGGCACGATCAGGAACAGGCGACCGCTCGGCTCCTGAACCGGCACGCTCGGGCCGTATTTCAGCAAACGGTCGAGCACCTGATGCTCCTGGTCGCTCAGTGCGCCAGTGACTTCAGCGAAGTGAGCGAATTCGGCATACAGGCCACTGACAGCTGAAACTTTTTGTTTCAGTTGTTCCAGCAATTTGCTGTGGCGGAAAGCAGAAAGGGCAGGAGCACCACGCAGGATCAACATCGTCGGGACAGCCTCGGGAAGGGGGGTGTACTTTGAGGCCACGCATTCTAGCCTAAAGCAGTCCTTCTGGCACCCAAAACGGCTGCACGGCATGCGCCGCAATGTCGCGCCAGCTTCTTTATTGGCGATTAAACAGAAAACGGCCGGTTTTCTTATCAGACGCAAGCTTTGCTGTCGATATATGGCGCTCAAGGTCCTTTGCGTATACTGCACCGATGTTCTCCCAACCAGACTTCCGTATTCGTTGCGTCAGATGGCTCATCGCAACCGGACTCTTCCTGCTGCTCGGCGCCTGTGTGGATAAACCCAACACACTGGAGCGAGTCAAGGAGGACGGCGTGCTGCGCGTGGTCACCCGCAACAGCCCGGCCACCTACTTCCAGGACCGCAACGGCGAAACCGGCTTCGAATACGAGCTGGTCAAGCGCTTTGCCGACGACCTGGGCGTGGAACTGAAGATCGAAACCGCCGACAACCTCGACGAACTGTTCGACCGCCTGCAGCAACCCGGCGGTCCGGTTCTGGGTGCCGCCGGGCTGATCGAAACGCAAAAACGCAGCCAGCAGGCGCGCTTCTCGCACCCTTATCTCGAAGTCACCCCGCAAGTCGTCTACCGCAACGGCCAGTCGCGGCCTACCGAGCCTGCCGATCTGGTCGGCAAGCGCATCGTGGTGCTCAAGGGCAGCAGCCATGCCGAGCAACTGGCCACGCTCAAGACCCAGTATCCGGCCCTGGAATATGAAGAGTCCGATGCCGTCGAGGTGGTCGACCTGCTGCGCATGGTCGATGAGGGCCAGATCGACCTGACCCTGGTGGACTCCAACGAACTGGCGATGAATCAGGTGTATTTCTCCAACGTGCGGGTCGCCTTCGACCTGGGCGAGAGCCGCCAGCAGCGCTGGGCCGTGGCCTCGGGCGAAGACAACAGCCTGCTCAACGAGATCAACGCCTTCCTTGCCAAGGTCGAGAAAAACGAAACCCTGCAGCGCCTCAAGGACCGTTACTACGGCCATGTCGATGTGCTGGGCTATGTCGGTGCCTACACCTTTGCCCAGCACTTGCAGGAACGCTTGCCCAAGTACGAGAAATTCTTCCAGACCTCATCGAAGAAAGAGCAAGTCGACTGGCGCCTGCTGGCGGCCATCGGCTATCAGGAATCGATGTGGCAGCCTACGGTCACCTCCAAGACCGGCGTACGCGGCTTGATGATGCTGACCCAGAACACCGCACAGGCCATGGGCGTGACCAATCGCCTGGACGCCCGGCAAAGCATTCAGGGCGGCGCCAAGTATTTCGCCTATGTCAAAGAGCAGCTTGATGACGATATTCAGGAGCCCGACCGAACCTGGCTGGCGCTGGCGGCCTATAACGTGGGCAGTGGCCACCTGGAAGACGCGCGCAAACTGGCAGTCAACGACGGGCTGAACCCCAATAAATGGCTGGACGTGAAGAAGATGCTGCCGCGTCTGTCGCAGAAGAAGTGGTACAGCAAGACCCGCTACGGCTATGCGCGCGGCGGTGAGCCGGTGCATTTTGTCGCCAACATCCGCCGCTATTACGACATCCTGACCTGGGTGACCCAGCCGCAACTGGAAGGCAGTCAGGTGGCTGAAGGCAAGTTGCACGTGCCGGGCGTCGACAAGACCGTGCCGGCGAGTGCGCAGCAGCAACCGGCACCCACAACGCCTACACCCACATCTGCACCCACACCCGCTACGACACCGTAATCAGGCACAGCTCAAGACTTCTGCAACGCCCGCCGCCTCCGGAAAAACTCGCTGAGCATATTGCCGCACTCCTCCCCCAGCACGCCGCCTTCATACAGCACGCGATGATTCAGAAAACCCTGGGTAAAAAACTGCCCCTGGCTCTGCACGATCCCCGCCTTGGGCTCCAGCGCGCCATACACCACCCGGCCAATGCGCGAATGGACGATCAACCCCGCACACATGCTGCACGGCTCCAGCGTCACGTACAGCGTGCTGCCCGGCAGCCGGTAATTGCTGATCGCCTGCGCGGCGTCGCGGATAGCGACCATCTCGGCATGCGCACTGGGGTCGCTGCCGCTGATCGGGCAGTTATAACCGCGCCCGACAATCTGTCCGTCCATCACCAGCACCGCACCCACCGGCACTTCCCCCAGCAGCGCGCCCTGCGCCGCCAGCGCCAGCGCCTCGCGCATGAAATCCTGATCGCGGCTGCGGTCGATGATTATTGGCTGACGCATCACGACACCTCGATGGCGGCCATCAGGCCGGTTTCCATGTGATCGATCACATGGCAATGGAACATCCACACGCCCGGGTTATCCGCCACCAGCGCCACCCAGGCCCGCTCGTTACGGCCGAGCAGGAACGTGTCGGTAAAGTATGGAATGATCTTGCGCCGATCCGACTTGAGCACCTTGAAGCTCATGCCATGCAAATGAATCGGGTGCTGGTACTGAGCCATGTTCTTCAGCTCGAAGATATAACTCTTGCCCAGCGTGAGCCTGGCAATCGGCCGGTCGGCACAGGTCTTGTCCGTGATGTCCCAAGCCTGGCCATTGATCTGCCACAGGCTTGGCGGCTTGCCGTTGTCCGTACCTTCAGACACCGCCCCGACCCACTCGAAATTGAAGTTGATGGTCTCGGCATTCTCCAGATCCGGTTCCGGCAACGGATTGGCCGGCAACGCGGGCGGCCAGTCGCCGGGCGCGTCGTTGTTGGCCACCGAGCGCAACGTGCCCAGACGCACCGGACCATTGCGCAACGACAACTCTTCGCCCGCGGGTGGCGCCTTGACCGCCAGGCACAGGCGCATGCCCGGGCCCAGCCAGTAATCCTTGCCCAACGGCCGGGGCGCGACCGGGTTGCCGTCGATGGCATAAATCCGCGCCTCGGCATCCGGCAGGTTGATGCGGTAGGTCACCGTGTTATCCAGATTGAGCAGCCGCACGCGGGTAATCTGCCCGGCCGGCAGCTCGATCACGCTGCGATGCTCACCGTTAATCGTTGAAAGCCGCCCGGCCGTGCCTTCGCGTGCAGCCTCGCGGATCACGCTGAAATCGGTAAACGCCCCGACCTCATCGACATGCCAGTTCTTCAGGCTGAGCGTGCGCTCATGGGCAAACCCGGTCGGTTCGCGCTCCTCGATAATCAACGGCCCGACCAGCCCGCGACCCAGCTCTTCGCTGCTGCTGACATGCGGGTGATACCAGAAGCTGCCGGCGTCCAGCACGCGGAACTTGTAGTCGAAATACTCGCCCGGCTTGACCGGCAGCTGCGACACATACGGCACGCCGTCCATCTCCAGCGGCACGCGGATGCCATGCCAGTGAATAGTGGTTTCTACCGGCAGATGGTTGATGAAGCGCAACCGCAGCCACTCGCCCTGACGCACCCGAAGCTCGGTGCCCGGCGCTGTGCCACCAAAGGCCCAGGCCGGGGTCTTGTGGCCTGGAATCAGCTCGACATCCAAGGGGGCTGCGATCAATTCGAAATCATGCCCCTCCCCCGGCCCGCGCTGACCCAGCCAGTAACGCGCCGCGCCGCCTGCGCCCAGGCCGACTACGGCAAGGCCGGCGATGCCGGTGAGAATCTGGCGACGGGTAAAGGACATGTCAGCGGACACCTTGAAAACGATGACGGAAGGCACCTGTTGGCAGATGCGAGGGGGTCAATACGATACACGCGGGGATGGCAATGCGTAAGGGTGACAGACGATGGAACAGGCCATAGGCCCAGGCAATCTCAAGCTAGTCGTAGATCCCGTCACCCTCGCCTTTCTCAATAAAAAGATCCGCAAGGTCACCCTGGATTTCTTTGCCGCCACAAGAAAGCACGCAGTCTTCGTCCCAATCATCAGGAAAGTGGACGCCATCCAGCGTACTTAAAATGGTGGAAGCGGTGTCTGCGATCACCAGCCGCAAGAAGTTTATGACGTCCGGTCTTTTAGCCTCATCCAGCAATGCCAGAGCGTTTCTGGCCTTGGCATAGGCATCCTGGTCGCCATCGAGTGGCTTGTTTAAAGCCGACTTGTACTGCTCAAAATTCTCATCGAACAATTCCCTGTAGAGGGCATACACCAGCTTTTTATCTAAAGACATAAACACTCCGGCCTGCGACTTGCGCAAAGTCCATGCAAAAACACCCTGCTTGTAAAACCCCCAGCAGCACCGTCACGTACGAACAAACTGGCCGATGAAATACACCGGTTTTTGTGGGCTTGCGCAAATGATTTGACACATATTCGGCAACGCTGCGCCAAATCGATAATGCATATAATTCGCTATTACTGCCCACCGCCAAGGTCTCCTGACGGTTGCCAGCGTCCGTCAGCGTCCGCCTGTGTTATCAGGCGCTGCCAATGGCTGCCGAGCGTTCCAGACTTCATAAAAAAAGGAAAAGAAGATGTCGTCAATGAAGTTTCCAGTGCGTCAACTTGCGGCAACCGTACTGGCCGTCACGGCAGCAATGGGCGCTACCGGTAGTGCGTTCGCCAAAGAGCTTAACCTGTACACCACCCGTGAACCCAAGCTGATCCAGCCTTTGCTCGAGACCTACACCAAGAAGACCGGCGTACAGGTCAAGACGATCTTCGTTTCCGAAGGTTTGCTGGAACGCGTCAAGGCCGAAGGCGAACGCTCGCCGGCCGACGTGCTGATGACTGTCGACATTGGCAACCTGATGGATCTGGTCGAAGGCGGCGTCACCCAGCCGGTCAAATCCAAGACCTTGGAACAGGTGATCCCGGCCAACCTGCGCGGCGCTGACGGTCAGTGGTTCGCGCTGTCAATGCGTGATCGTGTGCTGTATGCCGACAAGAACCTGCCGATTACCTCGTTCACCTATGAAGAACTGGCCGACCCGAAGTGGAAAGGCAAGGTCTGCATTCGTGCCGGCCAGCACCCGTATAACACCGCGCTGATTGCGGCAATGATCGCCCATGACGGGGCGGCAGCCACGCAGACCTGGCTTGAGGGCGTGAAGAAAAACCTGGCGCGCCCGGCAGCCGGCGGCGACCGTAACGTGGCCCGTGACATCCTCGGCGGTATCTGCGATCTCGGCATCGCCAACGCCTACTACGTCGGGCACATGAAGAACGCCAAGCCGGGCACCGATGATCGCGCCTGGGGGGATGCCATCAAGGTCGTGCGTCCGACCTTCGCCAGCAACCCCGATGGCGGTACGCATGTGAACATCAGCGGCGCATCGGTGGCGAAGAACGCTCCGAACCGCGACAACGCTGTCAGCTTCCTTGAGTTCCTGGTCTCCGAGCATGCCCAGGCGCTGTATGCCAAGGCCAACTATGAGTATCCGGTCCGTGAGGGCGTCGAGCTCGATCCGGTGATGGCGGCGCTAGGGCCGTTGAAGGCCGATACACTGAACGTGGCTGAAGTGGCCAGGCACCGTAAACAGGCCAGTGAACTGGTGGATAAAGTCGGTTTCGACAACTGACGCGATTGTCCGCAGCGCCCCTCGCTGGCCGCTTCCCGGTCGACAGGGGCGTTGTTTATTCGTGATGCTCAGAACAGCGAGTGTCGCCCTTCAGATACCCTCGTGATCGATGAACCTCTACTCTTTGCGTTTTTCCCGCGCCGTGCGTGGCTGGTGGGCTCCAGCAGGTTCATTGCTGGTCGCACTGATGGTCATTGCGCCGGTCGCCGCGCTGCTTTGGCATGCCTTTGCGGGTGATGTTGCCCACTGGCAGCATTTGCTCAATAACGTGGTGCCCGTTGCCCTGCGCGACACGCTGATCCTGCTGGCGGGTGTCGGCGTGGTGGTGACCCTGCTGGGTGTCGGCAGTGCCTGGCTGCTGACCGCTTACGACTTTGCGGGCAAGTCCCTGCTCGGTTGGGCGCTGCTGCTGCCATTGGCGGTGCCGACCTACATCATGGCTTACGCTTATCTGGATCTGCTGCATCCCATCGGCCCGGTGCAATCGACACTAAGGGCGTTACTGGGTTACAGCAGCCCGCGTGAATTCCGCTTGCCGGACGTGCGCAACATGACCGGCGCGATCCTGATTCTGGGCTTTGTGCTCTACCCCTACGTCTACCTGACCATGCGCGCGATGTTTCTCACCCAGGCGGCCAACCTGATCGAGGCCGCAAGAACCCTGGGTGCCAGGCGCCAGGAGGTGTTCCGGCGCATTGTCCTGCCGCTGGCCCGGCCAGCCTGGGCGGTGGGGCTGAGTCTGGCCTTGCTTGAAACGCTCAATGACATAGGCGCGTCGAGCTTTCTGGGGGTCAAGACCCTCACCGTGTCGGTGTACACCGCGTGGACGGCGCGCTCTGACCTGGCGGCTGCCGCGCAGATCGCCCTGACCATGCTGGTGGTGATCATTGGCTTGATCCTGCTGGAGCGTAAAGGCCGCGCCCGCCAGCGCTTTGCCAATACCCAGAAGATGCAACCGATGCGCCCGCGCACCCTGCACGGGCCGGCCGCGTTGCTTGCCTTGGCGCTGGGACTGATTCCGGTGCTGATCGGCTTTGTGATCCCGGCGGCCTATCTGTGTGCACAGGCCTGGGAACGCCTTGAGCAATCGGCAGGAGTGTCCCGCGCCTTGCTCGACAGTCTCTATAACACGCTGCTGGTCGCCTCGCTGGCCACCGTCATAACCGTGTGCGCCGGGCTGATGATCGCCTGGGCCGGCAGAACCCTGCGTGAGAGTGCCTGGCGTCAACCGGCCAGAGGCTTTGCGCGGGTCGGCAGCCTCGGCTATGCACTGCCTGGCACAGTATTGGCCATCGGCCTGATGACTCCGGCGATGCTGATCGAAAATCTTCTCGGTGGTTGGCTGGGCACTCAGACGCTGTTCCTGATGGGCTCTACCGGGTTATTGATCATCGCTTACTGCATTCGTTTTCTGGCCATTCCGATCGGCGCTGTCGAGGCCGGCCTGACCCGTGTGCCAGCGTCCATCGAGCATGCTGCACGGACATTGGGCGAGCGCCCCGGCGCCACCTTGCGCCGGATCCACCTGCCGCTGCTGCGCCCGGCACTGGCAGCCAGCGCACTGCTGGTGTTCGTCGACACGATGAAAGAGCTCTCGGCGACGCTGTTACTGCGGCCGCTTGATTTCGATACGCTGGCCACCCGGTTGTATGCCGAGGCCTCACGCGGCACCTATGAGGAAGGCGCCATAGCCGCCATCCTCATCGTAGTGGCGGGCTTGTTGCCCGTTGTACTGTTGGCCCGCACCAAACTCTCTTATGGACACTGACCTATGCCTGCCTATCAGCCGCAAGATTGTGCCAGTCGCCCCTATCTCGAGCTGGCCGGTGTCCGGGTCGCTTATGACACGCCGCATGGCCTGCTGAATGTCATCCATGATTTTTCCCTGCCGCTGGACAGAGGGCAGATCGGCTGCCTGCTCGGATCGTCCGGTTGCGGCAAATCGACAGTGCTGCGGGCCATCGCCGGTTTCGAGCCGGTGCTTGAAGGCTCGCTGAGCCTGGATGGCCGGCTGCTGTCATCCGCCAAAGTGCATGTCGCTCCGGAAGATCGGCGCATCGGCATGATGTTTCAGGACTACGCCTTGTTCCCGCACCTGACGGTCGGCGAAAACGTGGGTTTTGGGGTTCGCGGCGTCAGCAAGCAGGCCCGCCAGCTTCGCGTGCAAGAGATGCTCGACGCGGTGCGTTTGCCGGATATCGGCAACCGCTACCCGCATGAGCTGTCTGGAGGGCAACAGCAACGGGTTGCCCTGGCACGGGCACTGGCGCCTGCGCCGGAGATTCTGCTGCTCGACGAACCGTTCTCGAACCTGGATGTGAACACCCGCGAACGGCTGGCCAGTGAGGTGCGCGAGATCATCAAGGCGACCAACCACACGGCAATCATCGTGACGCACAACCAGGATGAAGCGTTTGCCATGGCCGACCGGATTGGCGTCATGCGCGATGGCCGCCTCGAACAATGGTCGTGCCCCGCGACACTGCGTGCAGCGCCTGCTTCGGATTATGTGCAGCAGTTTCTCAGTGGTGAGCTGGAACCGCTGCTGGTGGAGCAATAACGCCATGTGCACGAGGAGCCTGTTGCTAAGTTTTTGTGCTGTTTTACTGGTTGGCTGCACAGGCAGGGGCTTTCAACCACCGCCGCCGGAATTTACCAACTGGAAAAAAAGCGGGGTCTCGCAAGAAGGCGTCAAGAGCGCTATGACCGCATGCGGTTACACCAACCTGACAGGCACGGGGGACACCACGCCGATTGACCAGGTACTCACGCGGTTTTATTGCCTGAAAGACTCAGGCTTCAAGCGCACAGATAACATTGACCTGTGCAAGGAAGGCCGCATCGGCGAATCACCGGTGTGCGAAGGCCGCCGGTAAGCCATCACTAAAAAGCGGCCGGGAGGTCGGGGATCAATGCTAAATCAGTGGCCCACTGGCCGTTGCGGGCTGTATCGCGTGATGGCCGCACTGTCCGCCGCCCCACCCTCCTGAAACACCCGTGAAACCGCCTCGACGATTGCAGCCCACACGCCGGGCTGGCCTAACACCGGCATTTCTTTGGCCAACACGTTACTGAGTTCGCCCAGATTCTGCTCAATCGAACGCAATACCCGGTCGGCTTGCTGATCCGGCATCTCGACAATCTCCTTCAAAGCGGTACGCGCCCGGCCATGATTACGCAGGTAATGCGACTCTTCGCGCATCTGTTCGGACAAGGTGCGGCCGATGATGCCAGACAGAAAAACAAGGTGCGGCCCAAGATCAGGGTAACGCCACAACGGCCTGGCCAAGTGGTCCCCGGCAAAAACAAAGTTCGAGACCACACCATCTGCGTAGAGCGTACGCTCGGCATCAAAGACCACATCCTCGCGCACAGCCTGCATGAGAGGCCTGGACAGTTGATCAAGCACCCGGTCATAGCTGCGCCGTTCTCCCACGTCATCGGTAATCACGGCTGATACGGGCAAGATAACCGGATCAGGAATCACACCATCACGGCGCAGAATGTCATTGATCAAAAAGCGGTGAACACGGCCATTACCATCGGCCAAAGGATGGATATAGACAAAGCCAAATGAGGCTACCGCACTGCGCATGACCGATGATTGACCTTGGGTCTTTGCCAGAAAAGCCTGCACACCCTCCAGCATCGCCGCAACATCCGCAGGCGGCGGAGCAACGTAATGCACGACCTCCTGATAATGCAGCGTTTCGCCGACAAACACCGGAGATTGCCGCACACCAAAACGAGTCAAGGTTGTTCGCGCACCCAGAATTTCGGCTTGTAACCCAGCAAGCGGCACCTCACTCAGCGGCCACTCACCTTGTCCGGTACGCCGCGACATGACATCCGCGAATCGCTGCACACGCGTGATCTGATCGGCCTCGCCTTCAATGGCGAAACTGGCCTTGCTCTCGCGCAATGTCATCCAGGCGGCGGCACGCATCAGCAGGTCTTCACCAAACTCGGCAGTCAATTGGCCGTACAGTTGCGATACATCCAACTGCGCAGCCTTGAGCACCGCATCGGTTTTCACCACCAAAGGGCAAAAATATCGATTGCCGGGCAGATTATCGTTTATCCGCCAACGCTTCACTTTCTCGATCCGGTCGGCTGAAGCGACAACCTGCTTACTGCCATCCACGGCATCAACATAATTGCCGCCCAATCGAGCAGGAACCTGCAATACCTCTCCTGTCAGCCATTCATAAAGAAATGCAGCCCGACGAGCATATTGCCCTGTAGGTTCTGCCTCCACCCATGCCTGAACAAACTCAGGCCCTGCGTGAGCGAAAAGCCGGGCCAGAAATTCGAGGTGCAGAACCTCATGCCTGAGATGAAACTGTAGATGCGCTGCAGGCGCTGCTACCGGCCGCATGCTCTCAAGCCAGGTTTCCAGGCGAAGACCTTCACTGACCTGAGTGACACGGCGCCCCCCGATCCGGCTGATCACGGGCAGATGTCCCAGGACTTTCAGATCGTAAGTACGGACCAGCCAGGCGGCGCCTACGGGATCAGCAGGAAGGTCGTTCATACCCTCTCCAGGAATGCATAAAAACGATTACGTAGGCGAGCATACGCTTTTGAGGCGCTTATGAGCGCTCAAAAACGATTAGAAAGAAGAGGTTTTGCATAAAATCGATTACGGGTAATAGAAGAGCAATAGCGGCTCAAAAAGCCAGGCGACGGACAGAGCTTCATCGCAAACCAAAAAGCCCGCAATTACGCGGGCTTCAGGTTTTTTCTTGCTAATGGATACCGGTCAACACCGGACGTCCATCATTCCCACTCAATCGTCGCCGGCGGCTTGCTCGACACATCGTAAGTCACCCGCGAGATCCCTTCGATCTCGTTGATGATCCGGCCGCTCACCGTTTCCAGCAGCTCGTAAGGCAGGTGCGCCCAACGTGCGGTCATGAAGTCGATGGTTTCCACCGCGCGCAGTGCAACAACCCATGCATAACGACGGCCATCACCGACCACGCCTACCGATTTCACCGGCTGGAACACGACGAAGGCCTGGCTGACCTTGTGGTACCAGTCGGCCTTGCGCAGTTCTTCGATGAAGATGTGGTCGGCGCGACGCAGCAGGTCGGCGTATTCCTTTTTCACTTCACCGAGGATACGCACGCCCAGGCCTGGGCCGGGGAATGGGTGGCGGTAGACCATGTCGTACGGCAGGCCGAGTTCCAGGCCCAGACGGCGGACTTCGTCCTTGAACAGTTCGCGCAGTGGTTCGACCAGCTTGAGGTTCATTTCCTCTGGCAGGCCGCCGACGTTGTGGTGCGATTTGATCACGTGGGCCTTGCCGCTCTTGGCGCCAGCCGACTCGATCACGTCGGGGTAGATGGTGCCTTGGGCCAGGTACTTGATGTTGTCCAGTTGCGCAGACTGAGCGTCGAAGACATCGATGAAGGTGCGACCGATGATCTTGCGCTTCTTCTCCGGGTCGCTTTCGCCGGCCAGGTTGGTCAGGAACTGCTCTTCGGCGTTGGCGCGGATGACCTTGACGCCCATGTTCTCGGCGAACATGGCCATGACTTGCTCACCTTCGTGCAGGCGCAGCAGGCCGTTGTCGACGAAGACGCAGGTCAGCTGGTCGCCGATGGCCTTGTGCAGCAGGGCTGCAACCACCGAGGAGTCGACGCCGCCGGACAGGCCCAGCAGCACGTTGTCGGTGCCGACCTGGGCGCGAACCTGGGCGATGGCGTCTTCAGCGATCTTCGACGGGGTCCACAGCGCTTCGCAGCCGCAGATGTCGAGGATGAAGCGCGACAGGATGCGGCCGCCCTGCTTGGTGTGGGTCACTTCCGGGTGGAACTGCACGCCGTAGTAGGCACGCTCGTCGTTGAACATGCCGGCGATCGGGCAGCTCGGGGTGCTGGCCAGAATGTGGAAGTCTTCCGGCATCTTGGTGACCTTGTCACCGTGGCTCATCCATACGTCGAGGCCGAACAGGCCATCGGCGTCGATGTGGTCTTCGATGCCGTCGAGCAGGCGGCTCTTGCCGACCACGTCGACACGGGCGTAACCGAACTCACGCAGTTCGGAACCCTCGACCTTGCCGCCGAGTTGCTCGGCCATGGTCTGCATGCCGTAGCAGATGCCGAACACCGGTACGCCCAGGTCGAACACCGCCTGCGGGCAACGCGGGCTGTCGGCTTCGTGCACGGACTCGGGACCGCCGGCGAGGATCACGCCTTTTGGAGCGAACTCGCGAATGGCTTCATCGTCCATGTCGAACGGATGCAGTTCGCAGTACACGCCGATCTCACGCACGCGGCGGGCAATCAGCTGAGTGTACTGGGAACCGAAGTCGAGGATCAGGATACGGTGAGCGTGAATATCAAGAGACATGGAGGAGGCTCTGAAGAGCAGTTGCAAGCTTGAAGCTGCAAGCTGCAAGTTGTCGGAGTCAGCGGTAGCTGCGTCAAAGCAGCTACCGCTTATAGCTTGAAGCTGATCGCTTGAAGCTTAGAAGCTGGTCGGTGTCAGCCGACCCGGTAGTTCGGCGCTTCTTTGGTGATCTGCACGTCATGGACGTGGGACTCGGCCATGCCGGCACCGGTGATGCGGACAAATTCCGGCTTGGTGCGCATCTCTTCGATGTTGGCGCTGCCGGTGTAGCCCATCGAGGAGCGCAGGCCGCCCATCAGTTGATGGATGATCGCTGCCAGCGAGCCTTTGTAGGCAACGCGGCCTTCGATGCCTTCCGGCACCAGCTTTTCAGCGCCAGCGGACGAGTCCTGGAAGTAGCGGTCCGAAGAACCCTGGGCCTGGGACATGGCACCCAGCGAGCCCATGCCACGGTAAGCCTTGTACGAGCGGCCCTGGAACAGTTCGATTTCGCCCGGAGCCTCTTCGGTGCCAGCGAACATCGAGCCCATCATCACCACCGAAGCCCCGGCCACGATGGCCTTGGACAGGTCGCCGGAGAAGCGGATGCCGCCGTCGGCGATCAATGGAACGTCAGTGCCTTCAAGGGCGGCGGCAACGTTGGCGATGGCGCTGATCTGCGGTACGCCGACACCGGCGACGATACGGGTGGTGCAGATCGAGCCTGGGCCGATACCGACCTTGACCGCGTCGGCGCCGGCTTCAACCAGTGCCTTGGCCGCAGCGCCGGTCGCGATGTTGCCACCGATGACCTGCACTTGCGGGTAGTTTTCCTTGACCCAGCGAACGCGGTCGATCACGCCTTTGGAATGACCGTGCGCGGTATCGACAACCACCACGTCAACGCCGGCAGCCACCAGCGCAGCAACGCGCTCGCCAGTGTCCTTGCCGGTGCCGACTGCAGCGCCGACGCGCAGACGACCCTGGTCGTCCTTGCTGGCCAGCGGGTAGGCCTTGGCTTTTTCGATGTCCTTGACGGTCATCATGCCCTTGAGCGCGAACTTGGCGTCGACGATCAGGACCTTTTCCAGACGGTGCTTGTGCAGCAGGTCGCGCACTTCGTTCTTGTCAGCGCCTTCACGGACGGTGACCAGACGCTCTTTGGGGGTCATGACTTCGCGGACCGGGATGTCCAGGCGGGTCTCGAAACGCACGTCACGCGAGGTAACGATGCCGACCAGGTCGCCGTCGTGCAGCACCGGTACACCGGAGATGTTGTGCTGGCGGGTCAGGTCGAACAGGTCACGCACAGTGGCGTCGGCTTCGATGGTGATCGGGTCTTTGACGACACCGGCCTCGAACTTCTTGACCTTGCGGACTTCGGCAGCCTGCTGGTCGATGGTCATGTTCTTGTGGATGATGCCGATACCGCCTTCCTGCGCCATGGCGATGGCCAGGCGGGCTTCGGTGACGGTGTCCATCGCCGCTGAAACCAGCGGGATATTCAGCTCGATGCCGCGGGTCAAACGGGATTTCAGACTGACTTCGTTGGGCAGTACTTCGGAATAACCGGGTACAAGGAGAATGTCGTCAAATGTTAAGGCTTCTTGACTGATACGCAGCATCGCGGGGGCTCCCGAGCGGGAAAATTGGAAGCGCGCCATTATACCTATACACACCGGGCTGCTCAATGCAAAAACTCGGCCTATTCGACGCGCTGTCTATAGTCGGGCTTAAGTCGGGCTTATAAGCGCACTTTTACCCAGGACACCGGCCGATCCAGGCGTGCGGCAAATTCGTCGATAAAGCGCTGTTTGAAGCCCGCCGCCAGCCAATCGTTAAAGATAAAGCCCAGGTCGGAAAAGCCGCACGGATCAAGAAACAGAAAGCCGTTGATGTCGTCTTCATGCCGGCACAGCGGGCAGATGAAGTTATCGGTGTGCCTGGGCATCCACTCTTCAAGACTATCGAATAGCGCCTCGCCGATCTCCTTGCGGCACTCCGGGCAACCGGCTTCTTCGGCGAAATCGTCGAGCGGGGTATAGATGCAACGCTTGGTGACAATCTCCAGACCGTTCAGCGCCTGGCCGAACGGCAGCAGCTCAGGGTGCTCCACCACCTTGCGCGCGCCCGGCGCGATGGCATAAGCCATGCGGTTGCCGCTGCGCCCGCAGGTGCTCAACTCTGGCTCGACCACATCCAGCGTGACCAGCCAGCGCAGGATCTTGCGCGCCATGGCTTCACGCGCCGGGAAACTGGAGATTTGCGGGACGATAATGCTTTGGCTGCTCATGGGGCGATTGTCGTACATAAGAATCAGAGGGCGGCAGCTTAATCGCCCTCGGGCACAGGTCAAGCGTCATCCGCTGAAGTAGCGCACGATCAGGGCGATGCCACTGACCAGCACCAGCCAGGTGATGAACCTGACAAACGCTTCCCGCGACAGCTTCATGGTCACTCGACGACCGATCCACGAGCCGATCAGCATCGCTGGCAATAGACACGCCGCCAGCACCAGCAGCGGGATTTCGGCATACACGCCGGCAATCACGAACAAGCTCAGGCGCACGACGGTACTGCAACTGATCAAGGCGCCCTGCGTGGCCCGCGCCTGCTCCTTGGAGCTCAGCCGGCCATTGAGATAGATCGCATACAGAAAGCCGCCACTGCCGAACAGCGCCCCGAACAGGCCGCCGACCGTGCCCGCTGGCACCGCCCAGCCCGGCGCCAGCTGGCTGGGCCGTACTTTCACCGCCAGGCTATACAGCGCATAGGCAGTCACGAACAGGCCCATCAGCAACAGCAGCACATCGGACTTCAGATTAAGCAGAAACACTACGCCCAACGTGCAACCCACCGCCATAAAGGGCAGCAAGCGCAGCAGTTCCGCCTTGACCACCGCGTGCCGCGCCGGTAGCAGGTTGCCCAGTGCGGCGATGAAATCGAGCATGACCAGCAAGGGAATGATCCGTGACAGCGGCATGAAGTGAATCAGGATGGGACCTGCCACCAGTGCGGTGCCAAAGCCGGCGATACCGAAGACGATATAGGCGCCGACCACAGCCAGTTCGATCCATAGCCAGTCCAGCGGCGTAAAGCCCAGTTGTGCAAACCATTGCAGTGCTTGTTCGATGACCACACCATCCTCCCTGAATGCTTTTTTGTGCGCGTATATAAAGCCATGCACGACAAAACCACCAGTGGTGGCCGGGCGGCAAATCGCTTTATGATGCCCGGCATGATCAAAGACCCTTTTGCAAGACTCGGCCTGGACCGGGAAGTCCTTACTGTCAGCCAGCTCAACGGCCGCGCCCGGGTGTTGCTGGAGGATGTGTTCAGCAGCATCTGGGTCGAGGGCGAGATCTCCAATCTCTCGCGCCCGGCCTCCGGCCATGTGTACTTCACGCTCAAGGACTCTGGCGCCCAGGTGCGTTGCGCGCTGTTTCGCCAGAACGCCGCCCGTGTGCGTCAGGCGCTCAAGGACGGCCTTCAGGTCAAGGTGCGCGGCAAGGTGTCGCTGTACGAGGGTCGTGGCGACTATCAGTTGATCCTCGATACGCTGGAGCCTGCCGGTGATGGCGCGCTGCGCCTGGCCTTCGAAGCACTGAAAACCAAACTCAGCGAAGAAGGCCTGTTCAGCGCCGATCGCAAGGTCACCCTGCCCTTGCACCCACGCCGCATCGGTATTGTCAGCTCGCCGACGGGCGCGGTGATCCGCGACATCATCAGCGTGTTTCGCCGCCGCGCACCACAGGTCGAGCTGACCTTGATCCCTACCGCCGTGCAGGGCCGCGAAGCCATCAACCAGATCGTCCGCGCGCTGCAACTGGCCGACCGCCAGGGCTTCGATGCCTTGATCCTCGCCCGTGGCGGCGGTTCGCTGGAAGACTTGTGGTGCTTTAACGAAGAAGCCGTGGCGCGGGCCATTGATGCCTGCGTTACGCCGATCGTCAGCGCCGTGGGCCATGAGACCGATGTGTCGATCAGCGACTTCGTTGCCGATGTCCGCGCCCCGACGCCCTCGGCCGCCGCCGAGTTGCTGGCCCCGGATTCCAGCGATCTGCACCGCCAGGTCGAGAACCTGCAACGTCGGCTGGTCAGCCGCCTGCGTGAAAAACTGATGCGCGACCAGCTCCGGCTCGACGGTCTGGCGCGGCGTCTGCGCCATCCCGGCGAGCGTCTGCGCCAGCAGGCCCAACGCCTCGACGACCTCGACATGCGCCTGCGCCGGGCCTTCGAGCACAGCATGCGCAAGCGCGAAACGCAGATGACCCACCTGCAAAGCCGGCTGGCCGCACAGCATCCGGGCCGCACCCTGGCGTTCCTGCGCCAGCGCCTCGACAGCCTCGCCGAACGTTTGCCGCGCGCGATACGTGAACAGATCAAGACCCGTCGCCTGCATTTGCAAAACCAGGTGCAAACCCTGCATGTGGTCAGCCCGCTGGCCACGCTGGGCCGTGGCTACAGCATCCTGCTCGACGAACGTGGCCAGGCCGTGCGCCGCGCTGAACAAACCCACACCGGCCAGCGTCTGACGGCTCGCCTCAGCGAAGGCGAATTGCAGGTGCGTGTCGAAGACAACCACCTGACGCCCGTGACCCTTTCTCTTCTGGATTGACCTGCCAATGCTACGTGTTATCGCACCGCTGCTCGCTTTGCTGTTAAGCCTGCCCGCCTACGCCGACAGCTTTATCACCCGCACCCTGAACAAGCCGGTGCCCGGCGGCGTTGCCGTCATTGATCTGGGCAGCGCAGCCCAGGCGCCCAAAGCCACGTACCAGGGCAAGCCGGTGCTGGTGGTCAATGAACAAGGCACGCGCTGGCTGGCGATTGTCGGCATCCCGCTGACGGTCAAGCCGGGCAACCAGCAAGTGCTCAGCGGCGGTCGCACGCTAGCCTTCACCGTGGGCAGCAAGAAATACAAAGAGCAGCGCATCACCCTGAAGAATCAAAGCCAGGTCACGCCCGACGCCGAGCAGACCAAGCGTTACGAACGTGAACTGGCCGAGCAACTCAAGGCTTACCGCAGCTTCAGCCCCGGCACACCGAGCAACCTGATTCTCGACAAGCCGGTCAACGGCCCGCTGTCGAGCCGCTTCGGTGTACGCCGCTTCTTTAATGGTGAAGAGCGTAACCCACACTCGGGCCTGGACTTTGCCGTGCCAGCCGGTACGCCGATCAAGTCCCCGGCGGCCGGCAAAGTGATCCTGACCGGCGATTACTTCTTCAATGGCCAGACGGTCTTTGTCGACCACGGTCAGGGCTTTATCAGCATGTTCTGCCACCTGTCGAAGATCGACGTAAAGGTTGGCGATGCCGTGGCACGCGGCGGCGTGGTCGGCAAGGTCGGCGCCACCGGCCGTGCAACAGGCCCGCACATGCACTGGAATGTCAGCCTCAATGATGCACGGGTGGACCCGGCAATCTTTATTGGCGCGTTCGAGCCCTGATCGTCGTTTTCCGATGAGGGTGCCTTCACTTGCGCCCTCGCGGAACAGCCAGCAATAAAAATTCGTTTTACAAGAAAACAGCGCCACAAAATCCCGGCACATAAGCATTGCAGAAGATTTCTATCAATTTTTCGCAAGCGCTTGCCAATATTTACCCCAATGAGTACGGTTGGCGACATGAAAACCTCTCACACCCTCATCTTGTTGCGCCAGCACGCCTGCCTCGACCTGGTCAGCGCCCGACTGCCAGGCTAGATCGCGTCGCCTCGCCCCCTCTACCGCTTGCAAATGGTTGGCCGCCTCTATCACGGCCCATTCAGAACAAAAGGATTAGCCCGATGACCATGCTCAAAGACCCTTCGAAGAAGTACCGTGCCTTCGCGACCATTGACTTGCCGGATCGCACCTGGCCTTCGAAGTCCATCACTGCAGCGCCGATCTGGTGCAGCTCGGACTTGCGCGACGGCAACCAGTCGCTGATCGAGCCGATGGACGCGGTCAAGAAGCTGCGTTTCTGGAAGACCCTGGTCAGCATCGGCGTCAAGGAAATCGAAGCGTCGTTTCCGTCCGCCTCGCAGACCGACTTCGACTTCGTACGCACCCTGATCGAAGACAATCACATCCCGGAAGACACCACCATTCAGGTGCTGACCCAGGCGCGTGAAGACCTGATCGCGCGGACCTTCGAATCGCTGCGTGGCGCCAAGAAGGCCATCGTCCACCTGTACAACGCCACCAGCCCGTCGTTCCGCCGCATTGTCTTCAACCAGGACAAGCAAGGCGTCAAGGACATCGCGGTCAATGCGGCCAAGCTGTTCGTCAAGTATGCCGCCCAGCAGCCTGAGACCCAGTGGACGTTCCAGTACTCGCCGGAAACCTTCAGCGCTACCGAGCTGGAATTCGCCAAGGAAGTCTGTGACGCCGTGATCGAGGTCTGGAATCCGACCCCCGAGCACAAAGTCATCCTCAACCTGCCGGCCACGGTCGAAGTGTCGACGCCGAATATTTATGCCGACCAGATCGAATGGTTCGGTCGCCACATCAACCGTCGTGACAGCGTGATCATCAGCCTGCACACCCACAACGACCGTGGCACCGGTGTCGCCGCTACCGAGCTGGGCCTGATGGCTGGCGCCGACCGTGTCGAAGGCTGCCTGTTCGGCAACGGCGAGCGTACCGGTAACGTCGACCTGGTGACCCTGGGCCTGAACCTCTACACCCAGGGCGTACACCCTGAGCTGGACTTCTCGGACATCGACGGCATCCGCAAGGTGGTCGAAGAGTGCAACCAGATTCCGGTGCATCCACGTCACCCGTACGTCGGCGACCTGGTTCATACCGCGTTCTCCGGCTCGCACCAGGATGCCATCCGCAAGGGTTTCACCCAGCAAAAAGCTGACGCGCTGTGGGAAGTGCCGTACCTGCCGATCGACCCTGCCGACATCGGCCGTAGCTACGAGGCGGTGATTCGCGTCAACAGCCAGTCGGGCAAAGGCGGCATCACTTACTTGCTGGAGCAGGAATACGGTATTTCGCTGCCACGCCGCATGCAGATCGAGTTCAGCCAGGTGGTTCAGGGCGAAACCGATCGCCTGGGCCTGGAGATGACCGCGCAGCAGATCTACGCGCTGTTCAAGCGTGAATACTTGCAAGCCAACAAGCCTTACGCGCTGATCAGCCATCGCCTGCAAGAAGAGAACAACACCAGCAACGTCGACGCCGAAGTCAACGTCAACGACGAGACGCAACGCTGGAAGGGCAAGGGTAATGGCGCACTGGAAGCGCTGGTGTCCAGCCTGCCGGTCGCGGTCGAGATCATGGACTACAACGAGCATGCCATCGGTGCCGGCACCACGGCCAAGGCAGCGGCCTACATCGAGCTGCGCGTCAATGGCGAGCGTGCCGTACACGGCGTGGGCATCGATGAAAACATCACCACGGCCAGCTTCCGCGCCCTGTTCAGCGCCCTGAACCGTTCGCTGAGCGTCGCGCCAGGCAAGGCTGCTGCTGCCTGATTCCCGCCCTGCTCTTCGCCCTTTTTGCACTCCTACAGTGCAAAGGGCGAAGACGCCGGGGCAATAACGCCCCATCTTTGTGCATCTTGCATTTCCCGCATACCCCCGGCAGATTCGGCATAAGGCAGCGTAAAAACGCTGTGATAGCATTGCGACCTTAAACGATTCAGGCACCTGTGCTTGCGAGCCACATGACCTTTTCGCGTCATCGTATCCGGCTTGCGCCTCGCCTCTTCGCTGTACTTCACTTCCGACACTTCGATGACTAGCGCAACGATTTTCTGCCGAGAATCCTGCACGGAGCGACCTGCCGTATATTGAAAAACCATCAGCCGCGGCCGTGCCGGGCTGACCCTGCCCTCTACGGAGCGACTATGCCCAAGGCTTCCCATCAAGCTCTGCGCCGTAATTTTCGCGCACTGACCTCTTCCAGTTCCTGCTACCGCACCGCCTCGGTATTTGACCCCATGTCCGCCCGCATCGCGGCCGACCTGGGTTTTGAGGTCGGCATCCTTGGCGGCTCCGTTGCATCGCTACAAGTACTGGCCGCGCCAGACTTTGCCCTGATTACCCTGAGCGAATTCGCAGAGCAAGCCACTCGCATCGGCCGCGTCGCCGAACTGCCGTTCATTGCCGATGCCGACCACGGTTATGGCAACGCCCTGAACGTCATGCGCACTGTCGTGGAACTGGAGCGCGCAGGCGTCTCGGCACTGACCATCGAAGACACCCTGTTGCCGGCCCAGTTTGGCCGCAAGTCGACCGACCTGATTCCGGTCGATGAAGGCGTGGGCAAAATGCGCGCCGCCCTGGAAGCCCGCAGCGACAGCGAACTGTCGATCTTTGCCCGTACCAACGCGACTATTCTGCCGGTCAGCGAAACCATCGATCGCATGCAGCAATACCAGGCCACCGGCGTGGACGGCATCACGATTGTCGGCGTACGTGATTTCGAGCACCTGGCGCAGATCTCCGAAGGCGTGACTGTACCGCTGATGCTGGTGACCTACGGCAACCCTGAGCTGCTCGACAACCAGCGCCTGGCTGAAATGGGCGTACGGGTTTGCGTAGACGGCCATGGCGCCTATTTCGCCGCGATCAAGGCCACTTACGACAGCCTGCGTGCGCAGCGGCAGATTACCTGCAGCACCTCGGAAATGAGCGCCACCGAGCTGACTCACACCTACACCCAGCCTGAAGACTATGTGCAGTGGGCGCGCAAGTTCATGAACGTGAACGAGTAACCGCTACACCAACAAAAAGCCCCCGGTTCTGTACAGAGCCGGGGGCTTTTTCATGCGCAGACTTTTGCTCAGGCCGTGGTGTTCACGCTGCCTTGGGTCTGCAGTTGCAGCAACGAAGCCTGCAAAGTCTGCACCTGAGCACTGTAGGTCGAGATCTGTGCCTGAATGGCAGCGACCTGTGCCGCCTTCTCTTCTTCGGTGCCCTTGCCGTTCTGTGCGGCGGCCAGTTGCTGCTGTTGTTGCTGCAGCTGCTTCTCGGCTTCCTCGATTTGCTCTTCAAGCTCCTCGATCGCCTGCTCGGTAGACGACAAGGTACCGGAAGATCCGCCGGCAGCTCCAGTTGCAGAACCAGCCTTGGCGCCGTCCAGCGACACGGCGGTGGTGCTGCTGGCTTCGGTGTCGCTCGACGCGCTGGCTTGTTCGGTCTGGCTCTTGGTGGTAACCGAGAATGAGGCGCTGTAAGTACTGAGTGAACTGGTATTGATCGTGGTCATGGTGGAACTCCTGTTAGCCCGGACTCTTTATCGGCCCGGGCACAGGTGAAAACAGCATGACTTTGTAGCCACCGCGTATCAGTGCAGAGACAATCGCCGCTCGAATCAGGCGGTGGTATTGATGCTGCCACCGATCAGTTGCAGCAGGCTGCCCTGCAAGGTCTGCAAGCTGGCGCTGGTGGCGGCGATCTGCGTTTGAATCGCCATGGCCTGCTGAAGCTTGGTCTGCTCATCGGCCTTGCTGCTTTGCACGGCTGCCAGCTGCGCTCTTTGTTGTTCGAGCTGTTTTTCGGTCTGCTCGATCTGCTTCTTGATCTGCTCGATCATTTCTTCCGTCGGCGTCGACGCCGTGCTCTTGCTATTGCTGGCGCCACCAACCTTGGCGCCGCTCAGGTCGGCGCTGACGCTGGTCGCTTCGGAGGTCTTGGTCTCATCGGTCTGGGCCGCTTCGGGCTTCTTGACCGCCACGGCAAAAGCGCTGCTGTAGTTGCTCAGCGAACTGGTATTGATGGTCGTCATGACGAACTCCTTTCAGGTGTGCCGACTGTATCGGCCGACACACAAAAAACTACATACCTGTTACTGAATGTTAAAGCTATCGGCATCCAGTGACGCCGGAAAGCGTGCGCGATAGGCGGCAAGCTCGCTGGCATCCAGCGTTACCCGGAACACGCCATCGGCCTCGCCTGCGTTGAACAGGCTTTCACCCTGGAAATCCAGGACCTGGCTGTCGCCGGTATAGGCCAGGCCCTTGCCGTCGGTGCCGATACGGTTGACCGCCGCTACATAACACAGGTTCTCGATGGCGCGGGCCGGCAACAAGCGGTTCCAGTGCAAGCGCCGGGCGCCGGGCCAGTTGGCGGTGTAGAGCAACAGATCGGTGTCCTTGGCATCACGGCTCCACACCGGAAAGCGCAGGTCGTAGCAGATCAGCGGGCGAATCCGCCAGCCCTTGAGCTCGAATGTCACTTGCCGCTCGCCGGGGCTGAAATGCTCGTGCTCGCCCGCCATACGAAACAGATGGCGCTTGTCGTAGTGCAGCAACTCACCGTCAGGTCGCGCCCACAACAGCCGGTTGCGATGGCTGCCGTCGGCGGCGCGCACGATCACACTGCCGGTGATCACCGTCTGCAAGCGCCGGGCCTGGGCCAGCAGCCATTGTGCGGCCGGGCCGCCCTCTTCCTCGGCCTGGCTGAGCGAGTCCATGGTGAAGCCGGTGGTGAACATTTCCGGCAGGATCACCAGATCGGCCGATTGCGCCTGATCGAGCAAGGCCTGGAAGTGTTCCAGATTGGCCTGCGGGTCATGCCAGGCCAGCGTGGTCTGGATCAAGGCGATGTCCAGCGACGGCAAGGTACTCAAATCGCGCATAGTTTTTCCGCTGCCTGGCGCAGCGTCTCCTCGCGTTTGGCGAAACACAGGCGGATCAGGCGCTGGCCCTCAGGCGGGCTCTGGTAGAACACCGACACCGGAATACTCGCCACGCCATGCTCGCGGGTCATCCACAAGGCCATGTCGACATCGTTGAGATCGGGGCGAATCTGCGAGTAATCCACCAGCTGGAAATACGTCCCGCCTACAGGCTGGAAGCTGAAACGCGAAGCGGCCAGCTGCTCGCAGAAAAAGTCGCGCTTGGCCTGATAAAACGCCGGCAGCTCTTCGACATGCTCCGGGTGTTCGGCCATGAAGTCGGCCAATGCGTACTGCAAAGGCGTAACACCGCAGAAGCTGACGTACTGGTGCACCTTGCGCAATTCGGCGGTCAAGGCCGGTGGCGCCACCACATAGCCGGTTTTCCAGCCGGTGACATGGTAGGTCTTGCCAAACGAACTGACCACGAAAGCCCGTGCATACAACTCTTCGTGGGCCAGCACGCTGACGTGTTGGCGGCCATCGAAGACCAGATGCTCGTAGACCTCGTCACTGATCAGGTAGATATCGCGCTCGGCGATCAGCGCCGCCAGGCGGTCCAGCTCGGCGCGGCTGAGCAAGGCACCACACGGGTTGTGCGGTGAATTGAGGATGATCAGCCGGGTACGCGGGCTCAAGGCATCACTGAGCTTCTGCCAGTCGATAGAGAAATCCTGCGCATCGAGTTGCACATGCACGCAGCGGCCACCGGCCAGCTCCACGGAAGGCTCATAGCTGTCGTAGCAAGGGTCGAAAACGATGACTTCATCACCGGGACGAATCAGCGCCTGCACGGCGCAAAAGATGCCTTGGGTGGCACCGGGCGTGATGGTGATTTCTGTATCGGGATTGACCTGAACGCCATAGCTGCGGGCGATCTTGGCCGCCACTTGCTGACGCAAGGCCGGCAGGCCGGTCATGGGGGAATACTGGTTGCGGCCTTCGCGGACATGCCGCCCGAGCGCATCGCGCAACGCCTGTGGACCATCGAAATCGGGAAAACCCTGAGACAGGTTGATCGCCCCGGTTTCAGCGGCGAGTTGCGACATCACGGTGAAAATAGTAGTGCCCACGTTGGGCAGTTTGCTGTCGATCATTGGACGCCTGCTGTAGGGAAAGCCTTGGGGCTAACCCTACAACTTTAGCGGTAAGTTGCAAGCCAGTAGGAGGGCGCTTGCCAGAATGCCGGACCACCGCGACCGGCTGCGTAGCAGTCGTAAATTTTAGCGGCTCATAAATTTTTATGGCCGCTGCGCGCCCAGTCGCGGGCAAGCGCGCTCCTACCTACCTTTTGTCGCGGCGCTTTTTGTCGGCTTTCTTGTGGTGCGACATCAGGCGGCGCTTCTTGTTGACCTGGCGGTCGGTCAGGGTGTTCTTGTTGCCTTCGTACGGGTTTTCGCCGCCCTTGAACTCGATACGGATCGGCGTACCGACCAGTTTCAGCACCCGGCGATAGGTGTTTTCAAGGTAGCGCACATACGACTTGGGCACCGCATCGACCTGGTTACCGTGGATCACGATGATCGGCGGGTTGGCGCCACCCAGGTGGGCATAGCGCAGCTTGATGCGGCGGTTGTTGACCATGGGCGGTGCGTGGTCGCTGACAGCGTCTTCGAGAATCTGCGTCAGGCGGCTGGTCGGCCAGCGGGTCACGGCCGAGGCGAAAGCGTTCTGTACCGACTTGTACAGGTTGCCCACGCCGGTGCCGTGCAGTGCCGAGATGAAGTGGATGTCGGCAAAGTCGACGAAGAACAAGCGGCGCTGCAACTCGATCTTGACGAAATCGCGCTCACCCGGCGTCATGCCGTCCCATTTGTTCAGGGCAATAACCAGAGCACGCCCGGATTCCAGGGCAAAGCCCAGCAGGTTCAGGTCGTGGTCGACCACGCCTTCGCGCGAGTCCATCACGAAGATCACCACGTTGGCGTCCTTGATGGCCTGCAGGGTTTTGACCACCGAGAACTTTTCGACTTCCTCGTGGATCTTGCCGCGCTTGCGCACACCTGCCGTGTCGATCAGGGTGTACTTCTCTTCGTTGCGCTCGAACGGGATGTAGATGCTGTCGCGCGTGGTGCCTGGCTGGTCATAGACGATCACCCGGTCTTCACCGAGCATGCGGTTGACCAGGGTCGACTTGCCGACGTTCGGGCGACCGATGATGGCGATCTTGATGCCATCTTTCTCGCTCGGGCCCGGAATGCGCTTGGCTTCCTCGCCTTCGGCGACGTCTTCGACACCTTCAGGATCTTCGACTTCCTGCTCGTCCCATTCCAGGTCCTTGAGCACGAAATCGAGCATCTGGGTGATGCCGCGCCCGTGAGCGCCAGCCACCGGAATCGCGTCGCCCAGACCCATAGGGCTGAATTCGGCACGCGCCAGGTGTTCGTCGATGTTGTCGATCTTGTTGGCAATCACGAAGCTGCGCTTGTTGCGCTTGCGCAAGTGCTCGCCAATCATCTGGTCGGCAGCGGTGTAGCCTGCCTTGGCATCTACCAGAAACAGGACGACATCGGCTTCTTCGATGGCCATCAGCGACTGCTCGGCCATCTTTTCATCCATGCCATGCTCGTCACCGGAGATACCGCCGGTGTCGATCAGGATGTAAGAGTGCCCCTGCCATTTCGCCTCTCCGTATTGGCGATCACGGGTCAGACCGGACAGGTCGCCAACAATGGCGTCCCGAGACCTGGTCAGGCGGTTGAACATGGTGGACTTGCCGACGTTCGGTCGGCCCACCAGGGCGATTACGGGAACCATGCGGCTCTCCACTGCGTTATTTCAGAAAATACAAAAGCCGCTGCGGGGCAGCGGCCAGAGTGCGAAACAGTCCCCGAGGGCACTGCTGCCTTGCGCAAGCAAGGCAGGCCGGGGCGATCAGCCCAGGCCTTGGACAATCATTGCTTGATGGTCAGGGCTTCGAGTTTGCCACTGTTGCCATACACGTAAATCATGTCGCCGACCACCAGCGGGCGAGCCCGCAGGCCGTCGCTGTCGATACGTTCACGGGCTACAAAGCGACCGTCGACCTGGCTGAGCAAGTGTAGATAACCTTCGAAGTCACCTACAGCCACATAGCTGGAAAACACTTCAGGCGCGCTCAGTTGACGGCGAGCCAGCGACTCGTTGCTCCACAGCGCAGAAGACGAACGCTCGTCGACGCCTTCGACCGTGCCGGACGCCAGGCTCACGTAGACGCTACCGAAACCCTGGGCCACACCGGCATAGCTCGATGCATCACGCTGCCACTGTACGCGGCCGCTATCCAGATCAAGACCGGCAACGCGGCCCTGATAGCTGGCGACATACAGGGTGCTACCGGACAGCAGCAGGCCGCCGTCGATGTCGACCACGCGCTCCAGCTCCGAACGGCCTTGCGGAACGGCAATACGCTGCTCCCAGACCGGTACGCCGTTGCTGATGTCCAGCGCCACGACTTTACCGGTCGACAGGCCGGCAATTGCCAGGCGATTGGTAACGATCGGTGCACTGGTGCCACGCAGGGTCAGAACCGCCGGCGTGCTTTCGTAGATCCAGCGCTGGGCACCGGTGTAGGCGTCCAGACCAATGACGCGGTCGTCCTGGGTCTGCACGACCACAACGTCACCGTTGCTGGCGGGCGGTGCCAGTACTTCGCTGCTTACGCGGGCACGCCATTTTTCTTCGCCGGTGCTCGCATCCAGCGCGACCACTTCACCGCGCACGGTGCCGATGGTCAGCAGGCCGTAACCCACACCGACCGCGCCGGAAACCGGCAGGTCGAGGTCTTTCTCCCAGAGTTTGTCACCGGTCAGGCGATCAAGGGCAACCACTTCACCGGTCACGTCGCCGGCGTAGATGCGGTCACCGTCGATGGCCGGAACCAGCATGTTCCAGGTCTTGCCCTGGCCGTCACCGACCGAGTGGCTCCAGACTTTTTGCAGGACCACTTCTTCTTTGAAGTCGGTCAGCTCGGCCGGCGGCAATTCTTTCTTGCTGTTGCTGCTGCAACCCACGGCCATCACGGCCAGGGCCAGCAATGCTGCATGTTTCCAACGAATCACGTCACGCATCCCCTTTGGCCAGATCGTCGAGCTTCATTTGCAGGCCACCCACTGCGGCGTCTGGCGACAGTGCAGTCTTGGCCTTTTGGTAAGCAGCATGTGCCTCATCGGTACGACCCAACTGCACCAGCAGGTCGCCCTTGAGTTCTTCGCGGCTGGCCAGGAACGCCTTGTCGGCATCGCCATTGAGCAGCTTGAGGGCATCTTCGGCCTTGTTCTGCGCAGCCAGTACGCGGGCCAGACGCTGACGCGCCAGTTCGCCCAGCGTCGGGTTGGACGGCTTGTCGGCAACCGGCTTCAGTTCGGCGACCGCATCGTCGAGCTTGCCGGTATCAACGGCCACCTTGGCGACGAACAGGCTGGCGTACTGCGCGTAAGCGGTGCCGCCGTACTCTTTCTTCAGCTTGCCGGCCACGTCGGCAACGCGGGCAGGATCGGCTTCACCGGTCGGGGTCAGGGCCGTTTCCAGCAACTGCTGGTAAAGCACCGAAGCATTGGATGCCTGGGTGGTTTGATATTTTTTCCAGTATTGCCAGCCGAAGACCACTACCAGCGCCAGCAGGCCACCCGTTACCAGGGGTTTGCCGTTGCGCTGCCACCAGTCCTTCATTGCTGCCAGATCGTCATCTTCGCTACTCGACACCCCAATACTCCTAATTCGTCGCTAAATCGGCTATTTGACCGTTCAAGCCTGCGCCAGGCAGGCTGCCAGGTGCTCGGGCAGAGCGTCCCAGGCAATATTCTGTTGCTCGCCCTGGCCACGCAGCGGCTTGACGCCAATCTGCTGGCCGGCCAGCTCTTCTTCACCAAGGATCAGAGCATACAGCGCGCCGCTCTTGTCGGCTTTCTTGAACTGGCTCTTGAAGCTGCCGGCACCGGCATTGACTTGCAAACGCAGGTTCGGCAACTGGTCACGAACGCGCTCGGTCAGGGTCAGGGCCGCCAGTTCTGCCGCCTCGCCAAAGGCGCACAGGTAAACGTCGACCTGGCGTGCGATCTCTTGCGGAACCTGCTCAAGGGTTTCGAGCAACAGCACCAGACGCTCGATGCCCATGGCGAAACCGACGCCTGTCGTCGGCTTGCCGCCCATTTGCTCGACCAGACCGTCGTAACGACCACCGGCACACACCGTGCCCTGGGCGCCGAGTTTGTCGGTGACCCATTCGAAAACGGTCTTGCTGTAGTAATCCAGCCCGCGCACCAGCTTGGGGTTGATCACGTAGGGAATTCCGGCAGCGTCCAGACGCGCCTTGAGGCCGTCGAAGTGGATGCGCGACTCGTCGTCCAGGTAGTCGGCCAGTTTCGGCGCATCGACCAGCAAGGCCTGGGTCGCCTGATCCTTGGTATCCAAGATGCGCAACGGGTTGCTTTTCAGGCGGCGCTGGCTGTCTTCGTCCAGTTGCTCATGGCGTGCGGAGAGGTACTCGACCAGCGCATCGCGATAACGGGCACGGGCTTCACTGGTGCCCAGGCTGTTGAGTTCAAGCTTGACCGCATCGCGGATACCCAACTCGCCCCACAGGCGCCAGGTCAGCACGATCAGTTCTGCGTCGATGTCCGGGCCATCGAGGTTGAAGACTTCGACACCGATCTGGTGAAACTGACGATAGCGGCCCTTCTGCGGCCGCTCGTGACGGAACATCGGGCCGATGTACCACAGTTTCTGGACCTGGCCGCCGCCGGTGATGCCGTGCTCCAGCACCGCACGCACGCACGCCGCCGTGCCTTCGGGGCGCAGGGTCAGAGAGTCGCCATTACGGTCGGCGAAGGTGTACATCTCTTTTTCGACGATATCGGTGACTTCGCCGATCGAGCGCTTGAACAGCTCGGTGAACTCGACGATCGGCATGCGGATCTGGCGGTAACCGTAGTTATCCAGCAGGCGCGAGACGGTGCCTTCGAAGTAGCGCCACAGCGGGGTCTGCTCGGGCAGGATGTCGTTCATGCCACGAATGGCTTGCAGAGACTTACTCACAAAAAATCCTTAGCAATCTTGATTAGCCGCGCACGATGACCGAGGCGTCAGCTTGAACTTTTTCGGCCGCTTTCTCGCGAATCAGACGCTCGAGTTCGGTGACCAGATTCTCGTTGCCCAGCTTCTGCGCCGGCTTGCCGTCGATGTAGATCAGGTTCGGGGAGCCACCGGTCAGCCCGATATGGGCTTCCTTGGCTTCTCCCGGGCCGTTGACCACACAACCGATCACCGCGACATCCAGAGGCACCAACAGGTCCTCGAGACGGTTTTCAAGCTCGTTCATGGTCTTGACCACATCAAAGTTCTGCCGCGAGCAGCTCGGGCAGGCAATGAAGTTGATGCCACGCGAACGCAGGTGCAGCGACTTGAGGATGTCGTAGCCGACCTTGACCTCTTCAACCGGATCGGCCGCCAGCGAGATGCGAATAGTATCGCCAATCCCTTCGGCGAGCAGCATACCCAGCCCCACGGCAGATTTCACTGTGCCCGAACGCAAACCACCGGCTTCGGTGATGCCCAGGTGCAAGGGCTGGGTGATCTGCCGGGCCAGTTGACGGTAGGCCTCGACGGCCATGAACACGTCCGAAGCCTTGACGCTGACCTTGAAGTCCTGAAAGTTCAGGCGATCAAGGTGCTCGACATGGCGCAGCGCCGACTCGACCAGCGCCTCGGGCGTAGGCTCGCCGTACTTTTTCTGCAGGTCCTTTTCCAGGGAACCGGCGTTGACGCCGATGCGGATCGGGATACCGCGATCACGTGCAGCATCGACCACCGCTTTGACCCGGTCTTCGCGACCGATATTGCCAGGGTTGATGCGCAGGCAGTCGACGCCCAGCTCTGCCACGCGCAGGGCAATGCGGTAATCGAAGTGAATATCGGCGACCAGCGGCACCTTAACCAGTTGCTTGATGCGACCGAAGGCCTCGGCAGCGTCCATGTCAGGTACCGAGACGCGCACGATGTCGACGCCAGCCGCTTCAAGCCGGTTGATCTGGGCGACAGTGGCGGCAACATCGTTGGTGTCGCTGTTGGTCATGCTCTGAACGGCAATCGGAGCATCGCCACCGACCGGCACAGATCCGACCCAGATCTTGCGCGACTCTCGACGTTTGATGGGGGAATGGCCGTGCATGACTTATTGCCCTAGTTTCAGGCGAGCGGTTTCGCCAGTGATAAATGGAGCCACATCAACAGGCTGCCCGTTGTAGCTGACCTCGGCGCCGCGTGCGTAGCCAAGGCGCAGAGAAAGCGGTGGTTTGCCAGTCACGTCGAGGGTTTGACCCTTTAGTTTCAGACCGCTGGCCAGAACCTTGCCATTAGCATCGGTGACCTGTGCCCAGCAGTTGGCGACGAACTTGACGCTGACCTGCCCGGAACCGGGCATGATCGGCGCGATAGGCTCTGAGGTGACAGCGGCAGGTATGGAAGGCGCAGCGGCCACCGGTGCGCTGGCAACTGGCGGTGTGCTGGTGGCCGGCGCTGCAGAGGTCGTTGATTCGGGAACAGCCGGTGCGTTGTCTGCACTCGGGGTCGAAGGGGTCAATGGCAACGAGGAGGTCGTGCCCTCGGTCACTTGCGGCGCAGGCGCCGGCTCGTCCAGCTGGTGGATCTGGGTCGTGCCATCGGCGCTTTCGACCTCGACATGCTCAAGGTTCAGCCCGGCGACATCCTTGCCGCGCAGCGAGCCCTGGTCTTGCCACCAGAGAAAACCGCCGCCCACCAGCACCAGCAGCAACAACAGGCTGACGATGCGCAGAATGTTGTGCGACAGGCGCACTGGCTCTTCGATGCGGCCCAAGGCATGCACTTCGCTGCCCTTGGCGTTGGAGCCGGTGTACTGGTCGAACTGGGCGACCAGCTCTGTCTGGTCAAGCTCCAGCAACTTGGCATAGGCGCGGACATAGCCGCGGGCAAAGGTGTGCCCCGGCAGCTTGTCGAACGCACCGTTTTCGAGGTGATTCAGAGAATTGGCGGTCAGGTTGAGCCTCAACGCCACATCAGGCAGCGACCAGTTCTGGCGCTCACGGGCCTGGCGCAGGGTTTCCCCAGGATTCATACCATTGCCTGTTACAACTTCGGGATGCGCCGCTTTCATCATTGCTCCGACAGGTATTGCTGATATTCCGGCGTACCGGGATAGAGTCTTTTCAACTGCAGGCCATAACTGGCTGCGGTGTTACGGTCTTCGTGGATCCTGGCAAGACGTATGCCGAGCAACAGACTACGCGCATTCTGCTCGCTCATCTGGCTGAAGCGCTCGTAGTAATCGCGCGAGGGCACATATTGCCTGTCTTCGTAAGACAACTCAGCCATTTCCAGCAACGCGCGCGGCTGACTGCGGTCCAGACGCAAGGCGCGGGTGAAATATTCACGCGCCTGCTCGCGCTCGCCCAGTTTCTGCGCGGTCATGCCCAGGCTTTCAAAGATACGCGGGCGCTCAGGATACAGATTGTCGGCCGCTGCCTGTTCAAAACGTGCGTGAGCTTCCTTGTAACGCTGTTGTTCGTACAGGAAGCTGCCGTAGTTGTTGAGGATACGCGCATCGTTCTTGCTGGCGGCAATTGCCTTGAGGAAGTACTGATCGGCCAGCTCCAGCTCCATCTCGGCCTGGAAGACCAGCGCCAGTGCCGCATTGGCATCCGGGTCGTTGCTATTGAGGTCCAGGGCCTTTTTCAGCGGCACCTTGGCCTGCTTGGTCTGCCCTTGCTGAAAGTAACCCAGAGCCAGTTGCACATAGGCCTTGATTGCCTGGTCACGCCCTTTGCTGGTGGTCATCGGGTCGACATCGCCCGATGTCACGCAACCTGACAGCAGGAAGATGAAACTCAACAGCAACACAGCGCGCACAGACATAAGGTCCCTCTCGGTCAGGTTCGCAGGCGGATTCAGGAGACGGCGCGCTGTCCCTGCCCGGCTTCGGCATTGACCTCGCGAACCGCGATGTAGCGTTCGCTACGGCGCGTGCGGTCCATTACCTGGCCGACCAGCTGCCCGCAGGCCGCGTCGATGTCTTCACCGCGCGTGGTGCGCACAGTCACGTTGTAGCCGGCCTGATGCAGCATGTCCTGGAAGCGCCGGATGGCATTGTTGCTCGGGCGCTCGTAACCGGAATGCGGGAACGGGTTGAACGGGATGAGGTTGATCTTGCAAGGCGTGTCCTTGAGCAACTCGATCATCTCGCTGGCGTGCGCCGGCTGGTCGTTGATGTCCTTGAGCAAGGTGTACTCGACGGTCAGCACGCGCTTTTCGCCCAGCGTGGCCATGTAGCGGCGGCAGGACTCGAGCAGCACTTTCAAGGGGTACTTCTTGTTGATCGGCACCAGCTTGTTACGCAACTCATCGTTGGGCGCATGCAGCGACAGGGCCAGGGACACGTCGATGTGCTGGGCCAGCACATCGATCATCGGCACCACGCCTGAGGTCGACAAAGTCACCCGACGCTTGGAAATGCCATAGCCCAGGTCGTCCATCATCAAGTGCATGGCGGCCACGACGTTGTCGAAGTTCAGCAGCGGTTCACCCATGCCCATCATCACCACGTTGGTGATGGCACGGTCGACGGTAGCCGGAACACTGCCAAAGGATTTGTTGGCAATCCACACCTGGCCGATCACTTCGGCGGCGGTGAGGTTGCTATTGAAGCCTTGCTTGCCGGTGGAGCAGAAACTGCAATCCAGGGCACAGCCTGCCTGGGACGAAACGCACAATGTGCCGCGTTTGCCCTGGGGAATGTAAACGGTCTCGACGCAGCTGCCGGACGCCACGCGCACCACCCACTTACGGGTGCCGTCGGTGGAGATGTCCTCGCTGACAACTTCCGGGCCGCGAATCTCGGAGCAGCTCTTGAGCTTTTCGCGCAAGGCCTTGCCGACATTGGTCATGGCGTCGAAATCATCGACGCCAAAGTGGTGAATCCACTTCATGACCTGACCGGCACGGAAGCGTTTCTCCCCGATTGACTCGAAGAATTTTTCCATTTCCGGCTGAGTCAGACCCAGCAGGTTGGTTTTACCAGTCGTCACGATCATGAATTCACCTCTTGCTCGTCGGCCGTAGCTTAGCGAGCAGTTACTTCGGTAGCAGCGAAGAAGTAAGCGATTTCGCGAGCAGCAGCAGCTTCGGAGTCCGAACCGTGAACGGCGTTGGCGTCGATCGACTCGGCGAAGTCAGCACGGATGGTGCCGGCAGCGGCTTCTTTAGGGTTGGTAGCGCCCATCAGCTCACGGTTCAGAGCAATGGCGTTCTCGCCTTCCAGAACCTGAACCACAACAGGACCGGAAGTCATGAAGGCAACCAGGTCACCGAAGAAGCCACGCTCGCTGTGCTCGGCGTAGAAGCCTTCAGCTTCAGCCTTGGACAGTTGCTTGATTTTCGAAGCAACGATGCGCAGGCCGGCGTCTTCGAAGCGAGTGGTGATCTTGCCGATCACGTTCTTGGCAACGGCGTCAGGTTTGATGATCGAGAAAGTGCGTTGAACAGCCATGTGAAACTCCAGAAACAGGGATTAAATCAAAAATTAAACCCGCGAATTATACGCGGGTTCTAGAGTATTGCCTAACTTGCTTGCGTTACAGAGGCTGTCCGGGCGCCTCAAGGAGTTCCTGGAGGCGCCCGTGCAGGTCAGTCAGCCTCTTCAATCCACAATCCCTGGATTGCTTCGAGGACCTTTTCCCCGCCGCGATCCGGGATATCGTCGAATTCCGGCAGCGCCATCACCAGATTGCGCAGCTTGACGAAATTCACCGTCAGCGGATTGATATCCGGGTGCGCTTCAGCCAGCTGGATCGCGATTTCCTGCACATCAACCCATTTGAGACCCATGAATATCCCCTCCTGGGATCAGTGCGGCGCTTCGGCGGCGTGGTTGAGCGAGTATTTCGGAATCTCGATGGTCAGGTCTTCGTTGCCGACCTTGGCCTGGCACGACAACCGCGACTGCGCTTCCAGGCCCCAGGCCTTGTCGAGCATGTCTTCTTCGAGCTCGTCGACCTCACCGGTCGAATTGAACCCCTTGCGCACGATGCAATGGCACGTGGTGCAGGCACTCACGCCACCGCAGGCGCTTTCGATCTCGATGTGATGATCGTGGGCGAGATCCAGGATAGTCGTCCCCGGCGCTGCCTCGACGGTCATCCCGTCCGGACAATGCTCCTTATGGGGCAGAAAGGTCACCAACGGCATCAGTTATTCCTCAATCTCATTCAGGTTGCGTCCTGCCAGTGCGGCTTTTACCGTCGAATCCAGGCGCCTTGCAGCAAATGCATCGGTCACTTGCGACAGACGGCGAGTCTGTTGCTCGATGGCCGGGCCATCGGTGCCTTGCATCAGTTCACGTAATTCGTCCATTTGCAGGTTGATGACCAGCCGTTCCTCTTCATCGAGAAGACGCTCGCCGTCAACTTCCAGGGCGCCCTGCACCGCTTCGAGCAGGCGCTCGGCGTCGACCTGTTGCTCGCGCAGTACGCGAGCCACCTTGTCTTGCCCTGCGTTCTGGAAGGAATCCTTGAGCATCCGGGCGATTTCGCCGTCGGTCAGCCCGTAGGACGGCTTGACCTGGATACTCGACTCGACGCCCGACGCCAGTTCACGGGCCGCCACGCTGAGCAGACCGTCGGCATCGACCTGGAACGTCACGCGGATCTTCGCCGCACCGGCCACCATCGGCGGAATGCCACGCAGCTCGAAGCGCGCCAGCGAGCGGCAATCGCTGATCAGCTCACGCTCGCCCTGCAGCACATGAATCATCATGGCTGTCTGGCCGTCTTTATAAGTGGTGAATTCCTGGCCACGCGCCACCGGAATGGTCGTGTTGCGGGCGATGACTTTCTCCATCAGCCCACCCATGGTTTCCAGCCCCAGCGACAACGGGATCACGTCGAGCAGCAGCAGTTCGCCGCCATCGCGTTTGTTGCCGGCCAGGGTGTCGGCCTGAATCGCTGCACCAATCGCCACGACCTGGTCAGGGTCGATGTCGGTCAATGGCTGACGACCGAACAGCTCGGCCACCGCATCGCGCACGCGCGGTACACGGGTCGAACCGCCGACCATGACCACGGCCTTGACGTCGTCGATCTCGATATCGGCATCACGCACCGCACGCCGGCACGCCTTGAGGCTGCGCGCCAGCATGGGCTCGATCAGTTCATTGAAGGCTTCGCGGGTCAGCTCGGCACGCCAGTCACCATGCACCACCTCGACAGACGAGGCATCGGTCAGCGCCTCTTTGGCCGCACAAGCGGTGTGCAGCAGGCTGCGCTGTGCTGCCGGCTCAAGATCGGCGGACAAGCCGGCGCTGCTGATAATCCACTGCGCAATGGCATGGTCGAAATCGTCGCCACCCAGCGCGGTATCGCCACCGGTCGCCAGGACTTCGAAGACACCGCCGGTCAGGCGCAGGATCGAGATATCGAACGTGCCGCCGCCAAGGTCGTAAATGGCGACCACGCCCTCGGCGTTCTGGTCCAGGCCATAGGCCACGGCCGCGGCGGTCGGCTCATTGAGCAGGCGCAAGACGTTAAGGCCGGCCAGACGCGCGGCGTCTTTGGTGGCCTGGCGCTGGGCATCGTCGAAATAGGCCGGCACGGTAATCACCGCACCCACCAGCTCGCCGCCCAGAGTGGCTTCGGCACGCAGGCGCAGCACCTTGAGAATGTCGGCCGACACCTGCACCGGGCTCTTGGCGCCCTGCACGGTATCGATGAACGGCATGTGCGATTCGCCTTCGACGAAGCGGTAAGGCAGTTGCTCGCCCAGTTGCTTGACGTCGGCGATGCCGCGACCCATCAGGCGCTTGACCGACAGCACGGTATTGAACGGATCAACCGAGGCAGCCGCCTTGGCGGCGTGCCCGACTTCAACGCGATCGGCATGGTAGCGCACGGCCGACGGCAGAATGATCTGCCCGTTTTCATCGGCCAACGGCTCGGAAAGGCCACTGCGCAGTGCAGCAACCAGCGAATTGGTGGTGCCAAGGTCGATACCGACAGCCAGACGACGCTGGTGCGGTTGAGGACTCTGGCCGGGTTCGGCGATCTGCAGTAAGGCCATGCTTTTAGGAATAATCACAGGCGTACGGCCAGGGCCGCACGGGGTTAATCGTCGAGGCGCTCTTCGAGCTGGCGCACTTCTTGGGAGAGCTTGTCGAGGAACTGCATGCGCCGCATCAGGCGCTCGGCCTGTTCGCGTTGCGCGGCATCATCCCAACAAGCGGCAAAGCTGTCGTTGAGGGCCTCTTGCGCAACCTTGAGGCGACGCTTGAACACCGCGACGCCGGCCAGATCGGCCTCGTCCTGCAGGTCTTCGAGCTCTTCGCGCCATTGCATCTGCTGCAAGAGAAAATCGGGGTCGTGCACCGTCACTTCAAGCGGCACCTCATCGCCCCGGATCGCCAGCAGGTAGCGCGCCCGACGCGGGGCACTCCTGAGGGTCTGGTAGGCTTCATTGAGGTTGGCCGAACGTTCCAGCGCCTGGCGCTGCTCGGACTCGGGCGCATCGGCGAACCGATCCGGATGCACGCTGCGCGCCAGTTCCCGGTAGCGGCTCGCCAACTGGTCGAGGTCCACGACAAAACCGGGTTTCAGCTCAAACAGCGCGAAATGACAAGGAGTACCCACGATGACCCGCCTCAGACGTTGAAGCTTTCGCCGCAGCCGCATTCACCGCGCGAATTGGGATTATTGAACTTGAAGCCTTCGTTCAAGCCTTCGCGGACGAAGTCCAGCTCGGTGCCATCGAGGTACACCAAGCTTTTCGGGTCAATGATGACCTTCACGCCATAGGCCTCGAACACCGTGTCTTCAGGGTCCGCCGCGTCGACGAACTCAAGCACATAGGCAAGGCCGGAACAGCCTGTGGTGCGAACACCCAGACGAATGCCATCACCTTTGCCGCGCCCGTCAAGGGAGCGACGCACGTGGTTGGCGGCGGCTTCGGTCATGCTGATTGACATCGGGAACTCCTTGGATTTCGCCAGCGTTGCTATGAAGAACGGTGCGCTTACAACAAGCCTTTCTTTTGCTTGTAGTCGCGTACGGCTGCCTTGATGGCATCTTCAGCCAGTACCGAGCAGTGAATCTTGACCGGCGGCAAGGCCAGCTCTTCTGCCAACTGGGTGTTCTTGATGGTTTCGGCTTCGTCCAGGGTCTTGCCCTTCATCCACTCGGTGGCGAGGGAGCTGGAGGCAATGGCCGAACCGCAACCGTAGGTCTTGAACTTGGCGTCTTCGATAACGCCCTGATCGTTGACCTTGATCTGCAAACGCATCACGTCGCCGCACGCCGGAGCGCCGACCATGCCGGTGCCGACATCAGGATCTTCAGCATCCATCTTGCCGACGTTGCGTGGGTTCTCGTAGTGGTCGATGACCTTTTCGCTGTAAGCCATGATTCTGTTCCTCTCACATCAGGGGAGCCGCTCTGCAGGTCGCGCAACTTATAAAGAAGGCGACCTGTACGGGGGCGACTTTAGATTAGTGCGCCGCCCACTCGATCTTGGAGATGTCGACACCGTCTTTAAACATGTCCCACAGCGGCGAGAGCGCTCGCAGCTTGGTGACCGCCTCGCGAACCTTCTGCGCGGCGTAATCGATTTCTTCTTCGGTGCTGAAACGGCCGAAGGTGAAGCGGATCGAGCTGTGTGCCAGTTCGTCGTTGCGGCCCAGGGCGCGCAGTACATACGAAGGCTCAAGCGAGGCCGAAGTACAGGCAGAACCGGACGACACTGCCAGATCCTTGAGCGCCATGATCAGCGACTCGCCTTCAACGTAGTTGAAGCTCAGGTTCAGGTTGTGCGGAACGCGAGCGGTCAGGCTGCCGTTGACGTACAGCTCTTCGAGGTCTTCGACCTGCTTGAAGAAACGGTCGCTCAGGGCCTTGACGCGCTGGTTCTCGCTGACCATTTCCTCTTTGGCGATGCGGAACGCTTCACCCATGCCGACGATCTGGTGAGTCGCCAGGGTGCCGGAACGCATGCCGCGCTCGTGACCGCCGCCGTGCATGGTGGCTTCGAGGCGCACACGTGGCTTGCGGCTCACGTACAGCGCGCCGATGCCTTTGGGGCCGTAGGTCTTGTGCGCCGAGAACGACATCAGGTCGACTTTCAGGCTGGCCAGGTCGATCTCGACCTTGCCGGTAGACTGAGCGCCATCGACGTGGAACAACACGCCGCGCGAACGGGTCAGTTCACCGATCGCTGCGATGTCGTTGACGGTACCGATTTCGTTGTTCACGTGCATGATCGACACCAGAATGGTGTCTTCGCGCAGGGCCGCTTCGACCATCTGCGGGGTGATCAGACCATCTTCACCCGGCTCGATGTAGGTCACTTCGAAGCCTTCACGCTCCAGTTGGCGCGTGGTGTCCAGAACGGCCTTGTGCTCGATCTTGGAGGTGATGATGTGCTTGCCTTTGGTGTGGTAGAAGTGCGCCACACCTTTGATGGCCAGGTTGTCGGACTCGGTAGCACCGGAGGTCCAGACGATTTCACGCGGATCGGCATTGACCAGATCGGCGACCTGACGGCGAGCGTTCTCGACCGCTTCTTCAGCTTTCCAGCCAAAAACGTGGGAGCGCGACGCCGGGTTTCCGAAGTTGCCGTCAACCAGCAGGCAGTCCATCATCTTCTGGGCGACACGCGGGTCGACCGGGGTCGTCGCGGAATAATCGAGGTAAATCGGCAACTTCATTGAATATCTCCTTTCAGGCAGGCGCACCGCTCATTCATCTGCGTTCATTCGACGGCGGACGTTTCAATCTTACCCAGTTGCGAAGACTTGCTCGTGTTCGAGCAGCGACGCTGATCCTGGCGCTGTGCGACTTCTTGTACCTCACGGCGAGTGACAAGGTCCGCCAGGCTGATACCGCTAAGAAACTCGTGAATCTGCTGGCTGAGGTCGCACCACAAGTGGTGGGTCAGGCAGGTATCTCCGGCATGGCAATCGCCCAGCCCCTGGCAACGGGTGGCATCGACCGATTCGTTGACGGCGTCGACGACCTGAGCGACCTGAATGCCGTTCATGTCACGCGACAGCTGATAACCGCCACCGGGACCACGCACACTCGACACCAGATTGCCGCGACGCAGCTTGGCGAACAGTTGCTCAAGGTAAGACAGGGAAATGCCTTGGCGCTCGGAAATGTCGGCCAGTGACACAGGGCCATGTTGCGCATGCAAAGCCAGGTCCAGCATGGCTGTGACAGCGTATCGGCCTTTTGTAGTCAGTCGCATGGCATGTACCGCAGTGATTCAGAATGGGGCGAGTATGCTATTCCCGAGTATTTGAGTCAACTATAAAACCAAGCAAAACAGTCGGGATTAGCCTCAGGAGCGGGCAGCATCATAGCAAAAATGGCGGCGTATTGACACCGGTCAAGCCCGCGCCTTTTCTGGCTGGTCTTTTACACACTCGAACACCTCATCGGGCAACGACGGCAGCTCGCTGGCCCGATAATCGCAGTCCAGCTTGCTCAGCGCACCGCACATGTTCTCGAGACGCACATCGACTGCCTGCAGATGGTCGAGCAACTGGCCGATGGCACGGGCAATCGGGTCGGGCATGTCCTGGCCAACGCCATAGGCATCAAAGCCGAGCTTCTCGGCCATTGCCTTGCGCCGCGCCTCGACCTCATCGTCGGACTTGACGATGATCCGCGCCGGAATACCTACGGCCGTTGCACCGGCCGGCACGGCCTTGGTCACCACCGCATTGGAGCCGATCTTGGCCCCTGCCCCGACGGTAAACGGCCCCAGCACCTTGGCGCCGCCGCCCACCACCACGCCATCTTCCAGGGTCGGATGGCGCTTGCCGGCATTCCAGCTGGTGCCGCCCAGAGTCACGCCTTGATACAGCGTCACGTCATTGCCGATCTCGGCGGTTTCGCCGATGACGATGCCCATGCCGTGATCGATAAAGAAACGCCGGCCGATCTTCGCGCCCGGATGAATCTCGATGCCGGTCATCCAGCGGCTGAAGTTCGACACCACCCGCGCCGCCAGCTTCCAGTTGTTACGCCACAGAATGTGAGCTGCGCGGTGCATCCAGATCGCGTGCATCCCGGGGTAGCAGGTCAGCACTTCAAAGGCATTGCGCGCCGCCGGGTCTCGGTGGAAAACGCTCTGAATATCTTCTCGCAACCGCTCGAACATCACTGATCCTTCCGTTTGTAGGGTTCGCCGCGCGCCACTTTCTGAGTCTCGGTCAGGATGCCGCGCAAGATGCTCAGCTCCGGCCGTTCGACTTCACCGCGGCCGTACAGACGGCGCAGGCGCGCCATCAGGTGGCGCGGTTTTTCAGGGTCCAGAAAGCCGATGGCCACCAGCGTCTGTTCAAGGTGAGCATAAAAGCCTTCCATTTCATCCATGGTCGCCAGTTCGTGCTCACGCGCGACTGGCGCCCTGGCTTCAAGCGGCGCTTGCTGACCGGCCAGCCACGCCATGCGCACTTCATAACTGAGCACTTGCACGGCAGCGGCCAGGTTCAGCGAGCTGAAATCGGGATTGGAGGCGATATGCACGTGGTAATGGCAGCGTTGCAGCTCGTCATTGGTGAGGCCGGCATGCTCGCGACCGAACACCAGCGCCACTTCAAGCCCGCCACCTGCCTGCTCGATGACTTTTTCGCCCGACTCACGCGGGTCGAGCATCGGCCAGGGCAAGCTACGATCGCGCGCACTGGTGCCCAGCACCAGACTGCACCCGACCAGCGCCTCTTCAAGACTCGACACCACTTGCGCACCGGCCAGAATATCGTCGGCACCCGAGGCCCGCGCATCGGCTTCAGGCGATGGAAACACCCGCGGCTCGACCAGTACCAGCCGCGTCAGGCCCATGTTTTTCATGGCGCGGGCGGCCCCACCGATATTTCCGGGATGGGTCGTACCGACCAGGACAATACGAATGTTGTGCAACACCGTGTGCGCTCACTGACTCAATCTTGGGGCGCAAATCTTACAGAAGCGGCCTGCTTAACGCTATGAAGCCTTGCGACACCTTGCCGCGCAGGCGACAGACGCGCAGCAACGGCAGCTCATCCGCCAGGCACTCAGAATGCCCACACTAAGCTGGAAATAATTTAATTCAGCCACTAGAATGCCCGGCTCTCTTTAACAACCCTAGGTGATTTATCCATGCAGCCCATGCTGAATATCGCGCTGCGCGCCGCACGCACCGCCAGCGAATTGATTTTCCGCTCCATCGAGCGCCTGGATACCATCAAGGTCGACGAAAAAGAAGCCAAAGACTACGTCAGCGAAATCGACCGCGCGGCTGAGCAAAGCATCATCGCTGCCCTGCGCAAGGCCTACCCGACTCACGGCATCCTCGGCGAAGAAAGCGGCCTGCACGCCGGCAGCGGCGAAGGCACCGACTACCTGTGGATCATCGACCCACTGGATGGCACCACCAACTTCGTCCGTGGCATCCCGCACTTTGCAGTGAGCATCGCCTGCAAATACCGTGGCCGCCTGGAACACGCCGTGGTCCTGGACCCGGTTCGCCAGGAAGAATTCACCGCCAGCCGTGGCCGTGGCGCCGCTCTTAATGGCCGCCGCCTGCGCGTCAGCTCGCGCAAGAGCCTGGAAGGCGCCCTGCTGGGTACCGGCTTCCCGTTCCGCGACAACCAGCTCGAGCATCTGGAAAACTACCTGGGCATGTTCCGCAGCCTGATCGGCCAGACCGCCGGCATCCGCCGCGCCGGCTCCGCCAGCCTGGACCTTGCCTATGTCGCTGCCGGCCGTTTCGATGCGTTCTGGGAATCGGGCCTGTCCGAGTGGGACATCGCCGCGGGCGCCCTGCTGATTCAGGAAGCCGGTGGCCTGGTGAGCGACTTCACCGGCGGTCACGACTTCCTTGAAAAAGGCCACATCGTGGCGGGCAACGCCAAATGCTTCAAAGCCGTGCTGACCTCCATCGCACCGCACCTGCCACCTTCGATCAAACGCTGATCGAAATGCAGGCATAAAAAAAACCGGCCCAAGTGGCCGGTTTTTTTATGCCTGATTTACTGTTGGCTCAGAACCAGCTGACCGTTCTTGTCGACCGGAATCTGGTTACCCGGATCGCGGTCCATGCGCACCTGACCGACCTTCTCGCCGACCTTGTACTTCACGTTGTAGCCCACGACCTTGTCGCTGATGTCGTTGACGGTGTTACAGCGCGTCTGGGTCGTGGTGTAGGTGTCGCGGTTCTGCATGCCTTCCTGAACCTTGTTGCCGGCATAACCGCCACCGACCGCACCGGCCACTGTCGCGATCTTCTTGCCGTTACCGCCGCCGACCTGGTTACCCAGCAAGCCACCGGCCACTGCACCCAGCACACTGCCGACGATCTGATGCTCATCCTTGACCGGCGCCTTGCGCGTCACAGTCACGTCCTTGCACACCTCACGCGGCGTCTTGATTTGTTGCTTGACCGGCTCGACAGCCAGTACATCAGCATATTCCGGACCGCCCTTGACCAGACTGTAGGTGGCAAATGCGCCACCCGCAGTCACCGCAACGGCTCCCAACACGGCACCCACCAACAGAGACTTGTTCACGTGAACCTCCTGACCTTTCAAGCGCAATTTCTTGCGATTTACCCAGCCTTGGAGCAATAAAAAAGGCGCGAGTTCAACACTCGCGCCTTTTTTGGTCCGCTACGAAGCCTTAAGGCAGATCGTCGACCTTGTCGGTCGTCACCGGCGGAATCAGGTCTTCACTGCTCAGGTTCAGCCAGATCAGCACCACGTTGGCGATGTAGATCGAGGAGTACGTACCCGCCAGAACGCCGACGAACAGCGCAATGGAGAAGCCCTCCAGGTTGTCACCGCCAAAGGCCCACAAGGCCACGATGGCCAGCAGCGTCGACACCGAAGTGGCGATGGTGCGCAGCAGGGTCTGCGTGGTCGAGATGTTGATGTTCTCGATCAGGGTCGCCTTGCGCAGCACGCGGAAGTTCTCCCGTACCCGGTCAAAGACCACGATGGTGTCGTTGAGCGAGTAACCGATGATCGCCAGCACCGAAGCCAGTACGGTCAGGTCGAAGGTGATCTGGAAGAACGACAGGATACCCATCGTCACCACCACGTCGTGCACCAGGGAAACGATCGCGCCGACACCGAACTTCCACTGAAAGCGGAAGGCCAGGTACAGCATGATCCCGCCCAGTGCCAGCAACATGGCGATACCGCCCTGGTCGCGCAGCTCTTCACCGACCTGCGGGCCGACGAACTCGACACGCTTGACGGTCGCCGGGTTACCGGCATCGGCCTTGCGCAGTGCATCGGCAATGCGCGAGCCCAGTTGCGGGTCATCGCCCGGCATGCGCACCAGCAGATCGGTGGTGGCACCGAAACTCTGCACCACCGCGTCGTGGTAACCGGCATTACCCAGCTCCTGACGCACTTTGCCAAGGTCGGCTGGCTGCTCGTAGGTCAGCTCGATGAGCGTACCGCCGGTGAAGTCCAGCCCCAGATTGAGCCCTTTATGAAACCAGCTGAACAACGCCAGAACAGTAAGAAGCATGGTCAGGGCGAACGCACCGTTGCGCACGCCCATGAAATTGATCGTACCTAATTTCATGGCAGCTCCTTAAATCCACAGCTTCTTGAAGTCACGCCCGCCGTAGATCAGGTTGATCATTGCGCGAGTTACCATGATGGCCGTGAACATGGAGGTAAAGATCCCCAGCGACAGGGTAACGGCGAAGCCTTTGACAGGACCGGTACCCATTGCGTAGAGAATGCCGCCGACCAGCAGGCTGGTCAGGTTGGCGTCGATGATCGCGGTATAAGCGCGGTCGAAACCTTCGTTGATCGCGCGCTGCACGCTCATGCCGTTGGCCAGCTCTTCGCGAATCCGCGAGAAGATCAGCACGTTGGCGTCCACCGCCATGCCCATGGTCAACACGATACCGGCGATACCCGGCAGGGTCAGCGTGGCACCCAGCAGCGACATCAGCGCCAGCAGCGCGACCATGTTGAAGGCCAGGGCCACGGTTGCGATCAGGCCGAAGAAGCGGTAGATGGCCATGATGAACAGCGACACGAACAGCATGCCCCACAACGAAGCGTCGATACCCTTGGTGATGTTGTCAGCACCCAGGCTCGGACCAATGGTGCGCTCTTCAGCGAAGTACATCGGTGCAGCCAGGCCACCGGCACGCAGCAGCAGCGCCAGCTCGGAAGACTCACCCTGACCATTCAGACCGGTAATCCGGAACTGGCTGCCCAGCGGCGACTGGATGGTCGCCAGGCTGATGATCTTCTTCTCTTCCTTGAAAGTCTGGATCGGTACTTCTTTCTCGACGCCGTCGACCATCTGCCTGGCGTAGGTGGTCACCGGACGCTGCTCGATGAAGATCACCGCCATGCTGCGGCCCACGTTGCTGCGGGTAGCGCGGCTCATCAGTTCGCCACCGTGACCATCGAGGTTGATGTTCACCTGTGGACGACCATGCTCGTCGTAGCTGGCCTGGGCATCGGTGACCTGGTCACCGGTGATGATCAGACCACGCTCCACGGCAGCGGCCGGACGGCCACCTTCACGGAACTCGAACATCTCGGTAGTGGCCTTGGAGTCATCCGGGCCTGCGCCCAGGCGGAATTCCAGGTTGGCGGTCTTGCCGAGGATACGCTTGGCCTCGGCGGTGTCTTGCACGCCCGGCAGCTCGACCACGATGCGGTTGGCACCCTGGCGCTGTACCAGCGGCTCGGCCACGCCCAGCTCGTTGACCCGGTTACGCACCGTGGTCAGGTTCTGCTTGATGGAGTATTCGCGAATTTCTGCCAGCTTGGCGGGGGTCAGCGCCAGACGCAGCGTGACGATACCGTTGAGCTCGGACGGGGTAATTTCGAAATCGGTGAAGCTCTTGCGGATCAGCGCACGGGCCTGCTCACGCTCGGCATCATCAGTGAAGCCCAGTTGAATCACGTTGTTCTGCTGCGGCAGGCTGCGATAACGCACCTTCTCTTTGCGCAGCAAGGTCTTGACCTCGCCTTCATAGACTTTCAAACGAGCATCGATGGCCTTGTCCATGTCGACTTCGAGCAAAAAGTGCACGCCGCCCGACAAGTCCAGACCCAGTTTCATCGGGCTTGCGCCCAGATTGCTCAGCCAGGCCGGTGTCGTACGGGCCAGGTTAAGTGCCACGACATAGTCGTCGCCCAGCGCCTTGCGCACGATATCTTTGGCCGGCAACTGGTCTTCCTGTTTGGTCAGACGCAGCAAACCGCCCTTGCCATTCTCAGCCAGAGAAGAACCTTTGACCGCAAGACCTGCATCGGTCAGCGCCTTGGCGGCACGATCGACATCAGCCTGGTTGACTTGCAACGCCGTGCTCGCGCCGCTGATCTGGATAGCCGGATCGTCAGGGTAGAGATTGGGTGCGGAATAAATGAAACCGATCGCCAGCACTGCCAGGATCAGTATGTATTTCCACAGAGGGTATTTGTTCAGCATCACGCCGCCCGCTTAAAACGCGGGGCGCCTTGCGCGCCCCGTCGATGGTAGATATGAAACTCAGAGGGCTTTCAGAGTGCCCTTTGGCAGAGTGGCCACAATGGAGCCCTTCTGGATTTTCAGCTCAACGGTATCGGACACTTCGATCACAACAAAGTCGTCAGTCACTTTGTTGATTTTTCCGGCGATACCGCCAGCGGTCACTACTTCGTCGCCTTTCTGCAGGTTGCCCAGCAGGTTTTTCTGCTCTTTGGCGCGCTTGGCCTGTGGGCGCCAGATCATCAGGTAGAAGATGACCAGGAAGCCGACCAGGAAAATCCACTCGAAACCGGAACCTGCAGGCCCCGATGCAGCCGGTGCTGCCGCGTCCGCGAAGGCGGGGGAGATGAAAAAGCTCATTTAGCGCTCCATTTTCATAATTAGTATGTAAAGCAGGAAAAACTCGTTCTGTTTCAATCCAGCGGCGGCACAGGAAGGCCGCGCTTGGCGTAGAAGGCATCGACGAAGTCGGCCAATTTACCCTGTTGGATAGCCTCGCGCAAACCAGCCATCAGCCGCTGGTAATGCCGCAAGTTGTGGATTGTATTGAGCATGCTACCCAGCATTTCGCCGCACTTGTCCAGGTGATGCAGATAAGCGCGCGAGAAGTTCTGGCAGGTGTAGCAATCGCAGCTCGCATCCAGCGGCGAATCATCGTGGCGATGAAACGCATTACGGATCTTCAATACACCGGTGTCGATGAACAGATGGCCGTTGCGGGCATTGCGGGTCGGCATCACGCAATCGAACATGTCAACGCCGCGGCGCACACCTTCGACCAGATCTTCGGGTTTGCCTACACCCATCAAGTAACGAGGTTTGTCTGCTGGCATCAGGCCAGGCAGATAGTCGAGCACCTTGATCATTTCGTCCTTGGGCTCGCCCACCGACAGGCCGCCAATCGCCAGGCCGTCGAAGTCCAGCTCGTTCAGGCCGTCCAGCGAGCGCTTGCGCAGATTCTCATGCATGCCGCCCTGGACGATGCCGAACAGCGCCGCATCGCTCTCGCCATGAGCGATCTTCGAGCGCTTGGCCCAGCGCAGCGACAGCTCCATCGACACCCGCGCCACGTCTTCGCTGGCCGGATACGGTGTGCATTCGTCGAAAATCATCACGATGTCGGAGCCCAGATCACGCTGCACCTGCATCGACTCTTCCGGGCCCATGAACACCTTGGCGCCGTCGACCGGAGAAGCGAAGGTCACGCCCTCCTCCTTGATCTTGCGCATCGCGCCCAGGCTGAAGACCTGGAAACCGCCGGAGTCGGTGAGGATCGGGCCTTTCCACTGCATGAAATCGTGCAGGTCGCCGTGCGCCTTGATCACCTCGGTGCCCGGACGCAGCCACAGGTGGAAGGTGTTGCCCAGAATGATCTGCGCACCGATCGCCTCGATATCGCGCGGCAGCATGCCCTTGACCGTGCCATAGGTGCCCACCGGCATGAACGCCGGGGTTTCCACCACGCCACGCGGGAACGTCAGCCGACCGCGACGGGCCTTGCCGTCGGTGGCCAGCAACTCGAAAGACATACGACAGGTGCGACTCATGGGTGATCCTCTGATGCCGATTCCCGGGGCCCCGTAGGCGCGGGATTGCGGGTGATGAACATCGCATCACCGTAACTGAAGAAGCGGTAACCCTGCTCGATGGCCGCCGCATAGGCCGCCATGGTCTCGGGATAACCGGCAAACGCCGAAACCAGCATCAACAGCGTGGATTCCGGCAAATGAAAATTGGTCACCAGGGCATCGACCACATGAAAGGGACGCCCAGGATAGATGAAGATATCGGTATCGCCGCTGAACGGTTTCAACACGCCATCACGCGCCGCACTCTCCAGCGAGCGCACGCTGGTGGTGCCGACCGCCACCACTCGCCCGCCCCGCGCACGGCACGCCGCCACGGCATCGACCACATCCTGGCCGACTTCCAGCCACTCGCTGTGCATGTGGTGGTCTTCGATACGCTCGACGCGCACCGGCTGAAAGGTGCCGGCGCCCACGTGCAAGGTCACGAACGCGGTCTCGACGCCCTTGGCGGCAATCGCCTCCAGCAGCGGCTGATCGAAATGCAGCCCCGCCGTAGGCGCCGCCACGGCACCGGCGCGCTCGGCATACACGGTCTGATAGCGCTCGCGGTCCGCGCCTTCATCAGGCCGGTCTATATAAGGAGGCAACGGCATGTGCCCGACCCGATCCAGCAACGCCAGCACGGGTTCGGCAAACGCCAGCTCGAACAGCGTGTCGTGGCGCGCAACCATGGTCGCCTCGCCACCGCCGTCGATCACGATCGCCGAACCTGGCTTGGGCGACTTGCTCGAACGCACATGGGCCAGCACCCGATGGCTGTCCAGCACGCGCTCGACCAGAATCTCCAGCTTGCCGCCAGAGGCCTTCTGGCCAAACAACCGCGCCGGGATCACCCGGGTATTGTTGAACACCATCAGATCGCCGGGGCGCAGGTGCTCCAGCAAATCGGTGAATTGACGATGCGCCAGGGCGCCGCTCGGGCCGTCCAGCGTCAACAGCCGGCTGCCACGCCGCTCGGCCAGAGGATGACGCGCGATCAGGGCATCGGGGAGATCGAAGGTAAAGTCAGCAACACGCATGATGGGAGTGGTCGTCCAGCAGGGGCGCGAAGTTTAGCCGGTTTGCCTCAATTAGTAAAAAAGCCTCAAAAATCAGGGTTGACCGACCGTCAGACCATCCCTATACTTCGCGGCCATTGAGCCCTGATGGCGGAATTGGTAGACGCGGCGGATTCAAAATCCGTTTTCGAAAGGAGTGGGAGTTCGAGTCTCCCTCGGGGCACCAAAATTGAAAAAACCTCGCTGATGCGAGGTTTTTTTTCGCCTGCGGAAAAGGAATTCTGCTGACGAGCGACAAGGAAGATTCTTATGAAAGCAACGCCAGCATCCAGCCGACTGATGGTCGCGATATCTTTGCCACTGTTCTCGATGAAACCGGAGAGGGAGCACTTCTGGATCGGGTTAAAAGACAATCTGCTTTCAAGCAAGTCATCAAGCCCTCTCTGTACGAAGGTATCGACTACACTCTGGAGGCTCTGCCCAGCGCAGGTATCCGCTTAAACGAAGTAAAACCGTTGTGCTGGACGCGGCAAGAAACTTTGGCAGCCCGTCCTGACTTCTGTCGACATTGATACAGCGACCTTGCAGCAGGCTTTTCAAGCAGAGGGTCAAAACACCAAGCGCGTTGCGATGCTATTTGAAATCCCACTCACAGCAGTAGGTGCAGCAGCCAGAACTGATACGCGGAGGCGCCGCATTTCGGGTGTCCTGAAGATGACTCTCGCCCCCCGGGAAAATTTGATCAGATAATGATCTAAGACCTGCGCTCTGGACCTCTGAACTATCTTTTATGAATGAAAAAATCTGCCTGGCTTCATGATCTACCGATACAGACCGCAAACGCTATCGTCGATCCACTAGAAACATGGGCAGAAGCATCCTCACTGATTAAAAAGTGCCATCACCTTAAATATATTTTTCAAGCACAAGGCCACTACACAACCTCTAGGCACACATAATATGAAATACATTTAAAAGCATTCCAGGCTAGCCCCCCGCTCCCCTGCACGATTATCATGCCTTACGTCTGCCAGCATCTTAACAGCACGATCAGAAGCTATATTCAAGACCTTTTCTCAAGTACAAATCCTAGCAAAAATCTGTCATACCATTCAAAACTGAAAGACATTCAGGATCATTACATCGGCAAGCCATAGCCTTACGACCCGCCTTCTATCAAAGAAACCAAATGTGAACCTACAAAAATTTTTTTTATCTCTCGTTATAACCACTCTCATTTTTACGACTGGATATACATCAGAACAAGACTTCAAGACGCTGCCCGAAGGATCGATACTTGAAACACTTTCTTTGCAGTCATACGACGACAAGCAATGGGCAGCCTCGTCGAAACTCTATCCACACACGCAAAATCCTGTGCGCTGGTCCCCTTATGTATGGGCGTGGAATGCAGCAGCACTGACGTCAATATCGTCCGACAAAGCCAGGCTGGACCTGACGGTAAAAACACTGCTCACCGAATTGAGTGAACACTCCATCCAGGATGAAAATGGAAAATACCTGGTTGTCTTTCGCTACAACTACCCCTTCGAAAAATACAGCATAACACCTCCTTGGTACTCGGCATTTGGCAATGCGGCGGCTGCCATAGGACTGATGCACATCCGCCATGTCACGAACAATCATTCGATGAACAGTATGATTGAGGGCTACTTGGACCCTATTCCTGCACGCTTTAGCTATAAGAACGAGCAAGGAAGTATCTGGTATGCCGAATACATTTCTGAAGGAGTCCCTAACGGCCACATAAACGTTATCAACGGCCATTTTTTTGCCGTTGGCGCTATGTACGAATGGAAACAAATAACCGGCACACAGCGATATGACAAAAATATCAGTCAAGGAATGGACACCATGCAGAAAGAACTCCCTAACTTTATCAAAGAAGGTTATTTTTCTTATGCAGAGGGCTTTGACGATATAAAGGACTATGGACAGCAGCGAGCCGTAAATTATGCACGCGTATCCTGTGAGTTAAGGGAAGCCATCTGTCCGACAGCCATACAATACCAAGCGCTGTTTGAGACGTGGAATAAATAACATCGCCGTCGGCAACAGGGGTGTCAAAAAACCGTGCTGCCACCTGGTTCAAAAACGGTAGCCAGCAGACACTGCCCTGGCCCCTTATAGGGCCAACGACAACCTGACTCCGTCATATATCGCCGCATGTATATCCCGACTCGCCACCGCATCCCCAATCCGAAACAGCTGAAAGCGTCCCTCAGGATTCGTAGCCAAGTCTTGCCCCCGCACCTCAACAAACGCCGCCTGATCCAGCTCTCCCCGATTCCTCGACCTCTCCTTCAACGCAAAATACAACTCATCCATCGGCAACGTCCCATGCTCCACCACCACATGATCCACCACTCGCTCAAAACAACTGCGCGTTGCCTCACACCACAGCTTCGCCACCTTCTTCCCGCTTTCAGCCCGCACCCCGATCAGCCGCTGTGAAAATGTCTGCTGCACGCCCTTCTCGACAAACGCTTTCAGATAAGCCGGCATATTCAGCCCGCCGACATCCGGCCCGAGCATGTTTTCCCCGGTCACCAACTGCACCGCCACTCCAGGCATCTGCGCCAGTACTTCGGTGCAGCTCATTGCCTGATGTCCGCCATGACCATCGAACACCAACACATCACCGCTCGGTTTGAAGTCGCCGCTCAGCACGTCCCAACTGCTGTGTACCAGCTCATTGCCCTCTTCCAGAAACTCGCAGTCGGGTATGCCGCCGGTGGCGACGATCACCACGTCCGGCGCCAGCGCCAGTACTTCTTCGGCCTCGGCGTAGCAGTTGTAACGAAAGCTCACGCCCAGTCGTTCGCACTCACTCACGCGCCAGTCGATGATGCCGATCAATTCGCGGCGTCTGAACGGCATGGCGGCGATGCGTACCTGGCCGCCGGCTTTGTCGGCGGCTTCCAGCACGGTGACGCGATGGCCGCGTTCGGCGGACACGCGGGCGGCTTCGAGCCCGGCGGGGCCGGCGCCGATGATGACGATATGCCGGCCCGGCGCCTCACTCACCGGGGTGATGTGTGGAATGGTCGCTTCGCGGCCGGTGGCCGGGTTATGGATGCAGTGCGCTTCGCCAGAGATGTAGATGCGGTCGATGCAATAGCTGGCACCGACGCAGGGACGGATGCGTTCTTCTTGGCCGGCGGCGACCTTGGCCAGCAGGTGCGGGTCGGCCATTTGCGGACGGGTCAGGCCGACCAGGTCGACCAGGCCTTCGCGCAGGGCGTGGCGGGCGGTGGCGACGTCGCTGATGCGTGCGGCGTGCATTACCGGCACCGGCACCGTGCGGCGTACGGCGCCGGCCAGTTCCAGGTGCGGGCCGGCCGGCGTGCCCATGCCAGGGATGACGCGGGACAGGCCTTCGCTGCTGTCGATGCGGCCTTTGGTGACGCTGATGAAGTCGATGCTGTGGTCGACCAGCGTGCGGGCAATCGTCAGGCCTTGTTCCTGGTCGATGCCACCGGGCAGGTCCTCGTCGACGGCCATGCGCACGCCGATGATGAAGTCCGGCCCGACCGCCTTGCGCATGGCGCTCAGCACTTCGAGCGGGAAGCGCAGACGGCCTTCGAGGTCGCCGCCGTAACCGTCCTGGCGCTGGTTCGACGGACTCCAGAATGCATCGAACAAATGCCCGTAGGCTTCGATTTCGACCCCGTCCAGGCCGCCGGCCTTGCAGCGCTCGGCCGCTTCGGCGTACTGGCGCACGATGCGGGTAATGTCGAAGTCTTCCATCTGTTTAGTGAAGCTGCGGTGCGAGTGTTCGCGGCCGCGCTGTGGCCACATCAACGGCAGCCAGTCGTCGGTGAAGTTGCTGGCGCGCCAGCCCAGGTGCGAAAGCTGACACATGACGGCGCTGCCGTGCTGGTGCACGCCGTCGGCGAGTTCGGCCAGCCATGGCACCACTTCGTCTTTGTACAGGTGCAGGTTGCCGAAAGCCGGCGGGCTGTCGGCGGCGATGATCGACGAGCCGCCAATCATGGTAAGGGCCACGCCGCCTTTGGCTTTTTCTTCGTGGTACAGGCGGTAGCGCTCGCGCGGCATGCCGCCTTCGGAATACGCCGGCTCATGGGAGGTGCTCACTACACGATTGCGCAGGTGCAGGTTTTTCAGGACGAAGGGTTGCAACAGCGGGTCATTGGCGCTGGCCATAAGCACATCCTTATCAGCAACGACGGTTAGATCAGGGTTGGGTGACAACTGCGGTCTTCGCCGCATCGAACATGGCCTGGAAGCGCGGTTTGTTGGCGGCGTAGTAACTCGCCACCACCGTATCGACGCTGCTCTCCCTGGCTTTCATCATCAGGTCTTCAAGCTCGGCCAGCGGCATCGAGTAGTGGGCAAAGAAGTACGCCACTTGCGGGTGTTGCTGGCTGAAGCCCTTGCGCGCCACCGCGTGGATCTGCTCGGCACCGCCAAACAGGCCTTTCGGGTCGTCGAGGTAGCGCAGCTTCCACTTGGAGAACATCCAGTGCGGGTTCCAGGCATTGATTACGGTCCACTGGCCGCGCCGCAGGCTGCGGTCCATCTCGGTGAGCATGCCGGTCTCGGAGGAGGCCATCAGTTTGTAGCCGGTCAGTTTGTAATCGTCGATCGCCTGCAACGACAGCTTGTACTGGCCGTTGCCGGCTTCGGAGGTGAGGATGCGGCTGCCGAGCTTTTCACGTACTTCGGGCTTCTTGAGGTCTTCGACGGTCGACACTTCGCTGGCCGGCACGCTATCGGGCACCGCCCAACCGATACGGCCCTGATACAACACACCGAGGTCCTCGAGCTGGTCCTTGTATTTATCCCAGTAACCCTTGTGGGTGTTGGGCAGCCAGACCATGGGGATCAGGTCGATATTGCCGTTGGCCAGCGCCTGAAACTGAATACCGATGTCGGCCTGGACCATTTTCACCGGTTGTTTGAGCTGGTCCTGCAAGGCGGTTTGCGCCAGTTTGGCGGTGATCTCGGTGTCGGACCAGTTCACCCAGCCGATACGCACCGGCTCCTTCTCGGCCGTATGGCCCAGCAGGCTGCTGGTGGCGAGGGCAAGGCCTGCGAGCCAGGCATAAGCTTTTGGTCTATTCAGGGGGTAGACGGTCATCGGCTTTTTCCTTCAACGTGGGTGGTGGGCGTTCCTGGCAGTCGAAGTCAGCGCTGTTGCTTTTTGCAGATAACAACAAAGCCAGGCCTGGGCCGCAACCGATTAAAACTGCCGGTTGAGATAAGGAAATGTTATGGAAAGGCTACGTCGACGTTTGCCGCCGCTGACCGCACTGGTGGTGTTTGAAGCCGCTGCGCGCCTGCAAAGCTTCACCCTGGCGGCGCAAGAAATGTGCATCACCCAGGCCGCCGTGAGCCGGCAGATGCGCCTGCTTGAAGAGCATCTCGGCAACCCGCTGTTCATCCGCAACCACCGCAATGTGACACTGACCACGGCCGGGCTGCGGCTGTTCGAGGCGGTGGATGAAAGCCTGGAGCGTATCGCCCAGGCCAGCACCGAAATCCGCAGCGACGCCAGCGGTGCGATCACCATCGCCGCCACCGTGTGCATGGCCAGCTACTGGCTGATGCCGCGCCTGGATGCCTTTCAGCAGCAATTTCCCGAGGTGTCGTTGCGCTTGTTCGCGCTGGACCGCGAGGTGGATCTGCGCGCCGAGAACGTCGACATCGCCATTACCTGCGGCGTCGGCGGCCAGCGTCATGGTGTGCGCATGAGTTATCTGATGGATGAAGAACTGGTGCCGCTGTGCAGCCCCGCGTACCTGCAAGGGCGAACCCTGACCGAGCCGCAGCAACTGCTCGACGAACGCCTGCTCAACCTGGACCGCGAGCACTGGCGCGGCTTCAACTGGGCCGTCGCCGACTGGGCCGCCTGGTTCGACCAGATGAACGTACGCGGCACACTGCCGCCGGCACGCATGGCCTTCAACAATCACGCCCAGCAGGTTCAGGCCACGCTGGAGGGGCGCGGTATTTCGCTGGGCAGCCCGCACATGCTGGTCGATTTGATCGCGGACGGCCGCTTGATCGAAGCCCTGCCGCATCGGTACTCGACGCGTCGCGGGTATTACCTCGCGGTGAACGAGCATTCAACCCGACCGCGCGCGGTGGCGGCGTTGCAGGCGTGGTTGGGGAATGTGGTTCAGGAAGGCATGGAACCCAAGGCAACGATAAAGATTGCTTCCCGCCAGCCGACATAAATCAGACAACCCACCGCCATAGCCCGGTGCAATTCAGGTGGTCAGCGCCTCACCTTCTCGGACATTGGTCCCCACAATGAAAATAAAAAACAAGCTCGTTCTGGCTTTTGTCCTGGTCGCTTTCATCCCGGTCAGCCTGGTGGCGGTGATCTCGGTACTGAACATACGCTCGCAGGCGGTCGATCAGTTTCTGGATGGCAGCACCCGCGAAATACGCCAGATCGACGGTAATATCCGGCAGTTCTTCGACGCCACGAACCAGAACGTCGATCAGATGGCCACCGATTCGCGCTATACCTCGCTCGACAGCCTGAAAAACTATCAGGCCGCCGATGCCGCCAGCCAGCCGCTGCCACCGGCGGCAAGACAGGCCATCGATGCGTTTGCCCGGTATGGCGAAACCCATCCGGCGGCGGCCATTCTGTCCATCGGACTGGAAGACGGCACCTACGCCAAATGGCCGGATGACCCGCAACTGTCGAAGTACGACCCGCGTGCGCGTCCCTGGTACAAGGCGGCCATGGCCAGCCCCGGTAAAACCGTACGCACCGCCGCTTATTACTATGAAAAAGACGCTGTCGCGCTGGTCGGTAGCGCCCGCGCCATGCTTGATGAAACCGGTAAGCCCAAGGGTGTATTTGTTGTCAGCGTGTCGCTGAAGAACCTCACTGAACTGGTCAAAAGCATCAAGCTCGGCGACAGCGGCTACGTGATGCTGATCGAGGACGGCGTTGTCCTGGTCGACCCACGCGACGCCGCGCACAATTTCAAGCCGCTCAAGGATCTGGGCGAGCCGTACGCCAGACTGGCGGCCACGACTCAGGGCTCCACCGAGGTGGAAATCAATGGCGTTCGCTACATGGCCAATGTCTGGACATCGCCAGGTCTGGGTTGGCGTTACGTCGGTTTGATCGAGCACAAGGAAGTCATGGCCGCGGCCACGCACATGACCTGGCTGATCGCCGGCATCGTGGCCGTGCTGGTGCTGTTCTTTGCGCTGCTGGCAGCGGCGTTTTCCAGGGTCATCGTCAAGCCTATCGGTCAGGTCAGCAGCGGCTTGCAGTCGATTGCCGAGGGCGAAGGCGACCTGCGCCATGACCTCAAGATTCAGGGCAGGGACGAAACCGCCGAGCTGGCCGGCTGGTTCAACAAATTCCTCGCGGCCATACGCCAGTTGATCCAGCACATCGGCGCTGCCTCGACCAACTTGCAGGACGCCTCGCGGGTGAACAGCGAAGTGGCCAGCAACATGAATCAGGCAGCGGCCCGTCAGCGGGAAGCGGTGGAATTGGTGTCGACGGCCTTCAACGAAATGGTCGCGACCGCCAACGAAGTGGCCCGTTCGTGCAGCGCCGCAGCAGGCTCGGCCGAGAGCGGTCATCACCGCGTCGCAGAAGGCAAACAGCAGATTGAGCTGACCACCCAGAACGTCAATCGCCTGGGACGTCGATTGTCCGAGTCGTCGCAAGCCATGGTCGAACTCGAAGAAGGCAGCCGCAACATCAACCAGATTCTGGGCACCATCCGCGCCATTGCCGAGCAGACCAACCTGCTGGCACTGAACGCAGCTATCGAGGCGGCACGGGCCGGTGACCAAGGCCGTGGGTTTGCCGTGGTCGCCGATGAAGTCCGGGCACTGGCCAAGCGCACCTCCGACTCCACCGGTGAAATCGACCAGTTGCTCAACACGCTCGGCAGCAAGACGCAGGAAGTGTCGCAGAAGATGGAAAGTTGCCTGGACCTGTCACGCGCCAGCGTGTCGTCGATCGAAAACGCCCGCGACAGCTTTGAGGGCATCCAGTTGTCAGTCAATGAAATCAGGGATCAGAACCTGCAGATTTCGGCGGCCGCCGAAGAGCAACACAGTGTCGCCGAAGAGATCAATCGGCATATCCAGCAGATCTACGACGAGTCGCGGCTGGTAGAAAGCCTGGCCAACTCGGCGCAGGAAGATTCGGGCAGGCTTTCGCATCTATCCAGTGAGTTGAACGGGCTGGTCGGACGCTTCAAGTCGTAAATACAACGGGCCTGCATGGCCCGTTGTTGTTTATGCAGGAAACCACACTTTGTTACTGACATAACGCTATCGCGCAGCAAATAAAGCCTCGACAACAGCATGCTGCTTTCTCCTACAAACCGTATCCATCTATCCGGTCTGGCCATCACTTGCCTGGCCTCAGGCACCTCTCTACCTTTTCGCCACTCGCCAAGTCGCCTGAATGATTTGCTCAATCGTCGGATGGCATTTGCTTTGAGTCCTCATCGGTCAGGTTGTAGATGTGCATGCCTGCCCTTCTTTCTGTGCGACCGCCGCTTCATTGATGGCACAGGCTCTGCTTCACAGCATTTGCCATGCATGTAGCCGAACTACTACACTCCATATGAATAAACTCATCACTACCATAGAGTTCGACCAGTGGCTTTCGAGGCTCAGGGACAGCAAGGCGCGAGCTCGCATCGTCGCTCGCCTGCTTTCAGCCGAATCAGGCAATTTTGGAGACTGTGAACCGGTTGGTGGCGGTATTTCAGAAATGCGGATCTTTGTAGGCCCAGGCTATCGGGTGTACTACACGCGCCGCGGCGAGATCATTTACCTGCTGCTGTGCGGCGGTGACAAGTCATCACAAGATCGGGATGTAAAAGCCGCAAACGTTATCCTGAGCAAGATTGAACAAGGAGAACAGCCATGACCCAGCTCCAGCCTTTTGAGGCGTCCAAATACCTCACAGACGAGGAGTCGATCAGCGAATTCCTCAGCGCGTCTCTGGAAGATCCAAATCCGGATGTTTTTCTTCGTGCCTTACAGGAAGTGGCCAAGGCGCACGGGATGTCTCAATTGGCCAAGACCGCTGGGATCAATCGTGAAAGCCTGTACAAAGCACTCGCGCCGGGAGCCAAACCTCGCTATGACACCGTATTGAAACTCCTGAATGCATTAGGTGTGAGGCTGACAGCGTCCAGCGCCTGAAAACAGTACGAGCCTTGCACACGTGATTACCCTGCCCGCACCGCCCCTTCGCTTCTGCCCGTCAGATCCACCATGCGCAGCCGGTCACGGCCACCGCGCTTTGACTCATAAAGTGCGGCATCGCCCTGCTCGATCAACCCTGCCAGGGTTGCAGGTGCGTGGTCGAACAGGCTGGCGCCGATGCTCAGGGTGACCGCCTTGGGCGTGACAAACGTCTCTGCCGCGATCTTGTGAAACTGCTCGCGCAACATGCTGCCCATAGCTCCGATCTGTTCGCATGAGGCGTCGCGCAACAGGATCACGAACTCGTCTCCGCCAAGCCGGGCGGCGAGTGAGCCTTTGGGCAGTTCGGCGCGGATCAGTTCACTGAGCGTCACCAGCAGGCGGTCGCCGGCGGTGTGGCCGTGCAGATCGTTGACCAGTTTGAAGTTGTCGATATCGATCAGCAGCAACGCGCCGGGCTTACCGGGGGAAACGTCTTCAAGCAAACGTGTGGCGCGCGCTTCGAAGGCGCGGCGGTTGTACAGCGCGGTCAGCGGGTCGCGCGCCGCCAGCCGGGCGATACGCCGCTCGCGACGATGGCGCTCGGTGCCGGTCATCGACAGCGCGATCAGCATCACCGCCATCACGCCCTCGACCAGCGAAATCTGAATGATCTCGCCACGCAGCGACGCCAGATCGATCAAGGTGCCCGGCACCACCGCCGTGATCGCCTTGATGACATAAAACAGCCCGTGCAGCAGCAACACATAGCGCAACTGCACCGCGCCGACGCTCAACGACTGGCCGTGCGGGCGCAGCAGAAAGCTGGCGCGCAGTGACAGCAACGCCACCAGCAGAGAGTTGACCAGCAGCATGACCTTGGACCACGACGGGTCGGTCGGCAGCAGTAACAGCGAAAACCAGACGGCGACAATCAGGTACCAGGCACGCGACAGACGCACCTCGGTAAAGCGTGCGACACCCAGCAGAAACAGCCAGTGCGCAACCACCAGCAAGCCGTTGGCGAACCAGATACCGATCAATAACAGGCCGCTGCTGCGCAGCAATGCCAGCATGCAGCCCACGCTGATCGAGGCAAATCCTGCGCTCCAGAACAGCAGCGAAGACTCACGCACGCTGCGCCACTCAATGGCCAGATACAGCGCGGCAGAGGCGGCCAGGGCGATGGTGATCACCAGCAGGGTAAGAGGGTCGAGCGCCATAGACTGACGGGCCTGAATGAGTTGCCTTGAAGAGAATGAATTGTAGGCGTTTGAGGGGATTTTTAAGAGTGTTCATCGATTTTGAGTGCATAAGGTGGCGTTATCAGACAAATCGTTCATGAAGGCGACAGAGAGATCCTGTGGCCATCACTTGTCTGCCCCTTACAGCCACGCTAGGCTGCGCGCCGCTCGCTGCAAAATCAGCGACCGGATTTAGCGATCCGTTTACTCCTGGCGTGTCAGCGTCATCCAACCTGCAGCAAGCACATGCTTGATGCTCGCGTTATGGCGGCTGTGCGTCGGAGACCTCCGGGTCTGCCGGTTTCCAGGATGCCGGTTCGCTAACCTTCGCACAGCTGCCACCCCTCATTTAAAGGCCCCGCGCCTTTCGGGTAAGTCTTTACCCTCTTTGCGCTGATCCTTCTTACAGCCGAAGTAGAAGCCTCAGCCCGGGCCATCACTGGTCCCGGATGACCTGTCCTCGTTAGTCTGGGTTTCGCTCAAGCAAGCGATTTTGCGCGGCTCATATTCAGCCAGGCACCAACCTGTATATGGAGTCGTCAACTCTCAAACAGCAGTCACTTTTTCGTTTAGCGACGAGGTTTGGCTGCTTGAAAACCTGGAGCAACACCCATGTACCCGCTCAACCCCCAAGCCCCTTGCACACAACAATTTCAAGCCACCCTCTTCATCCGCCACCACCGCATGCTGCGCGCCGTGCTGTGCGATGGTCAGGCGTGGTTTTGCCTGGCAGATCTGGCCCGCCTGATGGGCACCCGGCTCGATGAACGCGCCACCCTCAAGCTCGACCCGGACCAACGCCGTACCGCCTGGCTGGAAGCACATGCAGAGTGGGAAAAATGCCTGCTGGTCAGCGAGTCCGGCATGTTTGCCTTGCTGGTTCACCACTACGTGCCCGAAAACCGCACCCTGCGCCAATGGATGACCCATCAGGTGCTGCCTGAACTTCATCAGCAACACCACGCAGCCCACGATGACCGGCCCAGCCTGAGCCGATTGAACTGGATGGGCAATTCGCTGCATTTGCTGCACTGGCGCAATGAGTCATGGGTGCGCTGGCAGGACGTGCCGCAAGCGGTGCTGGAGCTTCCGGCCTCACGAAGGGGATGGTGGCAGCGAATGGTGGGGAAGGTGCTGAACAAAGGTGAGGCCTTGCGGATCGGCTGATTTCCGGCACCGAACTGGATGAGGATTTTTTCCGCCGTGCTGAACGGCGCCTGCCAGTCGAACCGGCTATCACAAAATTTCTTGATGCTCATGTACGAGAGTGGTTGAAGCGCCAACAGAAGATCTGCCGTTTTCTGTTGTCTACCCTCTCCCAGGCACCAGCGCCCTGCTGAACACAAGGAGCCTTCTTCATGCACAGCAAACTGGACGACACCACCCGCGACGCCATCGCCTTCATCAACACGCTTTACGATCAAGACCTTATTGGCTGGCCCATCGATTTCGAGTCGGCGTCCTACAGCGACCAGGAGTTGGCGGAAACCTTCGGCCACTGGTTTGGCGGTCAGCGCTGGGCAGCGTCGGGCGACAGTTTTGTGCAGTTTGGTCAGGACGGCACCGGCTCGATGTTTCTGCTGTGGTATTACCCCGGCCTGAAGGCCCAGCCGCCGGTGGTGTTTCTTGGCTCTGAAGGCGAGACGAGCCTGGTGGCAAGCAATATCGAGGATTACATTCGGCAACTGGCCAGCGGCAAGCAGTTCTTCGACGGTGCCTGGCTGGAGCCGGATGAGGATGACGAACGCAAACTGGACTGGCAGGCGCTGGCCCGGGCCGTCGATGAACGCTACGGCCTGGGCGATGCGACGCCTGAGCAGCTGGCTGAAAAAGCCCGGCGCGAGCATCCGGACTTTGATCAGTGGGTTAATTCGAACGTTGAGTATGGCTAGACGGGGTTTTAGACCAACTCCACCGCTACCGCCGGCAAGCCTTCGATCACGCCGTGTACCAAACCCGGTCCTTCAGGTGTAAACAGCCCGGTGTACGACCCCGTGGTGATCACCGTTTCAGGCGTCAGGGTCAGGCCCTGGCGGCTGTAGTGGTTGACCAGCCACGGCAGTAGCAAGCGCGGGTCGCCGGCCGGGTTGGCGCCGGGACCGCTGACGATGTCCTTGCCGTCAAAGGTCAGTGACAGCGCCGGCTGGTTGAAGACGAAGTCTTCGCGGTACTCGACAAACTCGCCGACGATCAATGCGCCGTGGTTGAGCAAATCGGCGAGCATCGCCAGTGGCGTGACCTTCGGCCAGCCCTGATAACGGCTGGCCACCACCTCAAGGGTTGCCGCCACCGAGCCGATGCCGGCGTAGACCTCGGCATCGCTCCATGGCTCGCTGCGCGGAGCGAAGCTGCGCTTGAAGCGAAAGGCGATTTCCAGCTCCAGCGCGCCCGGCACATAGCCTGCACGTGGCAGCGAAACGCCGCTTGGCAACAGGCCATCGGCCGGCAGCGCCGAACCTTGCACCGGGCCGTTCGCCGCCGCCAGGCCGATCTTCCAGCCGCCCACGGTGGTGCCGCGCTGGCGTACGATTTCCTGTTGCACGGCGTAGGCCGTTGCCGTGTCCGGCACCTGTTCAGCGGACACCGGCGCAACCAACTGGCCGGTCTGGTTCAGGTGTTCGGCGATAAGGCGAATTTGATCGGTCATGCAATGACTCCTTCAAAAGACCAGAGAATTATAAACATCAGTTGCCCTCCAGCACGCCCAGTGCCCCGGCCAGCCGGTTGTCCCACAACGAGCTGACATCAAGGTCCTGCCGCGCCACGCCCTTGGCGTGCAAAAAGTCGGCGGCCTGCTGTTGCTGGCGAATGAAGCGCGGGCTGGCCGCATACAACCGCCGCCCTCGCCCGCCTTCCAGCCCGGCTTGCTCGCGGTAGATGTCCAGGCTGATGCCGGTCAGTTCATGGCTGCGCTGCGCCCAGGCTTCGGGGTTAGCATCGAGCCAGCGCAGCGTGCGGTCGGCGCGTTGCAGGTAATCGGTGATGGCCGCCAGCCGGCGCGGGTCGTCCAGTGCCTTCTGATTGGCGCAGATCAACGAGTTACCGACATAACCATCGGCGGCGCTGGCCAGCTCGCGACCGCCGTTGGTGCGTTGGGCAATCAGCGTGTCAGAGCCCTGGGTGATCCAGGCGTCGAGCTGCCCGGACAAAAACGCCGGCCGGCCCATGTCCAGGGTCAACGCGGCCGGCACGATGTCGTCGAACGTCAGGCCGTTCTGCTCCAGCAACTTGAGCAAAAAGTAATGCTGGTTGGAGGCCTTCAGGTAACCGACGCGCTTGCCCTTGAGCTGCGCCACGCTTTCGATCTTCGAGCCCGGCGGCACCACAACGGCCAGCAGCTTGTTGACGATCACGTTGTTGGCCACCCCGACCAGGCGAATGCCCTCCAGGCTTTGGCCCCAGATGGTCAGCGGAATGTCGGTGAAGCTCATGCCGACATCGATGTCACCCGCTGCAATCGAACGCAGCGCCACATCGAACGGTACAAAGACGTTATTGACCGTGTACGGCGTGTCGGCCTCGCCAGCCAGGTCCATGTATTGGGTGTAATTGATCTTGTAGGTGGCGACATTCAAGGTGATGTCGCGAAGCGACGAGGTGTCGGCCATGCCGCGCAACGGCCAGCCACCGATGGCGGCGACCGCGCCGGTCGCCGCCATCAGGCCGATGAATTGCCTGCGATTGAAGGTCATCAGAAGGTCACCTCAAGGCGGCCGTAATAGAAGCCGCCGTACTGTCCGAACGGGCTGTTGGACGCATACAACTGCGCGCCGCTGCTGTCGGCCACGCTGCTCTTGTCGGGGTAGACGTTGAACAGGTTGTTGGCGCCCAGCGCCACGGTGACCGATTTGGTCAGCGCATAGGCCACATCGAGGTCGGTGACCCAGTTGGCGCCATAGTGCTGGTCGGTGGACGGCGCAGTGGCGCTGGTGATCAGGTCATAGCGACCGTAGCGGGTCAGGTGCAGGTTGACGTTCCAGTCGTCGACCTTCCAGTTGCCGCCCAGCACCAGCTTGGTCTTGGGGTTGTAGTCGGTGATGTAGCCCTGAGCCACGCGGTTGAACAAGGTCAGGTTGAGCGCCGCCAGTTGCGCCGGTGAGTCGGCGATGTCGGTGATCTTCGTCTCGTTCCAGTTGAATGCCGCGTCCCAGCGCACATTGCCCAGGCGGCCCAAGTCCTGCTTCCAGGAGCCGACGACATCGACGCCGCTGGTCTTGGTGTCGATCGCGTTGGCGAAATACGACAGCGACTGGCTGCCGGCAAAGCCGTTGGCGATCAGGATCGAGTTGACCCCGGCGCCTCCAAGGAAGCCGGTCTGGGCGATGCGGTCTTCAAGAATGATGTGGTAGGCATCGACCGACACGTTGCTGTTTTCAGTCGGCGTGTAGTTCAGGCCGAGGCTGAAGTTGGTCGACTTCTCCGGGGTCAGGTCCTTGGCGCCCAGCGCCTGGCCCAGTGCCGAGTCCGGGCGCACCAGGCGGGTGGTGCTCAGGCCCGGGCCAAGGCTGGCGTTGTAGCCCATCGACGAGTTGGCATAGCCAGTCTGCGACAACGACGGTGCACGAAAGCCGTTGCTCACCGTGCCGCGCAAGTTGAGGTCGTCGGTGAGAATGTACCGGGTCGAGAGCTTGCCGTTGACGGTGTCGCCGGCCGAGTCGTCGTAGTGCTCGCCACGCGCCGCGACGCCGACGAACCAGCGGTCGGTCAGGTCGAAGCCCAGGTCCAGATAAGTTGCAAAACTGTTGCGCGACAGGTCGGCGGCGTCCTCGGGCAGGATGGTGATCGCGCCCTGCGCACCGACGGCGGCGGCACTGCCGGCCAGGGGGCCGCTGGGGTACACATAGCCGCCGTTGGCGTAGGCCAGCGGGTCGTGAATGATCGTCTGGTAACGCTCGTGCCGATGCTCCAGGCCCCACGACACCTGCACCGGATTACGCAGGCCGATGTCGAAAGCGCGGGTCAGGTCGAGGTTGTTGGTCCACTGCGAGAACTCCGACGAATAGGTGTCGAACTCGGTCGGCGTGGTCGGGCCCAGCGACGGGTTGACGGTATTGACCTGACGCTGATCGGCGCGGTTGCTGCCGTAGGTGCTCGACACATCCCAGTGCCAGCCATGGAAATCTTCGCCCTTGATGCCGCCGGCAAACTGGTAGTCCTCCTCGGTCAGTTCCAGACGTTGCTGCATCACCGAGCTGCCAAACACTTCAGGGATATAGCTGGTCGAGTTGGGCAAGCGAAAGCTCTGCCCGACCACGCCTTCGCGGTGGCTCCAGGTGCTGAACGAGTACAGCGACACGTCTTCGCTGAGCGGCAGCTCGGCGTTATACGACAGGTTCAGCGCTTCGATCTTGGGCAGGCCGCCCTGGTTGACGCGCTTGTCGACGGTGTTTTCCCGCGCATCGCCCGGAAAGTAGAAGTTGCCGCTGGCCTCGCCGTTGCGCAGCGTCCAGTTCTGTTTTTTCGCATCCAGCGCCAGGTTGAGAAAACCGTCGCCGGGCAAGGCAAAACCATGGTTCAGCGTCTGGGTGTAGGTGTCGCCGTCGCTGCGGCCCTTCCAGCGATAGCGCTCGCCCAGCGTGGTCACCGCTTTGCCGCCGCTGTCGTTCTGCTTGAGGACAATGTTGATCACGCCGGCAATCGCGTCAGAACCGTACTGGGCCGCCGCTCCGTCGCGCAGCACTTCGATGTGGTCGATGGCGCTGACCGGGATCAGGTCCAGGTCGACCGGGTTGGCGCCGGACGCCTGGCCGCCAGCCGTCAGGTTGGCGGTCGAGGTGTTGTGGCGGCGCTTGCCGTTCACCAGCACCAGCACATGGGCCAGGCTCAGGCCGCGCAATTGCGCCTGGCGCTGAATGGCGTTGCCGCCCTGGTTGTTGGAGGTGTTGACCTGAAACGAGGGCAGCAATCTGGCCAGTGCATCGCGCAGGTTGCTGTTGCCGCCGCTGGTGGCGTTGAGCTGCTCGGCGTCGATCACATCCACCGGCGCCGGGCTGTCGGCAGCGGCGCGCTGGTCGCCCCGGTTGCCGATACTGACCACCGTGCCGAGCACCGATTCGCCCGTGCCGTCGACCTCTTGCGCGCCGATTGCCTGTCCCCCGTAAATACTGAGCAATGACAGTGTCAGCAATGAAAGCCGGTGCGGCCGGCGCTGTGGAACCTGGTTCATCGTGCATCCCCGAAAAATAAAGAAAAACCCGGCCTCCCGGCATCCCGCCGTGGGTCAGGTGTATTGGAAAGTCGAGGGTGATGCCGATGGTTCGGTAATCAGGCAGCCTGCTCAGCGGCAGGTCCGCAGTCCTTTATCCCGTCGCGAACAGGGAGGGGAATCTAGCAAGCGGCAGGAAATAACCAAAATACATAATCGAACTATTCTTATATGCACAATGGTAATTATTAACAGGTCAGACAGGTTCCACGCTGGCCCAATAACGGCTCAGGTAACGCACTTTGACCGGCAAGGTCTTGCTCAGGTTTTCCAGCACCGTGTCGGTGTCATCAAGGCGAAAGGCGCCGGAAATGCTCAGGTGCCTGATCGACTCGCTGCAACGCAGCACGCCCGGGCGATAGCGGCTCAGCTCAGCGAGAAAGTCGCCCAGCTTCCAGTCGTTGACACTCAACATGCCTTGCTCCCAGGCGGTCGAGCCTGGCGCCAGGCGCTCAGGCGCACTGACCTGGTTGCGATCAAAGGTGACCTGCCAGCCTGCGAGCAAGCGGCCGGTGTTATGGATACTTTGCAGCGGGCGCACCTGCACCGCGGCGTCCAGCACGCCGACGCGGGTTTTGCCGGCCAGTTGCCGGACAGTGAATTGCGTGCCCAGCGCCAGGACGCTGCCCTCTTCGCTCAACACCATGAAGGGCCGTTGCGCGGCATCTCTGGCGGTCTGCACCAAGATTTCACCTTGATACAACTGGATCAGCCGCTGCTCGGCGTCGAAACGGATATCGACGGCAGTGTCGGCATTGAGCACCAGCCGCGAGCCGTCTTCGAGTTGCAGGGTGCGGCGCTGGTTGCCGCGGGTGTACTGCTGAGCGAGCAGCGCCTGATACGGCACATACCCGGCCGCCAGCCAGCCGGCGCCACCGAACGCCAGCAGCAGCGAAAGCACCTTGAGTACGTCGCGGCGTTGCGCTTTCGCCGCGCCCAGGCTGGACAAGGCAGCCTGCTGCGGCACGCGCGACCACTGCTTCTGCAGAATCTCGACCCGCTCCCAGGCGGCTGCGTGCTGCGGCGATGCCTTGAGCCACCGCTGCCAGGCCTGGATGCACGCCTCATCGACAGCCTCATCGTTGAGCTGCACATACCAGGTGGCGGCGGCTTCCAGGGTCTTGAGGTCCGGCCCTGCATTCATGGGGTGTCGACCAGCAACAGGCAACGGGTCATGGCGCGGATGAGGTGATTCTTGACCGTGGTCACCGACACACCAAAGCGCTCACCCACCGCCGCATAGGTCAGGCCTTCAAGCTGCACCGCCAGAAAGATCTCGCGGGTGCGACTGCCCAGCTCATCGAGCAAGCGGTCGACCTCCACAAGCATTTCAATGATCGACAGGCGGATTTCCGGCGACACCTCGACAGGCTCCGGTTGCAGGGTCAGGGCGTGCAGATAAGCCTGCTCGATGGTGCGGCGACGGGATTTGTCGATCAGCAACGAACGCGCCACAGCGCTCAAATAGCCGCGCGGCTCGCGGATCGGCCCGGCATTGCGCGCGGTCATGACTTTGAGAAAGGTGTCCTGCGCCAAGTCCGCCGCATCGGCCGAATTACCCAGCCGCACCCGCAGCCAGCCCTTCAGCCAACTATTGTGGTCGCTGTAAAGCTGGTGCATGGCCGAAGGTTCGAGGGTCGACATGAGAGACGCTGCCAGACGTGAATAATAATTGCTCGCATTGTCGACAGCCTGAAGGGTTTATGCAAGCAGTCTGCAGCGTCCGGTTTACCGGGATATGTCAGCCATGCGCCAAGCGCTCTAGCGTGCGCATTTCAAGAAAATTCACATTTCCTAACATTAGCTCTAAAGCTGAAACGATTAAGGTCGATAGCCAGCTATCGATCACTCAATAAACGGCCTCCCCCATGAATTTGAGAAACCTCAACATCGCTCCGCGATCACTGCTGTGCTTCGGCTTTTTTGCCATATTGATCACCGCCCTCGGGCTGTTTTCGCTGTACCAGGCGTCAAGACTCAAGGACTCGCGTGAAACCCTGCAAAACCAGGTCATGCCGGCAGGTCAGGCCATCGCCAACATCGAAAGCGACCTGCTGACCATCCGCCTGGGCAATACCAATTTGCGCATCGCGCAGAATCCTCAAGCCCAGGACCTGGCGCGCCAGCGTATCAATCAGGGGCGTACCGACCTGCAAACCGATGTGCGCAAGCTCAAGCCTTTGCTGACCGATGATGCCGGGCAAAAGGCCTACCAGCAGATGGAAACCGACCTCAACGCTTACCTTGGCGTGCACACCCGCTATCTGGAAGCGGTCGAGCAAAAGCGTGAGGACCTTGTCAGCGCCCTGTCCAGCCCGTCCGGCGAGCAGACTCAGGCGGCTAACCGCCTGACCCAGGATATCCAGACCATCAACCAACTGACCGACGCCATGCAGGCGCGCTCCGATGCCGTGGCCGAGCAGACTTACTCCCAGGCGCGCTATGTCACCATTGCCGCGATTCTGCTCGCGCTGGCCGCCACCTTGATCCTGGCGGCGCTGTTCACACGTAGCCTGGTTGCGCCGATTGCCAAGGCGCTGGCCGTGGCCGAACAGATTGCCGGCAATGACCTGAGCAAACCGATCGACGTCGATGGCCGCGATGAACCGGGCCGCTTGCTGGCCGCCTTGTCGGTGATGCAACAGAACCTGCGGCGCACGCTGGGTGAACTGGGCGACTCGTCCAATCAACTGGCGTCTACATCAGAAGAAATGACCGCCGTGACGGAAGATGCCCTGCGCGGCATTCAGCGCCAGAACGACGAAATCAACCAGGCCGCGACCGCCATCAATCAGATGAGCGCCGCCGTCGAAGAAGTCGCGCGTAACGCGGCACTGGCGTCGGACGCCGCCCAGGACTCCAGCGACTCGGCCAGAAACGGTCGCCAGCGCGTCGGCGAGACGGTCACTGTCATCAACGAACTGCACGACGCCGTCGGCAACACCGCCACCGAAATCGATGGCCTGGCCGTGCAGGTGCAAAGCATCAGCGGCGTGCTGGATGTGATTCGCGGCATCGCCGACCAGACCAACCTGCTGGCGCTCAACGCCGCCATCGAAGCGGCACGGGCCGGTGAAGCGGGTCGCGGCTTTGCCGTGGTGGCCGATGAAGTCCGGGCGCTGGCGCACCGTACCCAGCAGTCGACCGCCGAGATCGAAAGCATGATCGCCTCGATCCAGAGCGGCGCCAGCAAGGCCGTAAGCGCCATGGGCCTGAGCAGTGAACGTGCGCGCACCAGCCTGACCGTCGCCGAAGCCGCCGGCCAGGCCCTGGCCGAAATCACTGCGGCAATTGCGCAGATCAACGAGCGCAACATCAGCATTGCCTCGGCCACTGAAGAGCAGGCGCAAGTGGCGCGTGAAGTGGACCGCAACCTGACCAGCATCCGCGACCTGTCGCTGCAAAACTCGGCCGGCGCCAACCAGACCGCCGCCGCCAGCGGCGAACTCTCGCAACTGGCCGTGGGGCTCAATCAGGTGGTCATGCGTTTTCGCACGTAACCTGCGCTAAACAAGCACTGTGCCAGGGAGGCGCAGCCGCTTACTCCATCTCAAGCTTGACCGGCTTGTCCTTGTGCAACACCTCGAATTTTGCCGCCTTCTCGTTCCAGACCACCACGCCTTTGGTCTCGGTCATTTGCGGCCCTGAACCGACATAGCGGAAATCGCTCATGAAGATCAGATTGCTGGAGGCCTTGTGGGCGCCCTCTTCGGTCGAGGCTTCATTCATCGGCGCCTTGTAGATCTTGCCGTTGTTGGCATCGATGAACAGCGTCGCGGTACACCCCGATCCGCAGCCATAACGAGTCACCACAAAGTGCCCGGCAAAATCAGGCTGTTGCCCGACCACAGCCTCTACCGCTTCCTTGGACTTCCAGTATTTGGCAGTCTCCGGGCTCGACTTCCAGTCGATCTGGCCCAGTGCCTTGCTTGAGACGGTCGAGGCAGGATAAGCCTCGAAACGGTAGCGCTGCTCAGCGTGCACGGCGGCTGCGCTCAGCACGCAACCTGACAACAGCACACCACTCAGAAATCCTTTCATTTGATCGATCCGGCGTATTGAAGAGCTGCGCACGGTATCGCAGGGCAGGCGCGGCTGACAATCGGGTGGCTTCAGCTACCCTATGCCCTCTCCAACTTCCAGCAGCGAGTCGTTCTTCAATGAATATCCAATCCAGCAGTCTGGCCGTTTTGATGCTCGGTGTTTGCAGTGCGGTTCAGGCCCAGGAACCGCTTTCCCATCTCGACAAGGTTCAGCAAGCCGGGCAGTTGACGGTGTGTACCACCGGCGATTACAAGCCCTACACTTTTTTGCGCGAAGACGGCGAGTACGAAGGCATCGATATCAGCATGGCCCGCTCGCTGGCGCAAAGCCTGAATGTGCCCGTCAAATGGGTGCCGACCACCTGGAAAACCCTGATGCCGGATATGCAGGCGGGCAAGTGCGATATCGGCATGGGCGGTATTTCGGTGACGCTGGAACGGCAGAAGAAAGCGTTCTTCAGCAGTGTGCTGGATGTGGATGGCAAGATTCCGTTGGTGCGCTGTGAGGACCAGGCGCTGTACCAGACGGTCGAGCAAATCAATCAGCCTGCGGTGCGCCTGATCGAACCCGCTGGCGGCACCAACGAGGCCTTCGCCCGCGCCTGGCTGCCCAAGGCGCAACTGGCCTTTCATGACAACAACACCATCTTCCAGCAACTGTTGAACAAGCAAGCCGATGTGATGATCACCGATGCTTCCGAAGCGCTTTATCAACAGAAGCGCCTGCCGGGGCTGTGTGCCGTCAACCCGTCGCGCTACATGCAGTACGGCGAAAAAGCCTATCTCTTGCCGCGCGATGACATCGCCTGGAAAAGCTATGTCGACCAATGGCTGCACCTGAGCAAGGCCACCGGTGCGTACCAGAAAGTGTTGGGCGAATGGCTGGCGTTGCCGAATCAATAAAACAAAGACATCAGACAACCGTAAAAAATACGAAACGATTCCATCGTCAAGCGGTCACCAAAGACAGCGCAATCTTATTCGTGACTGCGACAGTAGAGCGCTTGACACTTATAGGGAAATCATTGGTTACATCTAGAAATGAGTCTGCTAACATCGTACGACCCGTGATGAGCAAGCGATCAAAAAGTATCGCATCTCTGTAAATGGACCGGTCCGCTGCAGGCGGACCGGCCACTCCGATGCAAACGAATCACAATGAGAGCAGCCCTCAAGGCCTGCCAGCCCCTGTTACGAATGCCCGCGCCTGCGATAACGACTCACATCGTTTGTCCGTGTTTCCGTTTGCCCTGAAAAAGGTGGCAGGCCAGGCATTCGCAACCTGAAGCCAGCAACGTTTACATCCATAGAGCACTGTGTCGTCCGGGATTTTCTTGTGAGCCGTCATAGGTGGTCCCTGTATGTTGTTGAACAAGCCGACATCACGAAGGAAGTTTCTGCTTTCTTCCCTGATTGCCTTGCCTGCGCTGGGCGTGACCGTAAAGGGGCTCAGTGCCGCAGTGGCGGCCGACATGGTTGCGCCAAGCCTTGAGTCCTACTCCCCCACGTTTTTCAGCCCGGCCGAATGGGCCTTCATCATGGCTGCGTGCAACCAGCTGATTCCTGCCGGCGGCCGTGGCCCTGGCGCGCTGGAAGCGAACGTGCCGGTGTTCATGGACCAGCAACTGGCCAGTGACCTGGGCAGCGAAATCTATCTGGAAGGTCCCTTCGACCTGAATGCGCCCAAGACCCTGGGCTACCAGATTCCTTACCGTCCGCAGGACATCTATCGCAAGGGCATCAAGGCCGTCGAGGCCTGGTGCAACGAGAACCTGAACGGCAACTTCGCCGCCCTTGAGGCCGCCAAACAGACTGACGTGCTGAAAAAGCTGCAGGCGGGTGACCTCAAGTTCAATGCTTTCGGCGAGGACATTCTCAAGTCGCCGATGTTCTTCTCCGAAGTCCTGTCGCTGGCCCAGCAAGGCTATCTCTCCGACCCGATCTACGGCGGTAACAAGGGCATGAAGTCGTGGATCGCCATCGGCTTTCCCGGCGCACGCGCCAGTTACCTGGAGTGGGTTGCGCAGCACAACGTGGCGTACCCGCTGGGCCCTGTAAGCATCAGTGGCGAGCGCGGCTGACCCCTTTCGTAAGCGTTAGAGCGAGCAAGATTTTTATGGCAACTATTACCAATGACGAAGTCGACGTTGTCGTCGTCGGCCTCGGCTGGGCAGGCTCGTTGATGAGCATCGAACTGGCCCAGGCCGGTTTGAAAGTCCGCGCCCTGGAGCGCGGCGAAGACCGCAACAACGCCGACTTCATGTACCCAAAACCGGCTGATCAGTACGCCTACGGCGTGCGCAACAAGATCATGGTCACCCCGAAGGATGGCGCGCTGACCGTGCGCCACAACATGAGCAGCACCGCGCTGCCGACCCGCAAGTGGGGCGCGTTCGTGCCTGGCACCGGCGTTGGCGGCTCGGGCCTGCACTGGACCGGCGTACTGATTCGTCCGACGCCCATCGACATCAAGCTCAAGACTTACGCAGACCAGGCCTACACCAAAGGCATCCTGCAAGAAGACATGCGCATCGGTGACTACCCGTTCACCTGGGACGAGATCGAGCCGTACCTCGACCGCTTCGACAAGATCTGCGGCCTGTCGGGCAACACCGGCAACCTCAACGGCAAGATCATCGAAGGCGGCGACCCGTTCGAGGGCCCGCGCTCCAGCCCGTTCCCGCTGCCGGCACTGGAAGACACGCTGAACTGCTCGATGTTTGCCGAGGCTGCACGCAAGCTGGGCTATCACCCGTTCCCCAACCCGTCGGCCAACGTTTCGCGCGCCTGGACCAACCCGTACGGCAACCAGATCGCGCCGTGCAACTACTGCGGCTATTGCAGCAAGTACCCGTGCCTGAACTACTCCAAGGCCTCGCCGCAAACCGCGGTGATGGACGCGCTCAAGCGCATGGACAACTTCGACTACAAGGTCAACGCCAACGTCCTGAAAGTAGAACTGCACCCGGACGGCAAGACTGCGCGCGGCGTGACCTACGCTGACGGCGACGGCAATCTGGTGTTTCAACCGGCCAAGATCGTCGTGCTGGCGGGCTTCCAGTTCGTCAATGTGCGCCTGATGCTGCTGTCCGGCATCGGCAAGCCGTACGACCCGATCACCGAGACCGGCACCATCGGCCGTAACTATGCGTACCTGAGCGTGGGCGCCAGCACGCTGTTCTTCAAAGACAAGAACTTCAACCCGTTCGCCACCGCCGGCGCCACCGGGCAGATGTTCAACGATGTCTCGCCGGGCAACTACGACGGCGCAGCGCTGGGCTTCATTGGCGGCGCCAAGATTCACAGCTCGCAAGCCACCGGCACCCCGATCGGCACCTCGCTGCCCGCCGGCACGCCAGAGTGGGGCCAGGGCTGGAAAGACGGCATGGCCGACTGGTACGGCCATTCGATGAAGGTCAGCATCTCGACCGGCTGCATGTCCTATCGCGACCACTATCTGGACCTGGACCCGACCTACAAGGATCCATGGGGCCAGCCGCTGCTGCGCATCACCTTCGACTGGAAACAGAACGAGCTGAAACTGCAGCAGCACCTGCGTGGCATCGTGCAGAACATCACCAAGGAACTGGGCCCGGACAGCGTCTCGGAAAGCTTCCTGGGGCTAGATTCGCACTGGGACATCACCAAGTACGTGTCGACCCACAACGTCGGTGGCGCGGTGATGGGCGAGTCGCCAAAAACCAGCGCCCTGAACCGCTACCTGCAAAGCTGGGACGTGCACAACGTGTTCGTGCCGGGCGGTAACGCCTTCCCGCAGAACTTCCAGGCCAACCCGACCGCACTGATCGGCGCGCTGACGCTGTTCGCGGCGCAGGCCATCAAGGATCAGTACCTGAAAAACCCTGGCCCGCTGGTGCAGGCATGAGGAGCGAGAAAGTGAAGTCCAAATCCCGTTCCCTGCTGATCACGTTGATCGTGATCGGCGTCGTGCTGGCGCTGCTGGGCTGGCTGGTTGCAGGCCTGCTCAACCGCTCGGGCGATGCCAGCGCGAAACTGTCGCAACCGGTCACGCCCGAGCTGATCGCCAAGGGTGAATACCTGGCCCGCGCCGGTGACTGCGTGGCCTGCCATACCGCGCACAACGGCCAGCCGTTTGCCGGCGGCCGTGGTATCGAGTCGCCGATCGGCACCATCTACGCCACCAATATCTCTTCTGATAAAGAGACCGGTATTGGCGGCTGGAGCTACGGCGAGTTCGAACGCGCCGTACGTCGCGGCATCGGTCATGACGGTAGCGCGCTGTACCCGGCGATGCCCTTCCCGTCCTATGCGCGCACCAGCGACGAAGACACTCAGGCGCTGTACGCCTACTTCATGAACGGCGTGGCGCCGGTCAAGCAGGCCAACAAGGCTCACGATATTCCGTGGCCGCTGTCGATCCGCTGGCCGCTGGCCTACTGGCGCACGCTGTTTGCGCCAACGCCGGAAAAAGCTGCTGTGTCGCTCAAGGCCTCGACCGAGGGTTCTGAAGCACAGGTCGCTCGCGGCGCGTATCTGGTGCAGGGCCTGGGCCACTGCGGTTCGTGCCATACACCACGCGCATTGACCATGCAGGAAAAGGGTCTGGATGAAAAAGACCGCGACTACCTGACCGGTAGCGAACTCAACGGCTGGACTGTTCCTGCCCTGCGCGGCATGCAGCATTGGTCCAAGGAAGAGATCGTCGACTACCTGGGCACCGGCCGTAACGCCAAGGCTTCGGTCGGCGGCGAAATGACCGACGTCGTTGCCAACAGCACCTCGCACATGACCGACGAAGACCTGAGCGCCATTGCGCTGTATCTCAAGTCGCTCGACGGCCACAAAGCGCTGTACACGCACACACCGCAAAACAGCGAAGCCACCACCGCCAAGCTGACCGCTGCCAAGGACCTGAATCTGGGTGAGCGTCTGTACCTGGACAACTGTGGTGCCTGCCACTTTGTTGCCGGTAACGGTGCCTCGCGGATCTTCCCGCCGCTGGACGGCGCGTCGATCATCAACGCCGACAACCCGACCGCACTGATCCACGTGATCCTCGCCGGTACTCAGACGCCGTCGACAGAACGCGCCCCATCGGTGCTGCCAATGCCGGGCTTCGCCTGGCGCCTGGACGACAGCGAGACCGCCGCTTTGGCGACCTTCCTGCGCCAGGGCTGGTCGAACAGCGCCAGCAAGGTGTCTGCCGATCAGGTCAAAGCCATTCGTGCCAGCCTGAATGCCGGTCACGACACGGCCAAGACCACGCTTGAGCCGTCCAAAGCCCAGCAGTAAACGCTGAATGGATCTGGCCACGCCTGTGGCCAGATCTTGCACCGTTACAACACCCTTTCCCGCGCCCACGCCACCAGTCGATCTGCCGTCATGGGTCTTGCCACGTAATAGCCTTGTATCTGGTCGCAGCCCCATTCCTTGAGCCGGTCATACAGCTCGGCCGTTTCCACCCCTTCCGCCACGACTTGATAACCGATGGTTTGCGCCAGCTGAATGATCGAGGTCACTACCGCACGGTCCTTGTCATTGCGGCAGGCATCGCGCATGAACGACTGATCGAGCTTGACCGTTGTCGCCGGCAACATGCGCAAGTACGTCCAGTTGCTGTAGCCGGTGCCGAAATCGTCGATGGCCAGGCGAATACCACAGTCGCGGGTCCGCTCAAGATTTGCCCGGGTCAGCTCAGGGTTGGTGATCAACGCGCTTTCAGTGAACTCCAGCTCAAGCAGGTGCGGCTCGATGGTCTTCTCGCGCAGCAGGCCGATCAACAGCTCGACAAACGTCGAGTCGGCCATGTCCGCTGCCGACACATTGATCGACACCTGCCACTCATAGCCCTGCACCTTCCATTCGGCGAGTTGCTCCAGCGCATGCCGTGCCACCCACGCGCTGATCTTGCGGATCAGCGCGGTCTTTTCTGCCAGCGGAATAAACTCTGCCGGGCTGATCAGCCCCAGTTCCGGATGCCGCCAACGCAACAAGGCTTCGACGCCGCACAGCTTGCCAGTGAGTGCCGCGACCTTGGGCTGATACTCCAGATAAAACTGGTCCTCGCGCTCCACCGCTTTCGACAGCGATGTCAGTAAGGTAAAGGCGCGCACCTGAGCGCGGTCCAGCTCCGGCTCGAAATACACCCAGCCCTTGCCTGTAAGCCGCGCATGATCCGCCGAGCTGACCAGGCAGCGCAGCCAGTCCTCGTGCCAGTCATTGCGCGTGAGCCGCAGCATCCCCAGGCCCGCACGCGGTTGCAAGGGAATGCCAGAGCACTCGATGGGCTGCTCGATTTCACGCGACAACTGCTCGATCAACTCGTTGATATCGCCCACGCCGGGAATCATGAAACCGAAACGGGTCGGGCTGATCTTGTACAAATCACGCTCGCCGATGATGCGCTTGAGCTTGTCCTTGAGCAGCAGCATCACCTGGGCTGAAAACGGGTAGCCCAGCGATTTGACGATCTCGTTGAGAAACGCCGGCGAGATCATGTCGGCGGCAATCACCGTGACCGGCTCGTCGCGATGCTTGAAGGCCTCGACGTCCTTTTCGAACTTGATACGGTTGAACAGGCCGATGCTGCCGTCGACATAGCTGCTCTCGCGCAGGTCGCGGATGCGCAGCATGACGATGCGAGCGAGTTGTTTGAGTGTGTCTTGTTGTTCGGGGGTCAGGCTGGGGCGAGGTTTGGTGTCGATGATGCAGAACATGCCCAATGTCAGGCCTTCGGTGGTAACGAGCGGGTAGCCTGCGTAAAAGCGGATGCCTGGGTTACCCAGTACCAGCGGGTTGTTGCGAAAACGGGTGTCGCTGGTGGCGTCGGTGACTTCGAAGAAATCATCTGCGATTACGGCGGTGGCGCAGAACGAGTCGATCAGCGGGGTCTGAGTGCAATCCATCCCCGCGTGCGCCCAGAACCACTGCCGGCTGTTTTCCAGAATCGAAATCAACGCGATCGGCACGGAGAAATGCGCAGTGGCCATACCGATCAATTCGCTGAATACTTCGTCCTTGATGCCCTCGAAACAGGCCAGTGCGCTCAAGGTTTCCTGGCGCAAAGGTGTGTTCGACAGCGGATGTGTTTCGTCCTGCACGTACAGATACCTCGTGGCCTGTTGCTATCAAGCTTCTACTCTAAAGGATTGCGCAAGGCTTTAGAAAACCCTTCCAGACGCAATGCACCTTCGATGCGATTGACCTTGCCATTGCAAATGCCTTTTTCAAACGCAACAAACAGTTAACTTCACTTTTACAATCACCTGTATATAATCGCCGCTTCCGTTGGGGAGTAACCTGCTGGCGAGCAATCGCGAGCGTTCGTATCAACATTCTCGGCCCTAGTCAGCCGTGGTACGAACACCTTTTTAGGTTGGTGAGACCAACGACATTGCACATGCCTAAAGCCGGGCGCGTGTCTTTGTCGTTGACTCATAGCCCGGCTGGACGTAATCCGTGAACCCGATTTCCCTCATATTTCTCGCCCTCGCGATGTCTACGGACGCCTTCGCAGCCGCCATCGGCAAAGGCTCCGCACTGCATAAACCCCGTCTTTCTGAAGCGTTACGCACTGGCTTGATCTTCGGTGTGATCGAAGGCATTACCCCACTTATTGGCTGGGCTATCGGCCAGGCGGCAACCGCCTGGGTAGAAGACTGGGATCACTGGATCGCCTTTACGCTGCTGGTCGTTCTGGGTCTGCACATGATCTACAACGGCGTGAAGGAAGACGACGAGGAAGAGGAGAAAACCGGCCAGCATTCGTTTTTTGTTCTTGCCGTCACAGCTTTCGCGACGAGCATCGATGCGTTGGCTGTTGGCGTTGGCTTGGCGTTTGTCGACGTCAATATTCTTGTAGCGGCAGCGGCGATTGGCCTGGCCACGATGATTATGGTGACCATTGGTGTGATGCTGGGGCGAGTGCTGGGGACTATTGTCGGCAAGCGAGCGGAGATTATTGGCGGGGTCGTACTGATGATTGTGGGTGGGACGATTCTGTTTGAGCATTTGACGGCGTAACAGTTGCCGAGAGCCGGCTAACCGAGCTTAGCGGCTCTCGCACAGGCCTATACGCCAGGCAGCCTGACCTTTTTTCAATTCAAAAATACCGGGCCAAAGAAATCAATCAGTTACGCACTGCCTGCAAAAAAGGGTTAAAAGCCCATTTGCCCAAGATTTCTCTTTGAAAGCGGGACCTTATCGAGCAAAGTGTCTACTTCACTGCCGCATAGGCAGCTCAGAAATGGACGAACACCTGCTGGGTGTGGCGCGCCTGCTTCACTGCCGCATAGGCAGCTCTGAAATTTCTGTAACATAGAGAAAAGGCCAGTTTGGTAGTCCAAGCTGGCCTTTTTATTTCTACTGAATGATCGATCTGATCACATCCTTATTCTGTTGCTGCTGCCCCTGCTGCGGCCGCTGCTGTTGTTGCTGGCGCTGGAACTGCTGCATCTGTTGTCCCTGCCGAATGATGTCGTCAGTGCTGCTGCCCGAATTGCCCTGATTGAAGGCGTTGGGCGGCGCAACATAGTTGCCGGAGTTACGCGGCTGACGCTGCTGCGCAGTACGCTCTTGAGCGCGTTGCTCACGAGCGCGCTGTTGTTGCTGTTGCTGCAACTGCGCTCGCAGCTCTTGCTGACGTTGCTCTTCAGCGCGTTGCTCACGTAATTGCTGAGCGCGCAGATCCTGTTCTTCACTTCTGCGTCGTGCTTCAAGTTCCTGCTGTTCGGCACGCGCACGGGCCTGTTCCTGACGAGCCTGATCGGCGGCGGCCTTACGCTGAGCTTCGGCTTGCAAACGCGCTTGCTTGTCGTCTTCAGCTTTTTGCAAGCGAGCCAGCTCACCTTGCGCTTGTTGCTTCAGAGTCAACGCTCGCGGTTCGTTGCGGTCTTTCTGCAAAGCCAGATCAGCATTGTCGATAGCGCAGCGATAGTCCTTTTTGCTCAAGCAAGTCTTGCCGGTCGCAACGGCTTGATCGATCACTTGCTGATTATGTTTGTTGCCAAGTTGAACAAGGCCATAGAACGCAACGACCAGCAAAGCCACTAATCCCAGCACTATCTTTTTCCAGCGCCCTTTGGGTTTTGCAGGCACTGGGACAGGCGCTGGAGTGGGCGGCACAGGAGCAGGTGCCGCAGCCGGTACCACTACAGGCGCTGGCTGCACTGTCGCAGGCGCAGCACTGGGTGTAGCGGCTGCAACGACAACCGGCTCAGCTGCAGGCGCCGCCGGTACGACCCGAAGCGTTGGCGCTGCCCGCTGCACAGCCACGCCGCAGAACGGACAGTGGTTAACCGGCCCGCACAGCGGTTGCGCACAGTTGCTGTTGACGCAGGCGATGGGGAATTTGGCGGCTTTTGCAGGCTGCGACATAGCTTCTCGTCCTCGATCAGTTCACTGGCGGCGGTGGTGGCGGCACAGCAGCAGACGCCGGAGGTCCACCCACTGGCGGCTGGAACAGATGCGCAAGCTCGACAATCTGCCCGGCACCTTGCCAACCCGCCATGCCTTCACGCCACAGCAGACTGTCCCGCGTCACTTGCCCGCTCTGCACATACTGCTGCAACTGAGCGGTGGTGTACGGCCCATAAGTCGTACCCGCCACGCTCAAGTGATAGCTGTACTGCGGCGCAGCCACCGGTGGAGGCGGCGCGAAACCTCCGGCCGCGGGCGGCGGCGGTGGTGGCATGCCAGCCGCGGGCGCTGCAACAGGGGCAACAACCGGTGCAGCCGGTTGCAGCAGATTTTCAAGCCAGCCCTCGGTAAAGAACTCAGGCCGTACCGTCAGCTTCTCGCCGTGATCGGGATGCACTTCGTCTTGATAGACGTCGGCACGCGACCCGGCCACAAACTGGATGTACTGCCCCAGCGACGCTTCGGCGCTGGCCAGCAAACTGTCCTCGCGCCCCAACGCCTGGCGCTTCAGGCGTGCCAGGTATTCTTTCTTGAGCAGCTCGGCAATCTTGTACGGGAACGACTGATACAGCTCGGACACGCCCTTCTCGTCCACACGCTTTTGCGCGCGATACGCCGTGCGGCTCATTTCTTCAAACAAGGCTGCAAGCCCGGCCACCTGCGCATCACCCAGACGCAAGGTCTTGGCGCGCACCTGGTTTTCGATATCGCTGCGCTGCACCGGCTTGAAGCCGCTTTGGCGAATCGAGAATTCATCACCGATGGTGAAGTCTTCTTTATTGATGAAGAACTCGTACAGGTTGTTGTCCAAGCGCTTGAGCACGCCCAGGGCAATCGCGTGCAGGTACAGCTTGAAGTCTTCAGCGAACTGCCGGTATTGCTCTTGGGTGAACTGGATCGGCTGCACGAACTGGCTGGTGCGCTTGTGGCAATGCAGCGGAATCGCAGCGCTTTCTTTGGTGTAGCTGGCCAGGTACGTCGGCAACGGCGTCAGTGCCGGCATCGGGAAACCGGACAACTCGGTGAAGCAGATCAGCTTGCCGGGCATGCCCGATTCGACGAACTGGATCTGCCCGGCGTTCATGCCGGTGCCTTGCGGAAGGCACTGGCCGAGCATCGCGCCGTACACGCGCTTGAACTCGCTGGCGTCCTGCACACCGATCAGGCAGGTATAGCGGTCCTTGTTGATATTGAAGCCGCCGGTCAGGTTGAGCGGCGTCCACGGCATGGCGCGCTGCAACAGTTGGCGGAATTTCTCGCGCTGCTCATCCGGCGTCAGCGCCGCCAGGGCGATCAACAGCGGGTCGGCGCCGGGTGCCTGTTTGGGCAATTGCTGCACGGACTTGTTGCGCAGTTTCGACAGCAGCTCTTCCTGGCCCTCTTCGGTCTGTAGCTTGCCGAACAGCACTTTCGAGCCGCCGAAATCCTTGAAGGCATCTTTGGCCCAGGCGCGGACATCGGGCGTCTCAGCGCTTGGCTCTTCGCCGGTCTGCACCAGCTTGAGCGGAATCAGGGTCGCGTGTTTTTCCTTGATGCTGGCGTCGATCTTGGCGATGTCGGTGTCGATGCGCTTGAGCAACTGGTTAACCGCATTGCGGCCATCCTGCAGGCGACCGACGAAACCGTTCCACACCGGCTGGCCGCTGTGGTCGACCGATTCCTTGCGGCCCAGCCACTCGGACACTTCGCGCAACAGCAGCGCGGCTTCGCGGGCGGCGATGTAGCGCACGTAGAACAACAGGCTTTCGCGTAGGGTGTCCTTGATCTGGCCGAGCACCGTGTCGGCCTGTTTGTCCTTGCCGCTCAGGCGGGCGAACAGGCCTTTGTCGGTGGTTTCCTTGAGGCGTTCGAACTCACGCGCCAGCTCGGCCGACTCCAGCTTCTCGGACAGCTCGCGGAAGCGCGCAGCGTTCTTTTCCAGCGCCGGGATGATGCCGCTGCCTTCGTTTTCGAGGCGGTCCTTGAGCATCTCGACCAGCGCCAGCGTGTAGTCCAGGCCGCCGCGCTCGTCGTCGTCCAGACGGCGGAACAGTTTTTCCGGCAAGGCGTCTTCGCGGGTCAATTCGGCCAGGCGCTTGTGGCGGTTCTCGCGAATGCGCACTTCATGGTTGCGCTCGGCGCTGTCGACCGAACTGCCCTTGGTGTCGCGCTCCAGTTGCTGCTGGATTTCGCGCACCAGGGTCAGCCACTGCTCTTTGTCCGCGCCGCCGCTTTGCAGGCGCTCGAACAAGGCTTCGGTCTTCTGCTCGATCTGCCCGGTGACGCTGATATCACCCTCGACCTGCAACAGGTCGTCAGCGATCTGGTAGTGAGTGAATTCGCCGGTGGCCACGGTCAGTTCGACCCGCGACAGAAACTCCGGCAGTTCGGTGAACGTGCGCGGGGTGACGTTGAGCTGTTCCTTGAGGAACTCGTCGCGTTCTTTGTCGGTAGGACGATTGCCACCCACGGCGGCGTTGGCAATACCGAAGAAGGCCTTGAGCATCTGCTGCACCTGACGGCTCAGGCGCACGTTCTGACGCGCATCGATCTGGGTGTCGAGCACCGCCTGACCGATCGACGAATAGGCACACGGGAAACGCAGCTCGGTGTTGTCGCCGTAATCCTGCGGCAGGTTCACCGTGTAGGAGCGGATCTTGTGCTGATTCTGGTTGACCGCAATCGAGCGCTTCTTGTTGGCGAAATCCTGAGAGGTGAAGTCGGTGAACAGCACGTCCGACAGCATCTCGTAGATGTCTTCCTGATCGGACGTCTTGGCCTGGGCGATGTTGCTGTTGTCGATGATGTAGACGTCATCGTACGGACGGCTGTCGATGAACAGGTTGTCGCTGGCGTCCCAGTGCTTGAGCAGCGGGTTGCCGCGCATGCAGGTTTCCAGCTCCATCAGCGCGGCGTAGCCGTTGGCCTGTACACGCTCGGTGTTGTAGGCATGAAAGCCGCCCGGCAGCACAAAGAACAGGTCGACCTTGCCAGCGATGTTGCTCTCTTTGAGGATCGCCTTGGCCAGATAGCCCATGTCCAGAAACGAGCCGGAGCCGGTGCCGCCGGCCGCAGAGCCGGTGATCACGATGCGGATCTTGCCCGGTTCGATTTCCAGGCCGAGCTTTTTCAGCTTGTCGGCCTGCGCGCCGATGTTGCTCAGCAAGCGGCCGATCTTGTCGCGCAGCTTGTCGCGAATGGTCGGGTACTTGTCGTAGAAGTACAGGCGCGACAGGGCACGAATCTGCCCGGCGCCTTTGGACGGATCGATCCCTAAGTGCTTGATCTTTTCCGGGGTCAGCGGGAACCACTCGGCCACTTCGCGGTGGCGGTTGAGCTCATCGATGGAGTGCGTGTACTTGCTCAGGTTGAGCTGCTCGATGATCTTTTCTTCAGAGGTGAAACTCACCTGTTCGGCCAGCACATCGGTCTTTACCGACTTGCCGTCCTGGGTCACTTCGCCGGAGTCGAGGTCGAAGTTGATGAACTGCACCACCGGAAAGTCGGCGACCTGCTGCACCTGGCTGTTGCCGCCCCAGATGGCATTGAGGATGCGCCGACGCACACGAATATTGACCTTCATGCCGGTCCCGCCCAAGGCGATGAACAGCGTCGGGTGAATCTTTTCGAGAATCGGGGTGGCTGGCGCGCCGGTGGGTTGTGCAGTGTCGCTCATTGAAAACTCCGTGAGCCCTGGGCGGGCTGGCCGAAAGCTCGGCATTGATCCTGGTGCGGTCGCGGCGGCTGGGCCGCGACCCTGAAAGCGGTAGGGCTTAGCGTTTGGCCGAGAAGGTCATCAGCCAGGCGACCAGCGAAATCGCGGCCACGCCGCCCAATGGCGCGAAGTACAGCGGCGCCAAGAACTGGCCGGAGTTGATCACCGCCAGCACGGCCATGGCCGCAATCATCAGCAGGCCCAGGAACAGGAACCAGCCCGAGGCGTTGGCGCGGCTAGGCGCGACGCGCTCACGCACGCGCCAGTTGGCGTAGGCGTTCTTGATCACGAAGAAGATGATCGCCAGCACCACCAGCACGGCGATGCCGACCAGGGCGTCGCGGCTGTCGACCTTTTTCGGCCCCAGGTCCAGCGGCGTCGGCACGCCCAGCGTGCTGGTGGTGGTTGCCGGAGCCGCCGCCGTGGTGCTTTCAATCGGGGCTGGCAATGCGCTGGTCTGGGCCATGTGAAGAACTTCCTTGGGATACGTGAAAGAGGGTTACTTGAGACGGACGGCGATGTCGGGCGCCCGGTCGATCAATTGCGCGCCGAACAGGCCACGCTTGAGGGTCGCGACCTTGTTCTGCCGGGCGTCATAAACGCCGACGCTGCTGAACGGCTTGAGCGGGTACTGCTGGGTGAGACCTTCAACCGCGACGGTGAAGCTCTTCTTGCCGCCGAGCATGGCGAACAACACCAACAGGCCGATCAACAGCAACACGAACAGGCCGAGCAGCAACAGCACGGGCATCAGCGGGTAGCTGACCTGCAGCACGATCGGCAAACGGGTGGCCGAGCTGCTGGCTTCGCTGGACGGCACGAACACATCCGGCAAGGCGTCGCCGGGGAACAGTTCGTTCATGCGTTCGATAAAGGCCTGGGAAATGCGCAGTTGCTGCTCGCTGAGGCGCACCTCAATGGCGCCGGCGCGCTGGTAGCCGCTGGAGAAGATCACCTCGCTGGACCATTGCGACGGTAGCGGCGGCAGTTGCAGGCTGATCGCCAGCGGCGCCGAGCGTGCGCCCGGTTCCAGGTCCTTGATGCGGTCGACCGAGATGCTCGATTGCAGGGCTTCGCCGGGCATGTCCAGGCTCATGTCGATCTTGGCGTCATGAATCTGATAAGGGTTGAACTGGTTTTCGAACTGCCCCAGCAGCACCGCCGTCTTCGGCGAGCTGTCGACCTTGATGTTGAGCACCACGGTCTGCTGGTCTGGCGCCAGCTCGGCGCTGACATCGTCGGTGTCCTGCACGCCGGTCGGAATGAAGCGCACCGCCGAGCGGGTCAATGGCTTGAGGCGTACATGGTTATCGTTGAGCAAGCTGGCCAGCGCCGGCTGGGCCAGCACTTGTTCCAGCGCGGCATTGGCGTTGTTGCCGTAGGCCAGCGCATAAATCATCAGCCCGTTGGCCTGATAGTTGGGGCCCTTGACCGGCATTTTCTGTGGGAAGGCGGCGATGCGCGAAATCGACGCTTCGTTGTGCAGCAGGTCATAGAACTCACGGTTCTTGAGCTGGGTTTCGCTGCTGTTGTTGGGGCTGTTCTTGTTGTTGGTGATGATCCAGACAATCCCCTCGCGGCCTTCAAGGCCGGTGGTGATCGCGGCCAGCAAGGCTTGCTTGAAATCGGTGTCGGCGTAGGCGCCACCGGCTTTGCGCGCCAGGTTCAGTTGATTGACGCTGTCGGCGACACCTGCATGGGTGCCGGGACCGCGATAGGTCCACTGCGGCGAAGGGTGCACGTTGTCGGCCTGGTTGAAGCCGCCGATCACCACTTCGCTGTCGCCCGCCGCGGTGGCGGCCAGCTTGATGACCAGCGGTTTGAACGGCGAGGCCGGGTCAAGATAGAACGGTTCCATCCAGCCGGAGTTCTGCACCAGAAACACCTGGCGCAGCGGTTGCGCCGAAGCGTTGGCATGAGCGTTTGTGGTGACACCCAGCAGGGCAAGCATCAGCAAGGCGGCACGCATCATCGGCCGGTTCAAGCGTTCCATCGATACAGCGCTCCGCAAGAGTCGATATACAGCCACATCGCGTTATCGAAGAAAAACCACTGGGCATTCCATGGCTGGCTGACCAGCGCATTAAGGCCAAAGCCAATGCCGCCGACCTGGTCCAGACGGTACTGGACGTCGGCTTTCTGGTCGCTCTGGAAGAAGTCATCCAGGGTGCGGGTCTGGTTGGCGCGCATCGACAACAGCAAGCGCTCGCTGCTGAACTCGATGAACGGGTACACCACTTCGCGGGTGGTCGGCTCCAGGTTTTCGTCGTGGGTGTCCCACGGCCGCTCCAGGCGGATGTTGTACTTGAAGCTCAAGTGCCCGGTGCTCAGGCGATAGCCCTTGATCGGCTTGGACGGGTCGGTGGCGCCGTCGTCCAGTTGCAGATAGCTGAGGCTGTCGTCGGTGGCAACCAGTTGCCACAGGCCGCTGCCATCGCGAAACGGCGGCCCCTGTTCCGGGTGGGCTGTGGCGCCATCGGGCCAGGGCTGCCATTCGGCCTGCACGGCGGTGCCCTGGCGCAGGCTCAGGTAGCCGTGTTCGCCGATCCACAGCAAGCGCCGCGAAGACGGATCGCGCACGGGGGCCGACAGGCGGGTCATGCGTTGCGGATCAGCACCGGTGACCGGGTAATGCTCCCAGCCGGCGGCGGTCGGGCTGACCAGACGCACGCTGCCGTCGCTCATGTGCAACGGCAGCCAGGCGCGTTCTTCGAGATCGCCAGGGCCGGCCAATGCGCGGCCTTCCTTGCGCTGGGTGCGGTATTTGAGGGTCAGCGGATCGACCTTGACCAATACCGCGCCCTCCTCGCCTCCGACCAGCAACGTATGGCCGCGCTCGGCGTCGCCCAGGCTGACCGACCAGGCCCAGTTTTCCAGGCGCGTGCGGCCAATCGGCGTGCCTTCCGGTTGCAGCTCCAGCCATTTGCCGGAACCGCGCTGCCAGAGGAACAGACTGCCTTCGCGGCCCAGGGCGAACAGCGCATCGCGATAACCCCCCAGGTCGGCGACGAAGAAGTTCAGGCCGTTCTTGCGTGGCAGTTCGATGATTTGCTTGCTGTCGTTCAAGTCACGCGCGCCAGCCGCTTGCAGGCGCTGGAACAAGGCCGAAACGGTGTGCTGCGCGGCGCCGAGCTGCCCATTGGCAATCACCCGCGAACCGCTGCCGTCACCATACGGCGGCAACCAGCGCTTGTTCGCCTGCCAGGCCGTTACGGGCAAGGCTGCGCCGTTGTCCGGACAATGCTTGAAGGTTGACGGCAGATAGTGCGCACCCGGCTTTTGCCGGGCACCGACCAGATAGTCGAGGTCGACCAGATCGCTTGCAGGTTTGACGCCCGCTACACTGTGAAGGGAGAAATGGCCATCAGGGCCCTGATGCCAGAGTTGGTCACCCAACTGCCAGGTGTGCACACCATCCTTTGCGGCTATCTCCATACCTTCCTACTGATTACTTGCTGCAAGCCGGGGCCGCGAGCGCCGGCACAAAGCCTGATGCGTCGGGTCGACTTGCTGAATGAATGCATTTGGCCATCTAATTTTGGCGCGGGAATAATGGCACAAGGAGATACAATTTGACATCCTCCTTAGGCTCATCTCAGAAGATTGCAAGGTCGCTTAATTGCCTGCCGCATCACCCATAGCGCTCTTCCAATACCGCCAGTTCCTGCTCGATGCCGTCCAGCAACGCCTCCCATTGCGCCTGGGTGCGCAGGCGTGACGGGCTATGCACGGGATAAAGAAAGTCGACGATGCCCGGCCGGACCTTGCCCTTGCTGACCACTCCGAAGATTTCACTGGTCAGGGCACGGGCCAACATGTCCAGTTCGGCGGCATGATTGATCCAGCGCCAGTCGCGCTTGAGCACAACCTTGTCGAGCAGGACGCACTGCTTCTTGAACGCCCGAAGGGCCAGGCCAAGGGTGCTGATACTGAGCAAGGCATTGAGCCGATCACTGTCGCTACCGGCCTTCTGTTCGGCACCCGGGCCGAAGAACCATTCGTTGAAGCCCATTTCGACCTCGCGAAAGGCCACGCTCGTATCCCAGAGGATGCTCAAGGTCTTGTTGTGGCGCACGTCGTGCTTCCAGGTGCCATAAGCGGCAAAGCTCACCCCGGCAATGCCGATGGCGGCCAGCGCCTCGATCATTGCGGATGCCGAATGAATGATTTGCCAGGCCTGTGCCGAACCCACTCTGACACTGAAAAAAGCGGCAACCACCAGCACCACCAAGGCCAGGCAGGCGCTGTAGAAACCGTAGGCGTAAGGGTCTTTCATGGGACGCCTGCTGCCTCAGCCAAAGGGGAATTGGATAATCAACAGCGCAGATGATTGAAATGAGAATAGCCAAGGCCCGGCACCTTTGCTCCTTGTGACACCGGCCATACGACCACAGGACAGGTTGAACCAACGCGCCAGAACAATTGCCAAATTCATCAAGGCTGCAGTATCGGGAAATGACCTGCGGATGGACGACAACACTGCAGGTCTCTACTCTGGACTGCATCTCATTTCTATTCATAAACAACAGGATGTGTTGAATGCCTATCAAAAAGACCCTCTGGCTCGGCCTGCTCGGCGCGCTTTCTATCAGTGTTCAAGCAGCATCGCTGGACGTGCCGGTCAATCTGGTCAGCGCCGACGGCGCACCCAAGCCGATTGGCAGCGTGCATATCGAAGAAACCGATTACGGCCTGCTGTTCACACCGAAACTGACCGACCTGCCGGCCGGCGTGCATGGCTTTCACGTGCATGAAAAAGGCAGCTGCGACGCAGGCGAAAAGGACGGCGTAAAAGTCGCGGCCCTGGCCGCTGGCGGCCACTTTGACCCGGACAAGACCGGCAAGCATCTGGGGCCTTATGACAAGAACGGCCACCTGGGCGACTTGCCTGCAATCTACGTGACCGCCGACGGCAAGGCCGATTACCCGGTACTGGCACCGCGCCTGAAAAAACTGTCTGAAGTCAAAGGCCATGCACTGATGGTGCATGCGGGCGGCGATAACCATTCCGACCACCCGAAACCATTGGGCGGTGGCGGTGATCGGGCTGCGTGTGGCGTGATCTGATAGCCGATGGGGTGGCGTATGTTTGGCATACGCTGCCCTTGTGTATGTGACCTTGGCTTATTTGTATGTTGGTTGATTTGATGCTGCCTATGCGGCAGTGAAGAAGCGGATCGTGCCCCAAGCTCCGGTCGTCGGTTTCTGAGCTGCCTTTACGGCAGTGAAGACCTACAAATTCAACTATGCGACCCGCCAGCCTTTCTGAGCTGCCTATACGGCAGTGAAGCACTGGAAAGCTACGCCGACAGTTCGCCTGCATTTCTGAGCTGCCTATACGGCAGTGAAGCAGTTCAGTGGCAGGCACAAAGCCCGGGTGACTTTCTGAGTTGCCTATACGGCAGTGAAGACCGACACCGTCAAAGTGTTTGTTATTGCTCATTTCTGAGCTGCCTATACGGCAGTGAAGGTGCTGGCCAGCGGCAAACGTACCGGCCTGCATTTCTGAGCTGCCTATACGGCAGTGAAGGTCACGTTGGCGAATGTCGAAAGGCATAACCATTTCTGAGCTGCCTATACGGCAGTGAAGGTTACGCGCCGAGGCTATGTCAATCCGAACCATTTCTGAGCTGCCTATACGGCAGTGAAGACATCTACCGGGCTGCATTGTGATCGCGAAATTTTCTGAGCTGCCTATACGGCAGTGAAGGTCACGCCTGCTGCACGCAGCCTTCTGCCAAATTTCTGAGCTGCCTATACGGCAGTGAAGGGGCTGCAAGGCGGCAACCTTCGCCATGATGCTTTTCTGAGCTGCCTATACGGCAGTGAAGGCGCTGGTTTATGGCGCGCTTGGGCTGATCCTTTTCTGAGCTGCCTATACGGCAGTGAAGGCAGCCAAGTTCGGCTCAAAGCGCCTGTTCCTTTTCTGAGCTGCCTATACGGCAGTGAAGGAGATAGGTTGCTTGACTCCCCGAGCCTTAATTTTCTGAGCTGCCTATACGGCAGTGAAGAATCTTGCCGACCGCCCCCATGACCCGCCCCATTTCTGAGCTGCCTATACGGCAGTGAAGGCGACGTCGAGGACTTCGGTCAACCATTGGTTTTTCTGAGCTGCCTATACGGCAGTGAAGCGGCTGTTCGTGGACAACTCCCCGACGCTGTTTTTCTGAGCTGCCTATACGGCAGTGAAGTAGACACTTTGCTCAACAACCTCCCGTTTTGAAAGAGAAATTATCAGTTCGCAGGGCGTTGACCCTTTTCTGCCGTTCATATAACCCATTGATTTATATAAGGCCCATGAGTCTTTCCAAAAAGAGGGTTCAGGCCCAGCTCCGTTCAGTGAACAACAGCATGGTTCTGTAGAAGATTCCCCGCCGTCACCGCGCCGCGTTGTCGCGCAGCAACCACCGACTCGTAGGAGCGAGGCGAATGGCTGCCCCCTCAAGCTCGCAAATACTGACCGATCGGTATCAGGATCCACGCCGCACTCAACCAAAAAGCCCTTTCTCCAACCTCCCATGCATAATCTTTTGAAACCACTTGTCGTATAAGGATAAAGATCACAGGCTATCCACGCATGCCTCGCATCAGGGAACGTATCGCGCATGAAACCCGCAAAGCCCATCACCCGTGCATTTTGTGTCGAACTCCAGCAGGAGCTGTCGATTGTTGCGGCGCGGCGTGAGTATTTTTCTCAGGAGCCGCCACGCGCTCGCTTCGAGTTTCTCTGTTCCAGCGAGCCGTGCCGGGCGAAGGGTGTGAAGGTCACCGGGGTTCGTTACGACGTCAAACCACAAGACAATCCCACCTTCGTGGCGGCGCACTTTCGTGCCAATCCGCATTACGACCATCACCCCGATTGCGAGTGGGTTGAAGAGGACGCCGTAGAAGCCGGGCAGACCGAATCAAGTGATCCGCAAACACGGCTGCGTCAGGTCAAGCGCAAGCTGGATGATGCTATCGATGTCTTCGACCCGAGTCTGAAACAGCCGACCAAGGAAGCCGCCACACGCGAATTGTCCGGCACCGCACCGGCAAAGCCTGCACAACCGACGCCTGCCCTTGCGGTCAGCGAACCCGCTACACCGCGCTACAGCGAAACCCGCACCAATAATCTTGAGCGCCTGGTGGATTTCTATCGGCAGGCGCGCGCCGAGTTGTCGCCGGAGGACTTCAAGCAACTGACGCTGCGCGTGGCCGGGCAAGGTGAGGTGTCGTTGCGCTCGTACTTTCGCCATATCAAGTACGCGCAGGCAGGCGACAAGGATCGGGTGATGTTCGGCGGTGGATTGATCGAGCGTTACGGCGTCGGCTTCAAGTTTCTGTTCTTCGATCGCATCGAAGGCAAGCGGGTGAGCCTGTATGTCTCGCCGGCGCGCATGCAGGCCTATCGCTCCAGCCGTTATATCAGCGAGTTGCTCAGCCATGCCGAAGAGGTGAAGTTCTTTACCTTTTTCGCCTTGGGCAGCCTGGTGATGAGCCCGTCGGGCAAGAGCCTGAATCTGGAGGTCGACGACCTGCGGCACCTGGCGATTGTGCTGGGGCCTGCCAGGGAAGAACCGGCGCCAGAATGAAAAAAGGGAAGCAATGCTTCCCTTTTTCATGCCGCCAAACGAGGTATCAGACCTTGACGATCCAGCCCTCTGGCGCTTCGACGTCGCCCTTCTGTACGCCGGTCAGTTCCTTGTACAGGCGCTGGGTCACAGGACCGACTTCGCTTTCGCTGTAGAACACGTGCAGCTTGTCCTTGTAGGAAATCCCGCCGATCGGGGTAATCACCGCAGCAGTACCGCAGGCGCCGGCTTCCTTGAAGGTGTCGAGCTGGTCGATGAACACATCGCCTTCTTCGACAGTCAGGCCAAGACGGCTGGCGGCCAGTTCGATCAGCGACAGACGGGTGATGCCTGGCAACACCGACGGCGAGCGCGGGGTCAGGAACTTGTCGTCCTTGGTGATGGCGAAGAAGTTGGCCGAGCCGACTTCTTCGATTTTCGAATGGGTCTGCGGGTCAAGGTAGATGCAGTCGGCGAAGCTGTTTTTCTTGGCTTCGGAGCCTGGCAGCAGGCTGGCCGCGTAGTTGCCACCCACTTTGGCAGCGCCGGTGCCGTTGGGGGCAGCGCGGTCGTAGCCGGAGATCACGAAGTTGTTCGGCTTCAGGCCGCCCTTGAAGTAGGCGCCGACCGGAATGCAGAAGATCGAGAAGATGAACTCGGGTGCGGTGCGCACGCCGATGTTGTCGCCCACGCCGATCACGAACGGGCGCAGGTACAGCGCGCCGCCGGAGCCGTAAGGCGGGATGAAACGCTCGTTGGCCTGAACGACTTGCTTGCAAGCCTCGATGAACGCATCGGTAGGCACTTGCGGCATCAACAGGCGCGCGCAGCTGCGCTGCATGCGCTGAGCATTCTGGTCGGGGCGGAACAGGTTGATCGAACCGTCCTTGCAACGGTAGGCCTTGAGCCCCTCGAAGCATTGTTGGCCATAGTGCAGAGCAGTGGAGCCTTCACTGATGTGCAAAACGTTGTCTTCGGTCAGCGAGCCCTGTTCCCAGGCGCCGTTGCGCCAGTAGGACAGAAAACGCTTGTCGGTCTTGATGTAGTCGAAACCGAGATTGTCCCAGTTGATGCTTTCTTGACTCATAACGCCCTCTTTCTTTTTAGCAGACTGCCTGGATGAGTCAGGCCAAGGCCGTATTCTGCCAGATGATTGCCGTTCTGAGTCTGAAATCACATCGCCTTCACCCGACTGGAACCGCCTGGGCGGCCTGGCGCTGGCGCACGTAGGTCAGGAAGCTTTCAGGGTCGGTGGTACACAGGTCACGGGCGACCGACTTGACCTCATCCATCGGCCAGTCCCACCAGGCCGACTCCAATAGCAGCTCACGCACCGGCTCATCGAAACGCCAGCGAATGAATTTGCACGGGTTGCCGCCGACCACCGCATAGGGCTCGACATCGCGGGTGACCACCGATCCTGCGGCAACCACGGCACCATGACCGATGGTCACCCCGGAGAGAATCATGACGCCGGTACAGATCCAGCAGTCGCTGCCGATCACCACATCGCCCTTGCTGGGCGCGTAGCCTTCGATGTCGGCGAGCTTGTCGACCATCGCCGGAAACGGGTAAGTGCTCAGCCAGTCGGTGCGGTGACCGCCACCCAGAAGGATTTTCACGCCCTCGGCCATCGAGGTGTAGGCGCCGACGTGCAGGCTGGCTTCCTGGTCGAACTCCAGTATCTGCGGGACACCATAGCTGCCCACGCCGAATTGATGTCGCGGGTGGTGCAGGCGGGTCTTTTCAGGCAGGCGCTCCAGCTTGTCCAGACTCTTGAGACGCTTGCGGGCTTGTCTTTCTTTGAACCATTCAAGCATTTTCATGAAATTTCCCGAGCCTTAACGATGCAGAACCAGGCGCTTGAAGCGGCGCCAGGTGGTGGTGTTCATGCATTTGAAGGGAATCGAGCGCAGGAGTTTCCAGGCATACGGTTTATCGGCCACCACCGCGTATTTGAGCGCCTTGTGGACGATGCGGGTTCGTGCGCGCTGGTAATCAGGATGGCCCTCGTACGGCGCGATGGTTTGCATGTCTGCATCCAGCAGCACTTTGTACTTGCGCGACAGGTTGTTGGCATGACGCCGGTAACGGGTGATTTTGACCGGCAAGACATCGATGCGATAGCCCTTGGCCGCAATGCGCAGGGTGATCTGGAAGTCCTGAACCCTGATCGAAGGGTCATAGCCACCGGCATCACGCAGCGCCTGCATGCGGTACAGCGCCACTGGCGCGCCGACCACCACCGCGCCGCGCACGACCTCATCGAAGTTCAGGCACTCGACCGCCTCGCGGCTCTGGCACTTGAGGTCCTTGCCGTCGCAGTCCATGTAGGTGATCAAGGCGCCGACGATGCCGACCAATGGGTGCTGATTGAGGTACTCGGCACGAATGCGCACCGAAAACGGCAGCATGATGTCGTCCAGATCCGGGGTTGCAACGTATACACCGCGCGCATGCCGCAAGCCATGGTTGAGCGCGGCGCTGACGCCCTGATTGGGTTGCCGGTAAAGCTGAAAGGGGTATCTGGCCTGCAGGGCCTGGAGCATGGCGTAGCTGTTATCGCTGGAGCCGTCATCGACGATGATGACTTCAAAGTGCTCGTAATCCTGGGCAAAGATGCTCTCCAGGGCGCTCTCGAGAAATTTCTCGGCGTTATAGCAAGGGGCGATTATCGAGACCAGCGGCGCTTGAGTGGCAGCCTGTTGTTGAGTAGACATCATGGGTGGTCACGCTTCATGAGGGAGTTCTGCAGCCTGTTAACGAAGGCCCGACGTTGAAGCACTCCCTACACGAATAAAAACCTAATCCATTACTTGATACTTCAACAGAGCATGTCTATCAGCCAGCTTCGCAACGCCGGAACCCCCGGTTTTGCGGCTTGTGACAGGCAGTGATTATCACTCCGGATTATGTAACTTTGAAGAGGTCATATATCAGGTTACAAAAAAAAGCCCTGTTCAGAGAACAGGGCTTTTGGGTACCGCTCAGGCAAGCCTCAGAAGGCGTAAGTCACCAACAGCTCTTTGGTCACCTGAAAGTCCACCGACATCATCACGCTCAAGGCAGTGATGGTGACAATGGAGAACACGAACAGCTTGCGGGCCCAGACAGTATCGTCGGCAGCCTTGTAGCCTTTCCAGGCCATGTACAGCCAGTACATGCCCATGCCTGCTGCAACCGCCAGATAATTCAGCCCGGCATAGCCGCCGAACGTCAGCATCAGGGTCGCCACCAGGAACGCCAGGATGTACAGCAGGATGTGACGCTTGGTCACCAGAATGCCACGCTCGACCGGCAGGACCGGAATCTTCGCCGCACGATAGTCGTTGAAACGGAAGATCGCGATGGCATACGAGTGCGGCATCTGCCACAGGCTGAACATCACCAGCAGCGTGAGGGCCGCGAAGTCGAAGCTGTTGCTCACCGCGCAGTAGCCAACCACCGGAGGCATGGCCCCCGACAGGCTACCGATCAGCGTGCCGTGCACCGACTTGCGCTTGAAGTACAGGCTGTAGAAACCGACATAGATCACGAAACCGATCACCACCAGCAACGCCGACAGCGGGTTGGCGTAGGTGTACAGCAACCCTACACCCGCCACGCCCAAGATTGCACCGTAGAGCAAGGCCAGCTTCAACGAAACCAGGCCCTGCACCAGCACACGGTTGCGCGTACGCTCCATGCGCTGGTCGATATCGCGGTCGATGCAGTTGTTGAACACGCAACCGGAGGCCACGACCAGGGAAGTACCGATGATCGCTGCCAGAAGCACGATGAAATCGATATCTCCCTTGGAGGCCAGGAAAAAGCCACCTGCCACCGAAAGCACATTACCGAAAATGATCCCCGGTTTGGTGATTTGGATAAAGTGCTTCAGCGACATCAGGATTTCCTCACTGCGCCATCATTTCACGGTGGATGCTGAAGATGATCCACAGCGACAGGCCGACCAGGAACACGATCACTAACGCGGTGAAGACAAACGCCGTCACGTTGTTGCGCTGCGCACTGGTGAAGTCCAGGTGCAGGAAGTAATGCAGGTGCACCAGGATCTGGATGACCGCGAAGGCCATGATGATCATCACAGTAATGTCTTTCGGCAGAACCGGGGACATCACCAGCGCGAACGGTATGGCCGTCAGGATGATCGACAGTACGAAACCGATCATGTACGACTTCACGGAGCCGTGGCTGTGATCGTCGGCGTGGCCGTGATCGCCTGCGGTGTTATGTGGATTAGCCATTTACAGCGCCCCCAACAGATAAACAATGGTGAACACGCCAATCCAGACCACGTCCAGGAAGTGCCAGAACAGGCTCAGGCAGCTCAGGCGGGTCTTGTTGGTGTTGGTCAGGCCCTTTTTCTGGACCTGGTACATCATGATGCCCATCCAGATCAGACCACTGGTCACGTGCACACCGTGCAGGCCGACCAGCGAGAAGAACGCCGACAGGAAGCCGCTGCGGCTAGGACCGTAGCCTTCGTGGATCAGGTGATGGAACTCATAGATTTCCATACCGATAAAGGCCGCGCCGCACAGGAAGGTCACGAACAACCAGCCCAGCACCTTGCTCTTCTCACCCTTGTACAGTGCCAGCATGGCAAAGCCGTAGGTGATCGAGCTGACCAGCAGGAACGCGGTTTCAACGGCCACGAATGGCAGCAGGAAGATGTCCTGACCGGTCGGGCCGCCTGCAACGCTGTTGACCATCACGGCATAGACCGCGAAGAACGAGGCGAACAGCACGCAGTCGGTCATCAGGTACAGCCAGAAGCCGTAGACCGTCATGCCACCACTGTCGTGGTGATCGTCATGCCCGTGGTCATCGTGACCATGGGCGTCGGAGTGAATAGCGGTATTTGACATTGTTTAAACCTGTTCCGGCGCAGACTTGACAGGAGTGTAGGCACCGTTGGCCGCCAGGACCTTGTGATGCTCACCTTCGATACGTGCAACCTCTTCGGCTGGCACCATGTAGCCCTGATCGTCACGCGCTGCGTGAGCCACGAAGACTGCGATGGTTGCGACCAGGCTTGCGCCGACCAGCCACCAGATGTGCCAGATGAACGCGAAGCCGAAGACGGTCAGCAGCAGACCCATGTACATACCGGTCGGCGTGTTGTTCGGCATGTGGATCGCCGAATACTTGGCCGGAACCTTGTACGCAGTACCTTCGCGCTTGGCATCGGTGAACGCATCGATGTCGTTGGCTTTTGGCAGCTCGGCGAAGTTGTAGAACGGCGGTGGCGACGAAGTCGACCATTCCAGGGTGTGGCCATTCCACGGGTCGCCAGTGACGTCCAGGTTCTTGTTGCGGTCGCGGATACTGACGAACAGCTGGATCAGTTGCGAAGCGATACCGGCAGCAATCAGGAACGCACCGAACAGAGCGATGTTCAGGTAGATGTTCCACTCAGGCATATCGGTCGCGTTCAGACGACGGGTCATGCCCAGGAAGCCCAGCGCGTACAGCGGCATGAATGCCACGAAGAAGCCGGTGATCCAGAACCAGAACGCAGCCTTGCCCCAGCCTTCGTGCAGCTTGAAGCCGAACGCTTTCGGGAACCAGAACGCGAAACCTGCGATGTAACCGAATACCGCACCGCCGATGATCACGTTATGGAAGTGAGCAATAACGAACAGGCTGTTGTGCAGGACGAAGTCAGCACCCGGGATGGCCAGCAGAACGCCGGTCATGCCGCCGATCGAGAAGGTGACCATGAAGCCCAGGGTCCACATGACCGGCGCGGTGAAGCGCAGACGGCCCTGATACATGGTGAACAGCCAGTTGAACAGCTTCACACCCGTCGGGATCGCGATAAGCATCGTCGCCAGGCCGAAGAAGGCGTTGACGTTGGCGCCGGCACCCATGGTGAAGAAGTGGTGCAGCCAGACCACAAAGCCCAGTACGCAGATACCACCGGAGGCGAAGATCATCGACTTGTGGCCGAACAGGCGCTTGCCGGTGAACGTCGAGATGACTTCAGAGAAGACACCGAACGCTGGCAGGACGAGGATGTACACCTCAGGGTGACCCCATGCCCAGAACAGGTTCACGTACATCATCGGGTTACCACCCAACTCGTTCGTGAAAATGTGGAAGTCCAGGTAACGGTCAAGGGTCAGCAGTGCCAGACACGCAGTCAGGATCGGGAACGAAGCCACGATCAGGACGTTGGCGAAGGTACAGGTCCAGGTGAAGATCGGCATGTCCATCAGTTTCATGCCAGGGGTACGCATCTTCAGCACGGTTACCAGGAAGTTGACGCCCGTTAGCGTCGTACCCAATCCTGATAGCTGTAGCGCCCAGATGTAGTAGTCGACCCCCACGCCAGGGCTGTATTGCAGGCCCGACAGCGGTGGATAGGCAACCCAGCCAGTCTTGGCGAACTCACCGACACCCAGAGAGATGTTGATCAGCAGCATACCGGCAACCAGCAGCCAGAAGCTCAGGGAGTTCAGGAACGGAAAGGCAACGTCACGCGCACCGATCTGCAGCGGCAGGACGATGTTCATCAGGCCGGTGAAGAAAGGCATCGCCATGAAGATGATCATGATCACACCGTGGGCGGTGAAGATCTGGTCATAGTGCTCTGGCGGCAGGAAGCCTTCGGCGCCGTTTTGCGCCATGGCCAGTTGGGTACGCATCATGATCGCGTCGGCAAAGCCGCGCAGCAGCATGACCATGGCCACGATGATGTACATCACGCCGATTTTCTTGTGGTCGACCGACGTCAGCCACTCGGTCCACAGGTAGTTCCACTTGCGGAAGTAGGTGATAGCACCGACCACCGCCAGACCGCCCAGAGCGATCATGGCAAGGGTCACCATGACTATCGGCTCGTGGAACGGTACGGATTCCAGACTTAATTTGCCTAACATTGTTTACTCCTCTGCCCCGGCAGCTGAATGCTCGCTCTTGACCGCACCTTGGGTGCCGGTGACCTGTTTCTGATCACGGATGCTTTGCTTGCTTGGCCCGTGGTTCATCCCCTCGTACTTGTCGATGATGATCTGGAACAGACCAGGCGTGACAGTGGAGTAGAGTTCTACAGGGTTGCGCTCGCTAGGTTTCAGCAGTGCAGCGTATTCAGCCGAGTCAAGCTGTTTAGGTGAATTCTTGACTTCGCTGATCCAGGCCTCGTAATCAGCCTGGCTGGTTGCGATAGCCTTGAATTTCATGCCGGTGAAACCCGCGCCACTGTAGTTGGCCGAGATACCGTTGAACTCGTGGTTTTCGTTGGCGATCAGGTGCAGTTTGGTGTGCATGCCCGCCATCGCGTAGATCTGTCCGCCCAGACCCGGGATGAAGAACGAGTTCATCACGCTGTCGGAAGTGACCTGGAAGTTGATCGGGGTATTGGCCGGGAAGACGATCTTGTTGACCGTGGCAATGCCCAGGTCCGGATAGACGAACAGCCATTTCCAGTCCAGCGAGATTGCCTGGATGGTCACAGGCTTCACGTCGGAGACCAGAGGACGATACGGATCGAGCTTGTGGGTCGACACGTAGGTGAAATAGCCCAGGAAGATCAGCAGGATGATCGGCACACCCCAGACCGCGACTTCGATCTTGGTCGAGTGCGACCAGTCAGGCGTGTACTTCGCGTCCTTGTTGGTGGCGCGATATTTCCAGGCGAAGATGAAGGTCATGAAAATGACCGGGATGACCACGATCAGCATCAGCAACGTGGCGATAACGATCAGGTTGCGTTGCTCGATACCCACCTGCCCTTTCGGGTCGAGCAGCGGGAAGCCTTCACAACCACTGAGTAAAAGCATACTCAACAGGGCCAAGTAGCCAAAAAACCTGGGGTACCTATTTTTACTCATCTCACGACCTCTAAAAGCAGCTTGCGCGGTGCTGTTGGGTTTCGACCGCCAACACTTCACCCTGCCAGTGCCGGCATATTTTTTTAAATTGAACAAGGGCCTGCCAGAACGCGGTAGCGCAACGACAAATCCGGTTTTAGCTTGGAGTCTCTTATTCTGAATGGCTGGAAACCGCCCTTTATACAGGACAGCTCCCTTAAGCGCGGCCATTCGGTGCGCTCTGAGGCCAGCGTTGCGCGGCCTTTTCAGGGTACACAGCGGCGCTCCGGGCCTCAAAAACAGCTAATCGCCAAGCCGGGCCGGACGATAACTGCGGGCGATTGTAGATATGTAAGTTTTTATTGACTATGCCTTATTTTGTAACAGTTAATCTCATGGCCGGTAACAATTGCAACATTTCGTTGTCTCCGAACCTGAAAAAATGCCCCGTCAAACGAGGCATTTCTGGCTAAAGCCCTTGTAAATCATGAGGCTTACGCCGGTTACGAATGATCCCCAAAGGAACCAGCACAGCAGTGAGGACGAATGCTACCAGAGCCCACTGCGCCAGGGACAGTCCCAGAACTGGCGGGTAAGGTGTGGAGCAGAAGCCGCTGACCTGAAAACCAAGGGGAAACATTGAAGCCAATGGTAGACCATCGACGATCGGTTGCAGGGTATCGATACCGCAACTGACGGCCGGATTGGCCAGCACCCAGACATGCCGACCGGCCGCCACGATGCCGCCAATGGCACTGAGCACCACCAGGGTTTCAAACAGCGTCAGGCTACGCCGGCCGGGCATTGCAGCGCCGATGAAGGCGAACAAGGCAATGCCCAGCAGGGCGTAACGCTGCAGGATGCACAGCGGACAAGGCGCCTCGCCAAGGACCACTTGCATGTACAGGGCGCCGCCGATCAGCGACAGGCAGATGATTCCCAGCAGAACCAGAAAGCGCTTTTCGCGCCTCAGGTACAACATGTTGTCGCTCATTCACATACCTTTCGAATTGGAGTGCGGTGGTTGCGGGTGCGCTGGCGCTTCCCGGCCGCCGCGATGATCAGCCTCATGTGCCGACAACTCAAGGGTTTGAGTGCCATACGGGCGCATTTCCCGGCTGGATGGCTTGCAGGTTTTGCCAACCTGAGTGAACCTGCGCAGGCGCATTTCCTTCCTTATATATAGAAGGCTGCGGCTTTTTGTCGCACAGCCCCTATAAAGGCAGCAATGCGCTGATTTGTCGCACAGCACCTATATAAAGGATGCGGTGATTTGCCGCACGCCTTGCGCCTCTATCAAGGGCGTGGTCATTTGTCGCAGGCCACCCGGTATTTGACGTCAATAAAGCCAAACTGCCAGTATACGTTCCCGTATTTGTCGACTGCCTCCACTTGTGTGCGCCAAAAGCGTGAACCGGCTCGCGAGCCAAATCATGCCAATCCGCTATTCTCAGTCAAAGCCACTGCCGTGCAGACACTCTTGTCCGTTTGCACAATCGGTGCCCTGCGGTCGACGTCACTCCCATTCAGAAGGTTCTTATGTCCAGGAACGCGCGAGCAGACTCTCTCTCGCTGCTGCTGTTCACGTTGCGTAGCGGCAAGTTGATGGCAATCAATCTGCTCAAGGTCAGCGAGATCATTCCCTGCCCTCCCCTGACGCATCTGCCCGAGTCGCATCCACACGTCAAAGGCATTGCGATCCTGCGCGGCGCTTCGCTGTCGGTCATCGACCTGAGCCGGGCCATCGGTGAACGACCACTGGCCGACCCCGATGCCGGCTGCCTGATCGTCACCGATGTCAGCCGCAGCAAACAGGGCCTGCATGTTCAGGCGGTAAGCCGCATCGTTCACTGCCTGAGCACCGACATTCGTCCGCCGCCCTACGGTGCCAGCAATCGCTCGTTCATTACCGGCGTGACCCAGGTCGACGGTGTGCTGGTTCAGGTGCTGGACATCGAAAAAGTGATCCACGGCATTGCGCCCGCACAGATCGTCGTCGAGCCGGACCAGTTGAGCAGCGAAGAAGTCGATGTACTGAACACGGCGCGCATCCTGGTGGTCGACGACAGCCAGGTCGCGCTGCAGCAATCGATCCTCACGCTGCGCAGTCTGGGCATCGAATGCCACACCGCACGCAGTGCCCGGGAAGCCATGGATGTCTTGCTGGAACTGCAAGGCACGCCGGGACAGATCAATGTTCTGGTTTCGGACATCGAGATGTCCGAGATGGACGGCTACACCCTGACCCGCACCCTGCGCGAAACGCCCGACTTTCAGGACCTGTACATCCTGCTGCACACCTCGCTGAACAGCGCCATGAACAGTGAAAAGGCCCGTGCAGCCGGCGCCGATGCGGTGCTGACCAAGTTCTCATCCCCTGAACTGACCCGCTGTCTGGTGGCCGCCGCACGCGCCGTGCAACCTGGCGCATAATGACCGGCCATAGATTGTTCATGGATGCGCCGCTCATGAAGACGACGATGAGAACTGCCCTTGTACTGCTGATGACCGCCGCCTGCGCCATCGGCCAGGCCCAGGCCGCCAGCCCGCAGGCCTGGAAAGATCTGGACCGTGCGGTGCTGGCCGGATGCATGAAGGCCAGCCAGCTCAAGCAAGTCAAGGTCGTGGGCAATACCGCCCGCTTCGATGACCGTACCGGTATCGATGCGGTATTACTGCAAGGCCGCTACCCGCAAAAGCACATGAACAACCGTCAGGGTCGTGAACTGTGCCTTTACCAGCGCAAGACCCGCAGCGTCAGTGTCACCGAGTGGGACAGCATCCAGCCACGCTGAATCGGCGCTGGCACATGTCTTGCCTGACTATCGTTCAATAAACGGGCTGGCACCCTGCCTGATGCCAGACCCGCCGTAGGCACGGACGAGTTCTCAAGACCATGAATACCCGGTTCAACTGCGTGGGTTGCGGCGGCTGCTGCACCGACCATCATGTTCCCCTGACCCTCAGCGAAGCCGCGCAGTGGGCGGCTGACGGCGGCAATCTGATCGTGCTGACCGAAGCCTTTCTCGACAACGGTTATGGCGTTGCCGCCGAACAGTTGCAGCACGCCACACGCCGTTCGATTCAGGTCGACAGTGGCCAGGCCAAGGCCTGGGTGGCGATCACCTTTGCCGCCTACAACGTCGGACCCTGCCGGAATCTTGACGCGAAAAATCTGTGCCGTATTTACGAACGCCGGCCGCTGGTGTGCCGTATCTACCCGATGGAAATCAACCCGCACATTCCGCTGCGTCCGCAAGCCAAGGACTGCCCACCGGAGTCTTGGGAGCAAGGACCGTTGCTGATCGTCGGCAACAGCGTGGCCGACCCCGCGCTGCGCGACCTGATCGAACAGTCGCGCCAGGCCGACCGCGACGACATCGGCGCCAAAGAGTCGATCTGCCAGCAACTGGGCATTCACACCACCGCGCTCAAGGGCAATGGTTTTGTCGCCTATCTGCCGGACATGGCGGCGTTCAGTGCGGCGCTTGAAAGCGTTCAGCCGGCACCGGCGCCGGCACAGTGGACCTTTCATGTCGCGGGCGAACAGGTCATCGACACCCTGCAACAGGCCGGCGCGCAGCTGGCCGGCAGCGATGCGCCGCCTTACCTGTTCATTCCCCTGCAACAGCCGGCCTAGGCGCTTTATGTAGAAAAAATGCGCGATTATTTGTAATACAGGTCAATCATGACATCGGCCTCGAAGGGGCCAGGCACCGTACGTGTGGTCTGCCACAGCAGTTCGGCATTGAACTCGACGCTGGCGGCATGGGTGTCACCCAACAGCTCTGCCAATGGAAAGGTCTGGTTGTAACGCACGATCTCGTTATTGGCGGTACGCACGATACGAATGCCCAGCGACGGATTGGCCGCCGGCACCAGCAGCTCACGCACCAGGCTGCCGGTCACCGGGCGAAAGCGTGCATCCACGCTGAACGGCGAATCGCAACTGCGCCGCGTCGACAACACGAACGGCCGTCGCTCGAAGACCTTGCCGATCACCACCTGCCGAATCGGCACGTTACCGAATGCCAGCGTCTCGGGGCTGACCAGCAGTTCGGCCTCGCAAGCGACAAACCTCAGCCCGCGCAAATTGTTGATCACATAACTCAGGCTGTGGCCCGGCAATGGATCGGGCGCATCGCTGCCAGCCAGCTGGAACATCCGGTAATCGAGCAACTCACCGGGCACCCCCGAAGGCGGCGTGGCGCCGAATTTTTGAATGAACACCGAAAAGCCCAGGGTGAAACGCACACTCGGGCAGGCGCCAATGTTGCTGTCGCCTTCGTGGCAGACCGGCACTGTGTGCCCTGTCGCAATACGCCCGGAAAAATGGTCGCCGCCCTCCAGCGTCAGCCCTGCGCGAATGCCCTGGCCGATATTCAGGTTGTCCGGGTTGAGGTAGACGAACACGTCCTGCGCGACAGCCTGCTGTCCTTCGCGAATGCATTCGACCTGCACGCTGCGGCGCTCGGAACGCCAGACCACCTCACCGGCCGGCAAGGATGCCGGGATCGCGACCGTGCTGCCCAGGTCATCGCGCAATAACCGCTCGCCCGAACCCTGGACCGAACAGACCACGGCGAAACAGCTCAGCGGCCCCAGCAACGACAAAAACAGCACGGCCAACAGCCGTTTAACCATGAACATGAAGTCAGACATCAGCAGGGCTCCGCAATCAATGAAGTGTCCAGCAGGCGCGCCGTGAACGACCCCTGCCCTGTGACCGGTGCGCAATAGGCACGCTGGCCGCCGTAATCGGTCAACGCCTTGAATAACAATCGCCGCAAAGGGCCGGTGTCGACGGGCCACTCGAAACGCTCACCCGGCGCCAGCAACAGGTGATCGTTCAAGACCCGGCCATCGAGGCTCAACGCCTGTAGCGCGACATGAAAGGCTGTCGGATTGGTCACCCGCAGGTGCCGCTGGCCCGGCGCTGCGCGGTTCAGCGACCAACTCAGCGCAGTGGCTGCGTCAGCCGGATCGCCGGGCAGCCCGACAGGTCGATAGAACACATTGATGCGCTGGCGCACCGCGATATTCAGTTGCGGCCCGGCCGCGCTGCGCTCTGGCACTTCGAGCACATACAAGTGCAACAGCGACTCACGCTCGGCCGGCATGCCGACGCCGTGGTACAGCAGCCGCAGCACCTGCCGGCCCTCGGCGGGCAAATGCGCCAGGGCCGGCGTGACCACAAACGGCAGCTCAAGGCGCGGCTGCGCGCTGGCCGGATCATCGTCATCACCCGGCGTGCCCAGCCAGGCCTGCAGCAACACTTCACGCTCATCGCGATTGCTGACCTCGATGGCCACCTCGCTGAACGCACCGGGGAACACCAGACGCGTACCGGCCAGCGACACCGCCGCCTGAGCCTGCGCGATGGCCATCATCAGCAACGCCAGCGCGCACCAGCGCCTCACCGGCACACCAGCCTGAGCCGGTCATAAGCGCGCAACGGGTCGCGCGGCGGCAACTCGAACGGTGCGGCGCAGCGTTGATCGGCCCAGCGCACATACAAGGTGCCGCGGTCGTGTTCACTGAGCACCAGCGCCTGGCTGGTCGGGTCGACGCTGGCCAGGGTCTTGCCCTGCCCGTCTTCGACCGTGGCCCCCAGCGGCAACTTGCTGCCATCGCTGCGCACCAGCGCAAATTGCACCCGCCGCCCGACGGCCGCCTTGAAGCGCAGCACCGGCATCGCGCCGCGACGCGGTACGACCTGGCCGACGGCGTTGTCCAGCTCGATGTCCGCGCCCAGTTGCCGGGTGTCGAGACTGATCCAGTTGCTGCGGTACGGCTGGGCAAACGGCAACACCGCATAACCGTTGCCGGCGGTCTCGACCTGACGATAAGTGGCAAGGCCCGCCCCTTGAACCTCGGGCACCTGCACCAGCGCGAAGGTTTCGCCCAGTGGCTGAGCGAAGTTTATGCCGCCGGCATGCGCCACGATCGAGCCGGTGCCGGCCAGCAGCAGGCTGCGGTAGTCGCGGCCCTGGCTGTAGCCGGCTTCGAAACGCCCGAAGGGCGCCACCGCGCCGAGTTTGCCGGCGCCAAAGCTGCCCGACTCACTGTCGTGGCCGGCCTGCACCGAATAAAAACTGTCGCGGTTATCCAGCACCTGGCCGTTGAGCCCGCTCTGCAGGTTATAGCCGCCCTGACTGTCGCGCACGGCATTGAAAAACAGCCGCGAGGCACTGGCAGTACGCCCCAGCGGCACGGTCAGGCTCAGCACCACGCGGTTATCGACGCTGGTTTCGCCTGCGCGGCTGTAGTTCTGATTGCGCTCGATAGACACGTTGTAGGTCAGGTCGCGCCACGCCGAACTCCACGACAGGTACACCTGGCGGGTCTTGCCCGGCAGGTTCCAGTAGCGCTGTTCGGAGGCGGTCAGGCTCAGTGACGCCGACTGCCCGGACAAGGTCTGGGTCACGTTGATTTCCAGGCGGTCGCGGGCCTGGCCGATGATCAACAAGGCGTCCCGTTCGCCAGACTCTTCGACATGCTGGCCCAGGGTGCGGTACTGCGCGGTCGAATAACGGTAGCCCGCCACCGCCAGCGTGGTACGGGTCATGTCCAGGGTATTGGCATACCGCAGCCGCAGACTCTGCCCGCCCCGCTGCTGGCCGCGCAGCTCGCTGCTCGAATGGGTGAGATCGGCCGACAATGCGCCCAGTCCGGTATTGACCCCGGCGCCAAGGTTGAAAGCCTGGTAATCCTCGGCCAGTTGCAGCCCGCCAAAGTCCGTCAGGTTCTCGCCGAACCCGTGAATCCAGGCGCCGCCGAGAAAATTGACCGCGTTGTATTGCCCTTCATTGCTGTCCACCTGACCGCCGCTGAGGCTGTAGCGAAAAGCACCGGCCGGCAGCATGATCGGCAGCGAGGCATAAGCCTGGGTGAAGCTGCGACGGCGGCCATCGGCCTCGATCACTGTCACCAGCAGATCGCCATTGGAGCCGCTGGGATAGATATCGGTGATCTCGAAGGGCCCGGGCGAGACATTGCCGCTGTACAGCAGAAAGCTGTTCTGACGCACCTCGACCGTGGCGTTGGTTTCGGCGATGCCGCGAATCACCGGCACATAGTTGCGCTCGCTGTCGGGCAACATGCCGTCGTCGGACACCAGCGCTGCGCCCTTGAAACGCACACTGTCGAATATCTGCCCGTCGCTGAAGGTTTCGCCCAGGGTCAACTGACTCTTGAGCGCGGTGATATCGCGCTGGACGAAGGTGCGGTTACTGCGAAAGCGGTACGGCTGATCGTCGCCGTGCACCAGGGATGATTCGTTGCGCAACCGCCAGGCGCCCAGGTTCAGGCCGTTGCGCAGCCCCAGATAATGCTGCGTGTGGCGCAGGCCTTGTTGATTGCGCAGCGCGCTGTTGAGGCTGTAGTTGATAAAGCCCGCGGTTTCACCCTGGTCCCACAACTGCGGCGACACATAACCGCGCGCGCTGCGAGCCATCAATGCCTGCGGCACGCTGATGTTCAGGCGCAAGGCACCGGGCTGGTATTGGACCCGGGCAAATTCGACGTGCGCGGCCAGATCGAAACAGCCTGGCGCCTGCGCGGCGTCTTCGGGCAGTTTCTGCACATCCAGGCCCAGCTCGCGGAGCATGTCGAGGCTCAGGCACGGCTCCACCCGCCCCGTGCCCGGATTGCGCACAAACTCGACATCGCGCCGTCCACTGAGCGAGCGGTTGACGTGGATATCCACCCGATAGACGCCGGGCAGCACTGAGCTGGCGCGCAGAAACTCTTCCAGGTCCGGCGGCTGGTCGCTGCCCTGGATAAAGGCGGTGTTGAAGCGCCCGGGCTTGGCTTCGCTGCCCGCCTGAGCCGCCAGCGCACTGAGCGACAGGCCCAGGCCCAGACCAAGACCGAAGCCGAGCGGTAACCCGCGAGGTGAAAGTTTGACCGGGCAGCGAGCGACCCGGAGCCTGAATCCCTGGTTATTTTTTATAAGCCATTCCATTAGCTGTGTTCACCATGCTGGGTGTATCTGGCGCGCCGCGCAGTCCGTTGCGCAACGCATGATGTTATCGAGGCTCGGCCCGACTGGCCGACACCACTTGCTCACCGTGCAGCGTGGCCCGGTAGACTTCCTGGCCGCCGAAATCATTGATGCTGGTAAAGCCCAGTTCCACCGGCTCCCGGCCTGGGTACGGGCGTTGCGACAGACGCCAGCGTTGCTGCGGCGCAAGCATGCGGCTGTCCTGGCTGGCCAGTTCCTGGCGGCCATGGCGCGTGCTGATCTTGAGCATCGAGACGTGAAAGGGCCCTGGGTTGAACACCTCAAGTTCACCGCTGCCCAACAGGCGCCATTGCAACTGCTGCGCGGCTTTTGCCGGGTCGCCACTCAAGCCCACGGGCCTGAAAAACAGCTTGATACGCTGACGCACGGCAATCTGCAGGGTGTTTTCAGCGGCGCTGCGCGGGATCTCCTGAACATTGAGCCACAGCACCGACTCGCGGTCGGTCGGCATGCCGTGGCCTGCATGAATGATGCGCACCAACTGCTTGCCGTCACCGGACAGATGCGCCAGGGGTGGCGTGACCATGAACGGCAAATCCGTGCCGTCCGTCTGCGCGCTGACGCCCACCGGGTCGTAGGGTTCGAGCCAGGACTGCAAGAGGATTTCGCCGGCGCCACTGTTGTGTACGCCAAGACTGACTTCCTTGTCCTTGCCCTGATAAATGACCCGCGTGGTATTGAGCACGATGCCCGCCTGAGCGCTGAACACACACAGGCACACGGCCGTGAGCAGCGCACAGCGAAAAAAAATGAAAAGCATGCTGGCATTGGCCTCGGCTGGAAAAAGAAGGCAGGACGAGCCGGCTCGCCCTGCCTGGGGCGGGTGCCTCTAAAAACGTTGCCGGGGCAGTCAGCGCAAGGCAAAAACAGGCGAAAAACGGCCGGACTCGCGCACGAGCCTGTTTTGAACGCAGCGATGACCACGCAGGTAGTTTTCAGAGGTGCCCTGTTGTTACTCGTAATCCATCACGAAAGGCATGAAGCCATCGGCATTACCGGGATTGGTTGCCGTGCCGTTGAGTACATACACCGCGCCAAAGTCGATCTGCGCCGTCGCGCCGCCCACGCTGTCCTTGATCAGCGGTTTGTCGATGGTTTCAGTGCCGGAAAGGTCCATCAGCCGGTTGGCTGCGTTGATCAGGCCGATGCCCACGCCGTCGGCAGCGCCGGTGGTGCGCAGCAAGCTCTGATCGTTATTGTCCAGGCCGCTGCCGTTACGGGCAGCAAAGCGCATTTTGACGGTGTTGTACTGATCGGCGCCGGCACTGCAATTGACCAGCAACTGGATCGGGGTGGCCGATTGCAGCTTGCTCTCGCTCGACAGGCCGATGTCGGAGAACGACACATTGCCCAGATCGACATTGATCTCACCCGGATTGGTACCCGGGCTGACCCCTGTGCCAGGCGCTACATCACACGTCATGTTGGTCAGTGTGCCATTGAAGATCAGCTTGCCGTTGTTGGCGGCATTGGCAGCACCCGTCAAACTCAGTGCACCCAGAACGGCCAGAGTAATAGAAAGCTTTTTCATGTTAACAACGTTCCTTGTGTTATTTCGTGTGTGCCCGCTAGTGGACGGCGAGCACTATAAAGCGCGGCTCCCTTAACCGATGTCAGCCCTATCCATTTACAATGAAAGAATCAGCAATATAAATTGCAGGATATTTCTGTAAGAAGAAAATGCCCCCCCATTGAACACCTTGAATTTACGGGCCTTTCTCTAAAGACCGAGTAAAAAGTTCAAGTAAATCCTGCGTGGGGTGTCTTTTAAATGCGTCGAGCGCTTTGCCGAAAACGACACGCTGCTGCCCCGCACATCACTTCATCCATACCATGAAGTGCGGGGCCATTGCAGACTTATTGATAAGTGACCGTGATCACCCCCAGCGCGCTGGACGACAGGCTTTGCGTGGCTTGCGCACTGTTTACCGGTGCCTGCGGCACGGACTGGTAGCGGGTGGTGAATGGCACTACCGCACCGGTACAGGCGTTATGTTGTGTGTCCACGTCCAGAAATATGCCGGGTTGTACCTGCACACTAAAGACCGGTGGCGATGCCACTCTGTGCGCGGGTTCATTAAGGGCACATGTTGAATTAACCAGTTGCCCGTGAAAAACCAGTACACCTTCCTGAGCCCGCACAGGAAGTGCTGCAGTGACCGCCACGCCCGCTATTAATACTCGACTGATCAGCGGCCTTGCCCACCCACTGAATAACTGTTCCCACACTGACGCATCGCTGTTCATCGCCACGCTCCGTTACACCGGGGGTCACACTGCTGAGTTAAGTCGAGCGTAGGAATAATCGCCAGAACACCACTTAAACTTCTGTAGGATATTTCCTCAAAGTTGGGCTTAGTCCTGTTTTTCGACCGTCAAAGGGCTATCGCCTGTGACGCGGGTTTCTTGATGGCGGCTCAAGGCCAGACAGTGGATTTGCCAACTGGCGCAGGCTTTGCTGACAATTCTGACAGCTGGAAGTCATTTTACTGACCGGGTTGACCGGCTATAAAGACGTCCACGATTGCTGTTGCCCTCTTCATCGACCTTTTTCAAAGACCCTTTTCATCGACCCCTTTCGGCGCCTCCTTCGCATGCGTAAATCGACCCGAATCGTTCTGGCCATTGTCTCTCTGGCCGTCCTTGGCGCTGGCGCCAGCTGGCTGCTGACCCGCCCTTCCAGCAAGGCGCCCACGGCTGCGACGGCCATTCCGGTCAAGGTGGTGAGCTTGCAGGCCGGGGATGTGCCGCGCTTCGTGACCGGCATCGGCACAGTGCAATCGCTGCAAAGTGTGGTGATTCGGGCCCAGGTCGACGGCATTCTCAACCGCGTGCATGTGACCGAAGGCCAGCAGGTCAAGGCCGGCGATCTGCTCGCCACCCTCGACGACCGGGCGATCCGCGCGGCCATGGAACAGGCCAGGGCGCAACTGGCGCAAAGCCAGGCGCAACTGGACCTGGCCCGCCTGGACCTGGCGCGTTATCAGGAACTGACCCGCGACAATGGCATTTCCCGCCAGACCTTCGATCAGCAAAAGGCCCAGGTTGTGCAACTCGGCGCGACCGTGCAGGGCAACAAGGCCACCCTTGAAGCCGCTCAGGTGCAACTGTCGTATACCCGCATCCTGTCGCCGGTGACCGGCCGGGTTGGTATTCGCAATGTCGATGAGGGCAACTTTCTGCGCGTCAGCGACGCTGCCGGGCTGTTCAGCGTGACGCGCATCGACCCGGTGGCGGTCGAGTTCTCGCTGCCGCAACAGATGCTGCCGCTGCTGCAAAAGCTCACCGGGCAAGCCGATCAGGCCACCGTGCAGGCCTGGCTGGGCGATGACGCCAATGGCACATTGCTGGGCGAAGGCCGGCTGACCCTGATCGATAACCAGGTGTCGCCGACCACCGGTACGATTCGCGCCAAGGCCAGTTTCGATAACCCCGCGCATACCCTGTGGCCGGGCCAGCTGGTGACGGTGAAGATCCAGACCGGCATCGAGCGCGATGCCCTGAAAGTCCCTCCGCAAGTGGTACAGCGCGGCATGGATCATCATTTTGTGTTCCGCATCCGCGATGACAAGGCCGAAGTCGTGCCGGTCAAAGTGCTGTATCAGGACAGCGACATGACCCTGATCAGCGGCCCGACGGCGGGTGATGTGTTGGTGCAGGATGGCCAGTCACGGCTCAAGGCCGGCAGCCGGGTCGAGATCACCCCCAACCCGGCGCCGACCACTGACACGGTGCAAGCGGCGGTGCAGCCATGAACGGTGCAGACACCCACGCACCCGCGCACAAGGGCAAGGGTTCGGTGTCGGCGTGGTGCATCGACCACCCGGTCGCCACTTTGCTGCTGACATTCGCCCTGTTACTGCTGGGGGTCATCGCCTTTCCACGCCTGCCGGTGGCGCCGTTGCCGGAAGCCGAATTCCCCACGATCCAGGTCAGCGCGCAGTTGCCCGGCGCCAGCCCCAAGACCATGGCCTCCTCGGTGGCCACCCCGCTTGAGGTGCAGTTCAGTGCCATCCCCGGCATGACGCAGATGACCTCCAGCAGCGCGCTGGGCTCGACCAACCTGACCTTGCAGTTTGCCCTGACCAAGAGCATCGATACCGCAGCGCAGGAAGTGCAGGCGGCGATCAACACCGCCGCCGGCCGTTTGCCGGCCGACATGCCCAACCTGCCGACCTGGCGCAAGGTCAACCCGGCCGACAGCCCGGTGCTGCTGCTCAGCATCAGTTCGACACTGATGCCCGGTACCGAACTGAGCGACCTGGCTGAAACCCTGCTGGCCCGCCAGCTCAGCCAGATCGAAGGCGTCGGCCAGGTGTCGCTGAGCGGCCAGCAGCGCCCGGCCATTCGCGTTCAGGCAGCGCCGGAAAAACTCGCCGCCCTGGGCCTGACCCTGTCCGATATCCGTCAGGCGGTGCAACAGACCAGCCTTAACCTGGCCAAGGGCGCGCTGTACGGCAAGGACAGCGTCTCGACCCTGTCAGCCAACGACCAGTTGTTCAACCCACAGGACTACGCGCAACTCATCGTCAGCTACAAAGACGGGGCGCCGGTCCACCTCAAGGACGTGGCCAAGGTCATCAATGGCGCCGAAAACGCCTATGTCCAGGCCTGGTCGGGCCAGCAACAGGGCCTGAGCCTGGTGGTGTTCCGCCAGCCGGGGGCCAATATCGTCGAGACCGTCGACCGGGTCTTGAATCAGCTGCCGCGCCTGACCGCCATGCTGCCGGCATCGGTGGAAGTCTCGGTGCTCAACGACCGCACGCGCACCATCCGTGCCTCGCTGCATGAAGTGGAACTGACCCTGGGCATCGCCGTGCTGCTGGTGGTCGCGGTGATGGCGCTGTTCCTGCGCCAGTGGTCGGCGACGCTGATCGTCACCAGCGTGCTGGGCGTGTCGCTGGTGGCGACCTTTGCGGTGATGTACCTGCTGGGTTTCAGCCTGAATAACCTGACCCTGGTGGCGATTGTGGTTGCGGTCGGCTTTGTGGTCGACGATGCCATCGTCGTGGTCGAGAACATCCATCGCCATCTTGAGGCCGGCCAAGGCATGCGCGAGGCGGCGATCAAGGGCGCGTCGGAAATCGGTTTTACCGTGGTTTCGATCAGCTTCTCGCTGGTGGCCGCCTTCATTCCGCTGCTGTTCATGGGCGGCGTGGTCGGCCGCCTGTTCAAGGAATTTGCGCTGACGGCCACGGCCACCATCCTGATTTCGGTGATCGTATCGCTGACCCTGGCGCCGACCCTGGCGTCGTTGTTCATGCGCGCGCCCAGCCACGGCAGCCACAGCAAACCCGGCTTTGGCGACCGTCTGCTGAATGTCTACGAGCGCGGCCTGCGCAAGGCCCTGGCGCACCAGCGCCTGACGCTGGGCGTGTTCGGCCTGACCCTGGCCATGGCGGTGGCCGGCTATGTGCTGATTCCCAAGGGCTTCTTTCCGGTGCAGGACACCGGCATGGTGCTGGGCACCAGCGATGCGGCCGGCGATATTTCTTACCCGGACATGGTCGAGAAGCACAAGGCGCTGGCGAAGATCATCAATGCCGACCCGGCCGTGCAGGCGTTCTCACACTCGGTGGGCGCGTCGGGCAATAACCAGACCCTGGCCAGCGGCCGCTTCTGGATCTCGCTCAAGCCACGCGGCGAGCGCGATGTGTCGGCCAGCGAATTCATCGACCGCATCCGTCCGCAACTGACCACCATTCCCGGCATCGTCCTGTACCTGCGCGCCGGGCAAGACATCAACCTCAGTCCGGGGCCCAGCCGCAGCCAGTACCAGTACGTGCTCAAGAGCAACGACGGCGACCTGCTCAACACCTGGACCCAGCGCCTGACCGACAAGCTGCGCAGCAATCCGGCCTTCCGCGACCTGTCCAACGACCTGCAACTGGGCGGCAGCGTCACCCACATCGACATCGACCGCCGCGCGGCCGCGCGTTTCGGGCTGACCACCGCCGATGTCGATCAGGCGCTGTACGACGCCTTCGGCCAGCGGCAGATCAGCGAGTACCAGACCGAAACCAACCAGTACAAGGTGATTCTGGAGCTCGATGCCCGCCAGCGCGGCCGCGCCGAGAGCCTGGCGTATTTCTACCTGCGCTCGCCGCTGACCAACGAAATGGTGCCGCTGTCGGCGCTGGCCAAGGTCAGCGCGCCGACCATGGGCCCGCTGTCGATCAGCCATGACGGCATGTTCCCGGCCGCCAACCTGTCGTTCAACCTGGCCTCCGGCGTGGCGCTGGGCGATGCGGTGCGCATGCTCGACCAGGCCAAGGAAGAGATCGGTATGCCGGTGGCCATCATCGGCAGTTTTCAGGGCGCCGCCCAGGCGTTCCAGAGTTCGCTGGCCAACCAGCCATGGTTGATCCTTGCAGCGCTGGTGGCGGTGTACATCATTCTCGGTGTGCTTTACGAGAGCTTCGTACACCCGCTGACCATCATCTCGACCCTGCCTTCTGCGGGCATCGGCGCGCTGTTGCTGCTGTGGCTGATGGGCCAGGACTTCTCGATCATGGCGCTGATCGGCGTGGTGCTGCTGATCGGCATCGTCAAGAAAAACGGTATCCTGCTGGTCGACTTCGCCCTTGAGGCCCAGCGCAGCCAGGGGCTGAGCCCCAACGAGGCGATTTATGAGGCCTGCCTGACGCGCTTCCGGCCAATCATGATGACCACGCTGGCCGCGTTGTTCGGTGCCCTGCCGCTGATGCTCGGCTATGGCGTCGGCGCCGAACTGCGCCAGCCGCTGGGCATCGCGGTGGTTGGCGGGCTGCTGGTCAGCCAGGTACTGACCCTGTTCACCACGCCGGTGATCTACCTGCAACTCGAACATCTGTTCCACCGCCGCCAGAATGCACCGACCGCTCGCCAGGCGATTGCCACATGAAAGCACTGACATGAAAGCCCTGATGAGAACCCCCGCATGCGCGTGCTGATTATCGAAGACGAACAGAAAACCGCCGACTACCTTCATCGCGGCCTGAGCGAACAGGGCTACAGCGTCGATCTGGCCGCCGATGGTATCGAAGGCCTGCACCTGGGGCTGGAAAACGATTACGCGGTGATCATCCTCGATGTGATGCTGCCGGGCCTGGACGGCTTTGGTGTGCTGCGGGCCTTGCGCGCGCGCAAGCAGACGCCGGTGATCATGCTCACCGCCCGCGAACAGGTCGACGACCGGATTCGCGGCCTGCGCGAAGGTGCCGACGATTATCTGGGCAAGCCGTTCTCGTTTCTCGAACTGGTCGCGCGCCTGCAAGCGCTGACCCGGCGCAGCGGCGTGCACGAGCCGGTGCAGATCAGCATCGCCGACCTGTGTATCGACCTGATCAGCCGCAAGGCCAGCCGCGCCGGCGCGCGTCTGGAGCTGACCGCCAAAGAGTTTTCGTTGCTCAGTGTGCTGGCCCGTCACCAGGGCGAGATTCTCTCCAAGACCTCGATTGCCGAACGGGTCTGGGACATCAATTTCGACAGCGACACCAATGTCGTCGAGGTGGCCATCAAGCGTCTGCGCGCCAAGCTCGACGGCCCGCACGAGCACAAGCTGCTGCACACCATTCGCGGTATGGGTTATGTGCTGGAGGACCGCCGTGCGGATTGACTCGATTGCCCTGCGCCTGGCGAGCCTGTTCGCGCTGGTGGCGTTCGGGGTGTTTCTGTTGATCGGCTGGGCGCTGTACTTGCAGGTCGACAAGCACCTCGACCTGCTGCCGGAAGCTGAAGTCGATGCGCGCTACAGCGTGCTGGAGTCGACCATCAACCGCTTCGGCAACCCGGAGCATTGGGGCAAGATCCAGAGCAAGCTGCACCTGCTCAGCGAAGAAGACAAACGCATCCGCTTCTGGGTGGTCAGCGACGACGCCACCTATGAGTACGGCAATCCCGGCCCCGAAGTGCGGCGTTTCGCCCACGGGCCGCTGGGCATGCATGACCTGCTGCTGCCCGGCGAGCGCTTTCCGTACAAAGTGCTGGTCAGTGAATTCGCCGCCCGCGACCAGCGCCCGGCGCTGCGCTTTCTGACCGGCATCGACACCCAGACGTTCTGGCAAACCCAGCATGCCTTGCTGGTCGCTCTGGTCAGCCTGGCGATCATCGGCATCGTGCTGGCCTCATTGCTCGGCTATTGGGTGGCACGCATCGGCCTGCGGCCGCTGAGCCATCTGTCGCTGGAGGCGCATAAACTGTCGCCCCCGCACTTGTCGGGGCGCTTGCAGCTTTCGCCGCTGCCGCCGGAGCTGGCGCAGTTCGTCACCGCCTTCAACTCGACGCTGGGGCGGGTCGAACAGGCCTATTCGCGGCTTGAGTCGTTCAACGCCGATGTGGCGCATGAACTGCGCTCGCCGCTGACCAACCTGATCGGCCAGACCCAGGTGGCGCTGACCCGTGGCCGCTCGGCCGAGCATTATTTCGAGGTGCTGCAATCGAACCTCGAAGAGCTGGAGCGGCTGCGCTCGATCATCAACGACATGCTGTTTCTGGCCAGCGCCGACCAGGGCAGCAAGGCCAAGGAACTGACCAGCGCCTCGCTGGCCGAAGAAGTCGCCACCACCCTGGATTATCTGGACTTCATCCTTGAAGACGCGCACGTCAGCGTACAGGTGCATGGCGATGCCAGCGTGCCCATCGAAAAGGCCCAGTTGCGCCGCGCGCTGATCAACCTGCTGCACAACGCGGTGCAACACACCGAGCCCGGCCAGGCGATTCAGGTCACCATCGACAGCCTTGAGCAACAGGTGCGCATCGGCGTGCGCAACCCGGGACCGCCGATCAGCGAGGAACACCTGCCGATGCTGTTCGAGCGCTTCTACCGGGTCGATGCCTCGCGCAGCAACAGCGGCGCCAACCACGGCCTGGGCCTGGCCATCGTCAAGGCCATCGCGCTGATGCATGGCGGCACGGTGTTCGTCGACAGCCACGGCGGCTTCAATACTTTCGGGATCAATCTGCCAAGGCCTTGAGCGCGGCGCCTGTGCAGAGCCTCGCCACAGGCCCTCGCCCGCCTGCTCGAAAACCTGTTATACCGTTCAGGACAAATACCCAGGCCGCAGGTCATAAGGCTCGTCGCCTCGCACCCGACAGCCATGTATCCGACAGAGCGCAGCCATGAACGCCTCCACAGCCCAGCCCTCAGTCTCACCTGGATGGATACGCTCCGAGCGCCTGCTGATCGGCGGCAGCCTGTTGTCGATGCTGGCGATTCTGGGCATTGTCGCCTCCTTGCTCGCGCGTGAGCGTAACGACGCCCTGCTCAGCGCCTCACGGGCGGCCAACAACACCATCAAGCTGATCGAGGCGGATATACAGCGCAGCGTGGAGCTGTACGACGCCTCGCTGAGCGGCATGATCAGCGCCTGGAACAGTGCTGACCTGCCCTTGCTGTCGTACCCGTTGCGCCAGCGCTTGCTGTTCGATCGCGCCAGTGCCGCGCCCTACAAGGGCGATGTCGCGTTGCTCGACGCACAGGGCAATGTGCTGGCCGACCCGCTGCCCGGCCCCACGCGGCAGGACAACTTCGCCGACCGCGATTTCTTTCAGTACCACCGCAACAACGCATTGCCCGGCCTGTACATCAGCGAACCGTTCAAGGCCCGCTGGGGCTTCAACGACTGGAGCCTGGGGTTCAGCCGCCGCCTGTCGGGGGCCAATGGCGAGTTTCGCGGCGTCGCCATCGCGGCCATGCGCCTGGCCTATTTCAAGCCCTTGTTCAGAAGCCAGTCGCTGGACCGCGACAGCAGCATCAGCCTGATCAACGCCAGCGGCGTGTTACTGGTTCGCGAACCGGAACTGAGTCCACTTGACCAGACCGGCGCCGACCTGGCTCAAATGGTCAACTTTCAGCACATTCTCGAATTGCCCGAAGGCAGTTTTGTCGGCCTGTCGAACAAGTATCAGGGCACCCGGCTTTACACGTTTTTGCGCGTGCACGGCTTGCCGCTGATCGTAGTCATCGCTCAGCCGGAGTCGGAGGTGTATGCCACCTGGCGGCGCAATGCCCTGCTGGTCGGCAGCGCCACCGGTGCGCTGTGCCTGGGCATCCTGTGGCTGACCTTTCTGCTGGCACGTGAGCTGCGCCGCCGCCAGCACGCCGAACGGGTGCTGGCCAATCTGGCAGCCACCGACGGACTGACCGGCCTGGCGAACCGGCGCCAGCTCGACCGCACCCTGGGCATCGAATGGGCACGCGCCCAGCGTTCCGGCGCACCGCTGTCGTTGCTGCTGATCGATGTCGATCATTTTCGTCGTTTCAACGAACGCCACGGCCATCTGGGCGGCGACCAGGCACTGCGTTTGGTCGCCGAGAGCATTGCCGTCCATGTAAGACGCAGCAGCGACCTGGCCGCGCGTTATGGCGGTGAAGAGTTTGCCGTGCTGTTGCCCGACACCGATCACATCCGCGCGCAGACGCTGGCCGAGAGCATCCGCCAGACCATCGTGCAGATGCCGCCGTTCGAGCATGAGCAGCAATCGATCACCGTCAGCATTGGCGTGACCACCCGCAAGCCTGGCAAGGGCGATGCGCTGGAGTCGCTGATCGAAGCCGCCGACAAGGCGCTGTATAGCGCCAAGCACAATGGCCGCAACCGGGTCGAATTTCTCGAGGGCACACAAACGCCAACCGCCAGCCCTGTATAAGCGGCTGGCGGTTGGCTGGACGGCATCCTTGCCGTCCCGAGAGCTTACAGAGAGAGCGGCTCAGGCGTCTCTCGAACAGGCTTATCAGGCCTGACGACGAACCTGGTCGCGCAGTGCCTTGACCTGGTCGTGGTTACGCTGAGTGCCTTGAAGCTGCTTCTCGATCAGGCTGACAACACTGGCTGGCAGGGCTTTTTCACGGGCCTTTTCAAGTGCTTTCTTGTAATCGGCCAGGGCGTGGTCTTCACCGCGCTCGACTTCATTGAGAATAGCTTCGTCGCTCTTGCCGGTAACCAAGGACTTCAGGTCTACCCAGGCGCGGTGCAGAGTGCCGCTGACACTGGAGGAAGTTTCCGGATCGCCGCCCAAGGCGCGTACTTCAGATTGCAGCTCGCGTACGGCGGTGGCGCAATCGGCAGCGTGGGCCTGGAAGAAGCGTTTCAGCTCAGGGTTTTTCAGGTCTTCAGCGCTGGTCTCAAAACCTTTCTGGCCATCCTTGCTCGTTTCGATCAGGTCGTTGAGCAGGCTGATCGATTCTTTGTTGATGTCAGTCATTTTCACTATCCTTCCTAGGCAGTTGATACCAATGTTTGAAGCTGACATAAACATTGCAGCGCCCGTGCCAGACTCTGAATTTAAAATTTTCCCTTTATTTTCAAATAGTTAAAAAGATCACTCGGAACGCTTGCCATGCGTTCTGCATGAACTGTCCTTTTGCCTCCATGCAGAATGCAAGTTGGCCAGCCGCGCGCCATACAAACCCACTGCAAGTCCTGCGACGATCAGTATCACGGCCAAAACTTTCATCGGCGACAGGCTCTCGCCGAACATCAGCATCGAGCCGAACATGCCGAAAATCGGCACCAGCAGCGACAGCGGTGCCACCGTGGACACCGGGTATTGCCTGAGCAATGAATTCCATACCCAGTAGGCAAACAGGGTATTGGGGTACACCTGAAACAGGATCGAAATCACCGTGCGCGTGTCGATCAGGTTGACCAGCGTGGCATAGCCCTGCGTGCCATTGACCAGGTAATCGAGCAAAAACAGCGGGATCGGCGCAAAAGCGCTGGACCAGACCAGAAAGGCAAATACCTGGGTGGTTCCGGCTTTTTTGATGATGATATTGGTCACGCTCCAGGCAAACGCGCCCAGCAGCACCAGCAGCAGGCCGGTGGTCGACACCGAGCCATCGGCCACGAAAATGATGCTCAGCAACCCGCCCAGGGCAATAAGAATCCCGGCCAGTTGCGCACGGGTGACTTTTTCCCGGAACACCCAGCCACCGAGCAGAATCGTGAAAAACGCGCTGAACTGCAGCACCAGCGAAGCAATGCCGGCCGACAGCCCGGACTGGATGCCCAGATTCACCACGCCCCACATACCGATGCCGAACACCAGCCCGTAGCCTGCGATATAGCGCCACGGCACATCGGGTTTGCGGATGAAAAAGATGGCCGGCAGCGCACACAGCGTGAAGCGCAGCCCGGCCAGAATGAACGGATCGACCGCCGCCAGGCCCAGCTTGATGATCGAGAAATTGAACCCCCATAACGCGGTGATCAGGATGGCAAGCAGCAGGTGGTGCACTTTCATAAATACAGCTCCATCAAGCGTTACAGGCATCAACCGATGCGGGAATACACAACCAGAACAGCCAGGCAGTCGCACTGATCGCGGCGCCCAGCAGGCACACGGCAATCCAGCCCCACAACGCATAAACCTGGGTGGCGGCGACCGCGCCCAGCGCGCTGCCGGCCGAGTAAAAACACATGTAGGCGCCGACCAGACGGCTTTGCGCATCGGGACGCGCGGCAAAGATCAGGCTCTGATTGGTCACGTGCACGGCCTGCACGGCAAAGTCGAGGAGGATCACCCCGACCATCAGCGCCAGCAACGAGCTTTGCGCACAGGCAATCGGTAACCACGACAGCACCAGCAGGCCCAGCGAGAGGCCGGTGATTCTATGCCCCAAGCCCTGATCCGCCCAGCGCCCGGCGCGACTCGCGGCCAATGCCCCGGCAAGGCCGGCCAGGCCGAACAGGCCAATCTGCGTGTGCGACAACGACAGCGGCGGCGCGCTCAGCGGCAGGACCATCGAGGTCCACAACACGCTGAAGGCCGCGAAGATCAACAAGGCAAAGACCCCGCGCCGGCGCAGTACAGGCTCGGTGATGAACAACGCGCAGGTCGAGCGCACCAGCGCCGTGTAGGAACGCTCAAGGCGCGGCAGGCCGGTGGCGGGCATGGTTTTGTAAAGGACGGCCGCCATGATCAGCATCAGCCCCGCTGAAACGTAATACACCGCACGCCAGCCGGCCAGATCGGCAATCAGCCCGCTGGTGAACCGCGCCAGCAAAATGCCCAGCACCACGCCGCTGGTCACCGTGCCCACCGCCTGGCCTCGCTGTGCGGGCGCGGCCAGGCTGGCGGCACACGCCACTAGCACCTGAACGACCACGGCCATCAGGCCCACCACTATCATGGCGCCCAGCAACACAGGCCAGTGCTGCGCAGACGCCACCACCAGTAACGCCAGGGCCGACAGCAACATCTGGCTGAGAATCAGGGTCCTGCGCTCGAGCAGATCACCCAGCGGCACGATCAGCAACAGGCCTGCGGCATAGCCGATCTGAGTGGCCGTCACCACGATGCCGATGCTGCCGGGTTCAATATTCAGGTTCTGCGCCATGACATCGAGCAAGGGCTGGGCGAAATACACATTCGCCACGGCGAGTGCGCAGGTCACTGAGAACAGCAGAGTCAGGGCGCGGGAAAGCGCGGGTGGGCTGGCGGTCATGCAGTCATCTCTGGCGATACAATCGGTTTCTTTTTGAAACCACTTGTTTGATTTCTACCCGTTCAGGTTTTAATCTGCAACCAGATTTTGCATTCCACTTCTCAATAACGGTGATTGGCATGGCCAGGCAAGCGACGCTGCAAACCAGCGAGTGCCCTGTGGCAAGAACCCTCGAAGCGATTGGCGAACGCTGGACGCTGCTGATCATTCGCGATGCGTTCGACGATATCCGCCGCTTCAGTGATTTTCAGAAAAGCCTGGGCCTGGCCAAGAACATTCTGGCCGCACGCCTCAAGGCGCTGGTTAACCTGGGGATCTTCGAGATTCGCCCGGCGTCGGACGGCAGTGCCTACAAGGAATACGTGCTGACCGAACGCGGCCGCTCGGTTTTTCCGATGGTGGTGTGCATGCGCCAATGGGGAGAGCAGCATCTGTTTGCTGCCGGTGAAACGCATTCTGTGCTGCTCGACAACGAGAGCGATCAGCCGGTGGCCAGCCTTGAAGTGAGGTCCGTCAGTGGCAAGCGACTGGCGCCGCAGGATTGCCATCGACAACGTATTACCAGGAACCTGTAAGCCATGAACCCGGAAACACTCAAACTGCTGGTCACCCGCGAAATGCCTTTCGGCAAATACAAAGGCCGGCTGCTGGCCGACCTGCCGGGGCATTACCTGAACTGGTTTGCCCGCGAAGGCTTTCCCAAGGGTGAGCTGGGCGCGCTGCTGGCATTGATGCAAGAGATCGACCACAACGGCCTGAGCGAGCTGCTTGATCCCCTGCGCACCCGGCCCCGGCAATTCAAGGACTCTTAAAATCCGTGCGAATCCTGTAGGAGCGCGCTTGCCCGCGATTGAATGCGAAGCGCTCACAGAACGCTGCGAAACGCTTGAAATTTACGCCTGCTAACGCAGCCGGTCACGGTGGTCCGGTATTCCGGTAAACGCGCTCCTACACGGTGTACCTGGCAAATGCTGGTTTAGCCAAACAGCGCCACTGCTTCTGCCGTCGCTTCCTGAATCCGGCCCCAGTCGCCGTTCTTCACCCAGCTGTTTTCGATCATCCAGCTGCCGCCGACGCACATGACGTTAGGCTGGGCGATGTAGTTTTTCAGGTTTTGCGCGTTCACCCCGCCGGTGGGGCAGAAGCGCACTTCGTTGAACGGCCCGCCCAGCGCCTTGAGTGCTGCCACGCCGCCGCTGACTTCAGCCGGGAACAGCTTGAAGCGCCGGTAGCCCAGGCCATAGCCGATCATGATGTCGGAGGCGCTGCTGATGCCCGGCAACAGCGGCACCGTGCTTTGCGCCGAGGCTTGCAGCAGGTCCAGCGTGCTGCCCGGCGTGACGATGAACTGCGCACCGGCAGCCTCGGCATCGGCCAGCGAACGACGGTCAAGAATGGTGCCGGCGCCCACGATCAGCTCCGGGCGCTGCTCGCGCAGAACGCGAATCGCATCCAGGCCGAAGGCCGAACGCAAGGTCACTTCCAGCACGGTCAGGCCACCGGCGGCCAGTGCATCGGCCAGCGGCAGCACATCTTCGGCGCGGGCGATGGTGATCACCGGAAGGATTTTCGCCTGGGCGCACAGCGCATCGATCCGGGCTGTCTTGTTCGCCATGCTGTCGAGCGGCTGATTGTTTTCGTAGTGGGTCATGGCGATATTTCCTTCGCTTAGGGGCACCAGTAGATCTCTAGGGACAGGTTAAGAAAGGCACGCACCGGCATCTCGGCCAGGTCGGTGCCATCCAGCGCGACGCGCAGGGTGTGCAGCTTGGATTTACCGGACACCGACAAAATCGGTGCACGGGCCGACGCCAACAGGCGACGGGTCAGGGTCAGGCGCTGGTGCGGCACGCTCGGCGCCAGCATCGGCAGGCAGCGACGCTCACCGTCTTCACTCAGCGCCTCGGCAAGGTTCGGGCTATCAGGGAACAGCGAGGCGGTGTGGCCGTCGTCGCCCATGCCCAGCACCAGCACATCGATCGGCGGCAGCTCGGCCAGCAGGCGGTCGGCCTGCTCGGCGGCCACTTCAAGGCTCGGCGCCACGCTGTACAGACCGATGAACGTTGCCGCCGCAGCCGGTCCTTGCAACAGATGACGACTGACCAATGCAGCGTTGCTGTCAGGATGCTCGACCGGGACCCAGCGCTCGTCGGCGAGAGAGATCACCACTTGCGACCAGTCCAGCGGCTGCACCGCCAGGTGCTCGAAGAACGCCACCGGGCTGCGGCCACCGGACACCACCAGAGTCGCCCTGCCGTTCTGGGCAATGGCGCTGCGCAGGCGCTCGGCGACATTCAGCGCCAGGGCCTCGGCCAACTGTTGCTGGGTGTCGAAGTCGTGGGCCGTCAAGCCTGCGGGTAATTGCAATTCACATATCGCCATACCAGGATCTCCCGTCGCGAGTAATAAGGGCAATGGAGCTCATCGGTCCCCAGGAACCGGCGGCATAGGGCTTGGGCGCGTCGCCCGCCTTCTTCCAGCCGGCGATCAGTTGATCGCACCATTGCCAGGCGTATTCGATTTCATCCTTGCGCACGAACAGGTTCTGATTGCCGCGCATCACTTCCAGCAGCAGCCGCTCGTAGGCATCGGGCACCCTGGCGCTGCGGTAAGTGTCGGAAAAATTCAGGTTCAACGGGCCGCTGCGCAGCTGCATGCCCTTGTCCAGCCCCTGGTCCTTGGTCATCACCTGCAAGGAAATGCCCTCGTCGGGCTGCAGGCGGATGATCAAGCGGTTGCTGATTTGCAGGCGTTGCTCGGGGGCGAAGATGTAGTGCGGCGGCTCTTTGAAGTGGATCACGATCTGCGACAGTTTCTGCGGCATGCGCTTGCCGGTGCGCAGATAGAACGGCGTACCCGACCAGCGCCAGTTGCGGATGTCGGCACGCAGCGCGACGAAGGTTTCGGTGTCACTCTCGGTGTTGGAGTTTTCTTCTTCCAGATAACCGGGCACCGCCTTGCCTTCGCTGTAGCCGGCCGCGTACTGGCCACGCACTACCTGGGTCGCCAGGCGCTCCGGGGTAAACGGCGCCAGGGCCTTGAGCACTTTGACTTTCTCGTCGCGAATACTGTCGGCCGACAAGTCGCTGGGCGGGTCCATGGCGATCAGGCACAGCAGCTGCAACAAGTGGTTCTGGATCATGTCGCGCAACTGCCCAGCCTGGTCGAAATACCCCCAGCGGCCTTCGATGCCGACCTTCTCGGCCACGGTGATCTCAACGTGGGAGATGTGGTTCTGGTTCCACTGGGTTTCAAACAGGCTGTTGGCAAAACGCAAGGCAATCAGGTTCTGGACCGTGTCCTTGCCCAGATAGTGGTCGATGCGGTAAACGCGGTTTTCCGGGAAGAACTGCGCCACGGCATCGTTGACCCGCTTGGACGACGCCAGGTCGTGACCGATGGGTTTTTCCAGCACCGCACGGGTGCGCCCGCTCAGACCGACGGCCGCCAGGTTCTCGCAGATGGCGCCGTACACCGCCGCCGGCGTAGCGAAATAGGCGATCAGCGTCTCGACGCCGGCCACTTGTTCGGCCAGCGCGTGATAACCCTCGACCTTGAGAAAATCCAGATGCAGGTAGCTCAGGCGTGCCAGAAAGCGCGTCACGTGCTCGTCTTCAAGTTCCGCTTGCGGGATGAACCGGCGCATGGACTGCTGGATATAGGCCAGGTGCGTTGCCTCGTCACCGGGCTCACGCGCCAGCGCGATCAGACGGGTGTCTTCATGCAACAGGCCGGCACGGTCAAGCTGATAAAGAGCCGGGAACAGTTTGCGCACCGCCAGGTCGCCCAAGGCGCCGAATAAGGCGAAGGTGCACGGTTCAACCGTAATCAGGGGCATAATGTTGGTTCTTTTATCAAGTTAGACTACAAATACCTTTTTTAAAGGCGTTTCTCAAGGCCATATGTAGTAATAACCACAACATTTTGTCGAAAACCTCATACCAGTGGTGATTCACACAGCCTCTGAGTACGATAGGCCACCTTTGCTACAGGCTAAAGGGGCCAATTGCAGCCCCGGACAAAACGCGGGTTAACGAGCCCCCGAAAAGGATCAGGAATGGACCGCACACGTAATTTGCTGGAGCAGATCCAGAACCGACTCCCGGAGCTGAACAAGGCCGAGCGCAAGGTGGCTGAAGTCATCCTGCTCAACCCACAGATGGCCACCCGGCTGAGTATCGCGGCGCTGGCGCAGGCAGCCAAGGTCAGTGAACCGACCGTCAACCGCTTCTGCCGCTCGTTCAGTGTCAGCGGCTACCCGGAACTCAAGCTGCAACTGGCACAAAGCCTGGCCAGCGGCGCCGCCTATGTCAGCCGCGCGGTGGAGCCGGACGACAATCCCGAGGCTTACACTCAGAAGATTTTCGGCAGCGCCATCGCTTCGCTCGACAGCGCCTGCCAGCAACTGGACCCGGCGCAGATCAGCCGCGCCGTCGACATGCTGATCCAGGCCCGGCAGATCCACTTCTTCGGCCTCGGCGCCTCGGCGCCCGTGGCGCTGGATGCGCAGCACAAATTCTTCCGCTTCAACCTGGCCGTCAGCGCCCATGCCGACATCCTGATGCAGCGCATGCTGGCCTCGGTGGCGCATACCGGCGATCTGTTCGTGATCATTTCCTACACCGGCCGCACTCGCGACCTGGTCGAAGTGGCACGCATCGCCCGCGAAAACGGCGCCTCGGTGCTGGGCCTGACCGCCGCCAACTCGCCACTGGCCCAGGCCAGCAGCGTAAGCCTGCACATCCCGTTGCCTGAAGACACCGACATCTACATGCCGATGACCTCACGCATCATCCAGCTCACTGTGCTCGACGTACTGGCCACCGGCATGACCCTGCGCCGCGGCGTGGATTTCCAGCCGCACCTGCGCAAGATCAAGGAAAGCCTGAACGACAGCCGCTACCCACTGGATGATCAGGGCTAAGACCGATCATTCACGAACACCATCAACCTACGTAGGAGCGCGCTTGTCCCGCGACCGAGTGCGTTAGCGCTCGCAAATTCTATGAAACGCCACAAATTTACGACTGCTAACGCAGCCGGTCGCGGGCAAGCGCGCTCCTACAGGGGTTGTGTGCGCTTTAGGCCAGTTGTGCCTGCAGGCTCAGGCTGGCTTGTTGGCCGGGGTGCAGGCCTTGGCCGTCGCTGTGGCCGCAGACGGCTTCGACCCTGACGAAACCGGTGGTTTCCAGGCCCGTTACCCCCAGCAACGGTCGATTGCCGGGGTGCCAGACGGCGGTGCCGGCGCTGTCGCCGGTGTCGATGTTCAGCCGGCGTTGCCAGGCCGGGTCTTGCAGTTGCACCGCGCCTTCATGCTCGAACAAGCGCTGGCAACCGCCGAGCACACGTAATTCGCCGTTCTGCCGACACGCCTGGCGCCGCAGCTGGTCGTAACCCTGCGCGCCATCGAGGCCTTGCAGGGCAACGTCGGCGACATCGCTGATCTGCCAGTAAGCATGCAGCGCATGGCTGAAATGACACGGTTCGCTGTCCTGATGGCGCGTGCTCAGGCGCACGTTCATGCCCTTGCCCAGTTCGGCATGCAAATCCACCTGCCAGTCCCAGAGCTGCAACTGCCAGTGCACCTGCACGCATGCTTCACTGGCCTGGCTGTCGATAAGGTTCCAGTTCAGCAAGCGCGCCCAGCCATGTGCCGGCCAGCCGCCCTCCTCCGGGTGGCGCCCGTACCACGGCCAGCACACCGGCACGCCGCCACGAATCGCGCCGACTTGCGGCCAGTGTGCCGCGCACCACAGCCAGGGTTTTTGCCCGCGCGGCTGAAAGTGCAGCAGTTGCGCGCCCTGACGACTGAACACGGCCTGGCAATGCGGATGATCGATCACCAGCACTTCACGGGCTTGATAGCGCTCCCACTCGAACGTGGCGCGTGGGCGCCTGCCGGTAAAAAACCGCTGCAATGGATGCTCGTGCATCTGCATTTCCTTGGACGTGTCAGGTAGTGAGGCCCTGGTATGAACTGAACGAATGACATCAGGCAAAAAAAACGGGCAGCCAGGCTGCCCGCAAAGCACACACGACGCTAATTGATCAGGACATTACTCCATCAGAACTTGGTCTGAATCTTCAGGCCTGCCACCAGCGCATCGTCAACCTTGTCGACACCGCCCGGATGGCGGATGTATTGCAGGTTGGGACGCACGGTCAGCCAGTTGGTCACATGGAAGCCGTAGTAGATCTCGGAGTTGTACTCGGTGTCCTGTACCGGCAAGAACGCCGGGTTGTCGTAGTCCTGGATATTGTTGAGCTGGTTGATCAGCCGGGCACGGTCCTGGGCATCGTCGTTGACGTGGATACGCGAGATGCCGATACCGATGTCATCCTTGGGCCGCGAATTGAACGGGCCTTTGTAGACCAGGCCGATCTGCTGGAAGTTGTCGATGTAGTTGGTGTCCTTGTCGTGCACGGTGGCAGCGGCAAACAGCGTCAGGCCACGCGCGGCATCGCCGTTGTGGGCGGTCAGTTGCTGGGTGGCCATGATCCAGCCGCCGTGCTTGCTGCCATGCGACTTGAACGCTCCGCCGCTGACCGGCTGCGGCTGGCCGTTGGCGCCTTCGTAGACGTCATCGGCGTCCGGGCTGCTGTGGTAGTAGCCCAGGCGGTATTCGCCCGGCAGCGAATTGACCTTCGGCGTCCACACCACTTCGACCGGCACGATGGTGCCCTGGCTGCCACTGCCGCTGAGCTTGAAGCCGTTGCCGGTTTCGAGGTTGGACGGGTTCTGCTCGAACACACCGACCTGGGCAAAGAACTCAGGGGTGATGTTGTATTTGACGGTCAACGCCCACTGGCTGACCGGCCAGTTGTACCAGGTGTTGACATAGTTGGCCGGCTGCGCGCCGCAGAAGGTCAGGTTCTGGAAGTCGCAGGGCGCCGAGGCGAACTCTTCGCCCGGTCCGAAGCGGCCGAATTTGACGTCCAGCGCGCCGTCGAACAACTTCTGTTTGACCCACATCTGGGTCAGGCGCCAGGTCTGGCCACGGCCCCAGACTTCTTGAGAAGAACTGAGCGTGCCGGCACGCGGGTCGCCGATCCGGTCATTGGAAATGTTGCGACCGCTACGCTCGGTGATGGCCAGCTTGAACTCGGCGTCCTGCCAGCCAAAGGCCTTCTGCAGGTCGACCTTCAGCCCGAAAGCAAACTGGTCACTCCAGCGCGCCGTGGTGTCCTTGTTATAGCCACCGTCGATGTTACTGGCCGCTTCGCTCACATACTCCAGTGACAGGTCATAGCCTTTGTCGAGCAATTCAGTGCGCGTCCCGCCCCAGTCGCCGGTCATCCATGGCGAGTCGGCGCTGAAGGCTCCGGCGGCCTGGGCGCTGCCGGCCAGGGCCAGGCTGCCCAGTACCGACAGTTTGCAGGCCCAATAGAGCCGCGAACGCACTGCTGTATTGATGTTGTTCATCCCTTCGATCCTCGATTTATTGTTATTGGCTTTTTAGGTGTACAGCTTTCGACTTACTTGCTCGACAGCCCAAGCATTCACTTGCGGCTCAATTGGGTCACGTTGCCGGCCCGCTCGGCGCCGGCAGGCGTACTCAGCCGGCCAAGGCGCGCGCCAGTGGCGGCATCGAACAGCAATACCCGTGCAGGATCGAACTGCAGGGTCAGGCTGTCGCCGGGCAGTGGCGCCTGATCCGGCGCCAGGCGGCAGCAGACCTTGGTCTGGTTGAGGGTGACGAACACCAGCGTGTCGGGCCCGGTCGGTTCGACCACCTGCACCTCGGCACGAATACTCGGCTGGCCTGCGGCCTCGCTGCCGGCCAGCGTGATCTGTTCCGGGCGCACGCCCAGAATCACTTCGCGGTCTTCAAGCCCGGCGTCACTGATCCCCAGCGGCAGCTCGCAACGCGCCTGGCCGCTGTCGAGCAGCGCGATCAGGCGGCCGTCACGACGTTGCAGGCGCAGCGGGATGAAGTTCATCGGTGGCGAGCCGATGAAACTGGCGACGAACTGGTTGGCCGGGTCGTTGTAGATCTCGCGCGGGGTGCCGAACTGCTGGACGATGCCGTCCTTCATCACCGCCACTTTGTCGCCCAGGGTCATGGCCTCGATCTGGTCGTGGGTGACATACACCGTGGTGGTCTTCAGGCGCTGGTGCATCAGTTTCATTTCGGTGCGCATCTCGACCCGCAGCTTGGCGTCGAGGTTGGACAGCGGCTCGTCGAACAGATAGATCTTCGGCCGCCGCGCCAGCGCCCGGCCCATGGCCACGCGCTGCTGCTGGCCGCCGGACAACTGGCCGGGCTTGCGCTCCAGCAGGTGCTCGATCTGCAACAGGCGCGCGACGCGGCTCACTTCTTCATCGATGGCCGCCTTGGGCATCTTGCGAATTTTCAGGCCGAACTCGATGTTCTCGCGCACGCTCATGGTCGGGTATAGCGCATAGGACTGGAACACCATGGCGATGTCGCGATCCTTGGGGCTGGTGTCGCTGACGTCCTGGCCGTCGATCAGAATCGCGCCGCCACTGATGCTTTCAAGGCCCGCAATGCAGTTCATCAGGGTCGACTTGCCGCAACCGGACGGGCCGACAAGAATCAGGAATTCGCCGTCCTTGATCTTCAGTTCGATGTTTTTCAGCGTGTCCGGCAGGCTCGCGCCGTAGGTCTTGTTTACGTTTCGAAGTTCGAGAGTCGCCATGGTTATTTCCTTGATTCAACCCTTGACCGCGCCGGCCGTAAGCCCACGCAGGAAGTACTTGCCGGCCTGGATGTAGACCAGCAGTGTCGGCAGCCCGGCGATCATCGCCGCTGCCATATCAACGTTGTATTCCTTGACCCCGGTGCTGGTGTTGACCAGGTTGTTCAGCGCCACGGTGATCGGCTGCGACTCGCCGCTGGAGAACACCACGCCGAACAGAAAGTCGTTCCAGATCTGGGTGAACTGCCAGATCAGGCAGACCATGATGATCGGCGTCGACATCGGCAGCACGATGCGCCAGAAGATGGTGAAGAACCCAGCGCCATCCAGCCGTGCGGCGCTGACCAGCGCCTGCGGCACGGTCACGTAGAAGTTGCGGAAAAACAGCGTGGTGAAGGCCAGCCCATAAACCACGTGGATGAACACCAGGCCGGTGGTGGTGCTGGCCAGGCCCATCTTGCCCAGCGTGAAGGACGCCGGCAGCAGCACGGTCTGGAAGGGCAGGAAGCAGCCGAACAGCAGCAGGCCGAAGAACAACTGCGAGCCGCGAAAGCGCCACATCGACAGCACATAACCATTCAGCGCGCCGATGGCGGTCGAGATGATCACTGCCGGAATGGTGATGCGCATCGAGTTCCAGAAATAGCCATCGACGATGTCCCAGGCCTTGATCCAGCCGATCACCGTGACCACGCTCGGCCAGCTCAGCAGATTGCCGCTGCCGATGTCTTCAGGGGTCTTGAGGCTGGTCAGCAGCATCACCACCAGCGGCACCAGATAAATCAGGCAGGCCAGCAGCAGCACGGCATGGATCAGGACCCGGCTGAAGCTCAGGCCTGAATTGAATCCGACAGGATTAGCCATTGCGTTTGGTCCTCAGTTCGGAATACAGGTACGGCACCAGAATCGCCAGGATCGCGCCGAGCATCAGCATCGCGCTGGCCGAGCCCATGCCCATCTGCCCGCGGCTGAAGGTGAAGGCGTACATGAACATCGCCGGCAAATCGGAGGCATAACCCGGCCCGCCGGCGGTCATCGCCGCCACCAGGTCGAAGCTTTTGATGGCGATGTGCGCGAGGATCATCACCGCGCTGAAAAACACCGGCCGCAGGCTGGGCAGCACCACGCGCCAGTAAATCAGCGGCAGGCTGGCGCCATCCATTTGTGCGGCGCGAATGATCGACTGGTCGACACTGCGCAGGCCGGCGAGAAACAGCGCCATGACAAACCCCGACGACTGCCATACAGCGGCGATCACCAGGCAATAAACCACGCGGTCCGGGTCGACCAGCCAGTCCATGCGAAAGCCTTCCCAGCCCCAGTCGCGCAGCATCTTGTCCAGGCCCAGGCCCGGGTTGAGCAGCCACTTCCAGGCCGTACCGGTGACGATCATCGACAGCGCCATCGGGTACAGGTAAATCGTGCGGATCACCCCTTCGCGGCGGATGCGCTGGTCGAGCAGCACCGCCAGGATCACCCCGACCACAAGGCTGATGGCAATGAACAGGCCGCCGAACAGCAGCAGGTTCTTGCTCGCCACCCACCAGCGATCGTTGTCCATCAACCGGGCGTATTGGCTCAGCCCGGCCCATTGGTACGACGGCAGAAAGGTCGAGCGGGTGAACGACAGCACCAGCGTCCAGAGGATGTAGCCGTAGAAACCCACCAGCACGATGAGCATGCTCGGCGCCAGCACCAGCTTGGGCAGCCAGCGTTGCAGCGCATCGAAGGGCGAGGCTTTGGTCAAAGCTGCGACAGAACTCATTGAAAGCATCCAGTCGGGTCGAATTCGGGCCGCAGGCCGCCGTGAAACCGGTTGACGGGTTTCATTGGCGCGGACTGCGGCTGAGGGTTGCCGCCCCATCGGGCGGCGGGGTCAGGGCGCTACGTTTCCGAGTAGCGCTACTTGGCGGATTTGATCGCCGAGGCCAGGCGTTGCGCGGCCTTGGCAGGATCGGCCTGCGGGTCGTTGATGTAGTTGGTCACCACATCGAAGATCGCGCCCTGCACGGCCAGCGAAGTGGCCATGTTGTGCGCCATGCTCGGCTGCAGGCCGCCGGTGCTGGCGTCTTTCAGGAAGTCCTTGGCCGAGGCCTGGGCGCAGGCATCAAAGTCATACTTGCCCATCTCGGCGAGCATGTCCTTGCGCACCGGAATGGAGCCCTTGTTGGTGCTGAAGACCTTCTGGAATTCTTCACCCAACGCGACTCTGGCCAGGTCCTGCTGGGCAGCAATGTCGCCCTTGCGGTCGGCCTTGAGCTTGAACACTGCCAGCGAATCGACGTTGTAGGTGAAGGCATCGGCGGTGCCGGGGAAGGCTACGCACTGGTAATCCTTGCCGGCCACCTTGTGCGCGGCGGTCCATTCGCTCTTGGCCCAGTCGCCCATGATCTGCATGCCGGCCTTGCCGTTGATCACATCGGCGGCGGCAATGTTCCAGTCGCGCCCGGCGCGGTTGGCGTCCATGTAAGTGGCGACTTTCTTGAGTTCGGTGAAGGATTTGACCATCTCGGGGCCGGTCAGCACTTTTTCGTCGAGCTCAACGAAGGCTTGCTGGTAGCCCTTGGCGCCCATGACCGAGAGCACCACGTTTTCAAACACGGTGCTGTCCTGCCATGGCTGGCCGCCGTGCGCCAGGGGAATGAAACCTGCGGCCTTGAGTTTTTCGGCAGCGGCGTAGAACTCTTCAAGCGTGGCTGGCGCCTTGGCGACGCCGGCCTTTGCCAGCACTTGCGGGTTGACCCAGAGCCAGTTGACGCGATGGATGTTGACCGGCACCGCGACATAGCTGCCTTCGAACTTGACGGTGTCAGAGACTTTCTTGTCGAGCAGCTCGTCCCACTTTTCCTGCCTGGCAACCTCGGTCAGCGTGTCGGTACTCAGCAGGCCGGTGGTGCCCCATTCCTGAATATCGGGGCCCTTGATCTGCGCCACACCCGGCGGGTTACCTGCTACGGCGCGGCTCTTGAGCACGGTCATCGCCGTTGCCCCGCCGCCGCCGGCCACAGCGCCGTCTTTCCAGGTGAAGCCGTCTTTTTCGACTTGCGCCCTGAGCACATCGACCGCCGCCTTTTCGCCACCGGACGTCCACCAGTGCACGACTTCGACCGAACCCTTGGGTTCATCGGCAATAGCGGTAAGGGGTAACAACGAGGCGAGGGAAATGACCACAGCGAGCGGGGACAGAGAATTCATCGATTCGACCTTCTTGTTGTTATTGGGGGGCAGGTCTTGTGCCTGCGCTTGAAAGCAGTCTAACCAAGCCGGATGAGTGTTCGGTAACGAAGCGACGCGCAATGGTCACAGACCGGTGACATTCAGTGGCAATGCGATATCTCACAGGCAATTGCGGTTACTCCCCGGTGCGCGGCAAGCGCAAGGTCACCCGCAACCCACCATCGCGCAGGTTTTGCATTGTCACTTCGCCGCCGTGGCTGTGGGCGATGTTGCGGGCGATGCCCAGGCCCAGGCCGTAGCCTTGCTTGTCGCTGCCGGCCAGGCGCACGTTGGGTTCGAATACCTGCTCCATGCGCTGCTGCGGCACGCCTGGCCCTTCGTCGTCGACGTGCAGGACGAACGCCAGGCGGTCGTCCTCGATGCGCAGGTGTGCGCGGTGGCCGTATTTGAGGGCGTTGTCGATCAGGTTGCCGATGCAGCGCCGCAACGCCAGCGCCTTGCCCGGATACGGCGCCTGGGCCACGCCGTACTGGGTCACGCGCCCGTCACCGCCGGGCAGCACATAGGGTTCGACCAGGCAATCGAGCAGGTGATTAAGGTCCACCGGCTCGATATTTTCGTGAATGTCGGTGTCCTTGACGCATTGCAGCGCGCCTTTGACCAGCAGCTCCAGCTCGTCCAGATCGCGCTCGAAACGCATTTGCACGTCCGGGTCTTCAAGCAGTTCGACACGCAGGCGCAAACGGGTAATCGGCGTGCGCAGGTCATGGGAAATGGCGCTGAACAACTGGCCGCGCTCGGTCAGGTAACGGCTGATGCGTATGCGCATGCTGTTGAAGGCGCGGCTGACTTCCTGTACTTCGCTGCTGCCGCTCTCGACCAGTGGCTCGCTGTCACCGTCCAGCGACAGGTTGCGCGCCGCCCGCGCCAGGCGCTTGAGCGGCCGGCTTTGCCAATGCACCAGCAGGCCGATGAACAGCAGCAGAAAGGCGCTGGTCAGGGCAATCGACCAGACCTGCTGCACCGGCAATTGCGGCTCTTCAAGGGTGGTGTAGGGTTCGGGCAACAGCGAGGCGATGTACAGCCATTCGCCGGGTGCCAGCTCGATCTGGGTCACCATCACCGGCGGGTCCACCGGTTCCAGGGTCAGCGCGTAATGCGCCCAGGAGCGCGGCAGCTCATCGAGTTTCAGGCCGCTGTTGAAGATCCGCAGGTCATCGGGGCGCACGAACCACACGGCAATCTGCGGTTCATCGCCCAGGTATTTGCGCAGCACCTCGCCCACCGCCTCCAGCACCGCCTGCTTGCGCGGCGTGGGATCGAGCAGCTGCATGTGCAGCGGATGGTCGTTGAGCGACACCACAAAGCGAGTGCCGCCCATGCTGCGCAACTGGTCCAGCACCAGCGGCCGGTAGGTGACCGGCAGCGAACGAAAATAACTGACGCTGGCCGACATCGAGTAGGCCAGGCTGCGCGCACTGTTGACCAGACCTTCCATTTGCGTGGCGCGCAATTGCGAGACCCAGATGATGCTCGACAACGCCTGCCCGAGCAGGATCGCCAGCAATGTCAGCAGCAGCATCCGGCCCAGCAAGGATCGTGGCAACGGCAGGCGCCGCTTGCCCACGCGCTTAATAGGCCGACTCCACACGGGTGCTGACATTGGCTGCCAGCAGATAACCACTGCCACGCACGGTGCGGATCAGCCTTGGCGATTTGCCGGTGTCGCGCAGGCGCTGGCGCAAACGGCTGACGGCCATGTCGACGATGCGCTCCAGCGGCATCAGTTCGCGGCCACGGGTGGCATTGCCGATGGTGTCGCGGTCGAGGATTTGCTGCGGGTGATCGAGAAACAGCTTGAGCAGGGCAAAGTCGGCGCCCGACAGAATCACTTCTTCGCCATCGAGGTGGAACAGCCGGTGACTGACCATGTCCAGGCGCCACTCATCGAACTGCCACACCTCGCCCCCCGCAGAACGCTCCTGGCCGAACTGCGCACGGCGCAGCAGGGCCTTGATTCTGGCCAGCAGTTCACGCGGGCTGAAGGGTTTACCGAGGTAATCGTCGGCGCCCAGCTCCAGGCCGATGACCCGGTCGGTTTCATCCGAGCTGGCGGTGAGCATGATGATCGGCACGTGCGGCTGTCGCGGGTGCTGACGCACCCAGCGGCACAGGCTGAAGCCGTCTTCGTCGGGCAGCATCACATCGAGGATCAACAGGTCGACCGGGGTCTCGTTGAACGCCTGGCGAAACTGCGCGCCGTTGCACGTGGCGCGCACCTGAAAGCCTGCACGGCTCAGGTAGGCTTCGAGCAACTCGCGGATTTCCTGATCGTCATCGACCAGCAGGATGGTCTTGTTGGCAGCGCTCAAGCGGGTCGTCCTTGTGCAGTGAGTCTTATTTTTATGGGTACCCGCAGGACCGGCTTCAGCCGGGAAGCAAGCACCGCGTAACGGCTTTCCCGGCGCAAGCCGGTCTTACAAATCAAACGCCTGTTGCAACGCCACGCCCGCGCCATTCAGGCCCGGGTATTCGGCAGTTACCAGCCACACCGGCAGGCCTTCGAAATAATCGCTCATCACGCCCTTTTCCATAAGAGCGCGTTTGAAACCACTGTTCATGAAGAAATCGGTAAAGCGCGGGATCACGCCACCGGCAATGTACACCCCGCCCAGCGCGCCGAGGGTGAGGACGTTATTGCCGGCCACACGCCCCAGGAACACGCAGAACTGCTCGAGCACTGCTGCAGCAACCGCATCGCCCTCGTGGGCGGCCGAGGTGATCGCGGCCGGTGACTTGAGGGTCGGTTCGATGCCGTCCAGCTCGCAGCTGACCCGGTACAGCAGCAGCAAGCCGGCACCACTGAGCACGGTCTCGGCACTAACGTGTTCGTGCTCGGCCATCAGCCGGGTCCACAGCAATGCTTCGCGGGCCGTGCCGATCGGCAGGTTGACATGCCCGCCCTCGCCCGGCAGCGCAGTCCAGTGATTTTCGCCGCTGCTGATCAGGGTGCCGACGCCCAGGCCGGTGCCCGGCCCGATCACCGCACGCGGACGCTCGGGCTTGCCGATGCCGTGGCAAACGGTCAGGTATTCATCATCCTGCAGGCGGGTCATGCCCAGCGCCATGGCCGTGAAGTCGTTGATCAACAACAAATGATCGACCTTGAGGTCGGTGCAAAAGCGCGAGCGGCTGAAGCTCCAGTGGCTGTTGGTGAACTGGAACTCGTCACCGTCGACAGGCCCGGCCACGGCCAGGCACACAAAGCCGACGTCACCGCGTTGCAGGTCGAGGTCTTGCAGATAGACCTCGACGGCCTGTTCAGGCCCCGTGTAATCGACGGTCGGGAATACCCGGATCGAATGCAGCTGGTTGTCTTCCCAAATCGCAAAGCGCGCGTTGGTGCCGCCAATATCACCGACCAAAGCCAATTTCACTTGAGCCCCTCCAGACTTGCCGTAAAGGCGCTGGCTCCCTGCTCGGCAGAGCTGAAAGCCTGGCGCATGAAACCGAACAGTTCACGACCACAGCCCACGCTGCTGTCGATCTGTACGGTTGCCAATTCCCTGGCGGCCAATTCTGCCGGTTCCAGCAACACTTGTAACGTGCCTTTGACGCCATCCACGCGGATGACATCGCCATTGCGCACGCGTGCCAAAGGGCCACCATCAAAGGCTTCCGGGCACACGTGGATCGCGGCAGGCACTTTACCCGAGGCACCGGACATACGCCCATCGGTAACCAGTGCGACCTTGAAGCCACGGTCCTGCAACACGCCCAGGAACGGGGTCATTTTGTGCAATTCAGGCATGCCATTGCAACGCGGCCCCTGAAAACGCATCACCGCGACAAAGTCGCACTCCAGCTCGCCGGCCTTGAAGGCATCGGCCAGGGCTTGCTGGTCTTCGAACACCCGCGCCGGGGCTTCGACCACCTGATGCTCCGGGGCAACCGCCGAGACTTTCATCACGCCACGGCCAAGGTTGCCCTCCATGACCCGCAGCCCGCCTTCGGCCGAAAACGGCCGCGCCACAGGGCGCAGGATATTTTCGTCCAGGCTTTGCAGCGGGCCTTCGCGCCATACCAGTTGGCCGTCCTCAAGAAACGGCTCGCGGGTGTACAGGCTCAGGCCGTGGCCGGCCACGGTGTTGACGTCTTCATGCAAAAGACCGGCGCCCAGCAGCTCGCGGATCAGAAACGACATGCCGCCGGCGGCCTGGAAGTGATTGATGTCGGCCTTGCCGTTCGGGTACACGTGGCTGAGGGTCGGCACCACGTCCGACAGCTCGGCCATGTCTTGCCAGGTCAGCAGAATGCCGGCCGCACGGGCGATGGCCGGCATGTGCAGAGTGTGGTTGGTCGAGCCACCGGTGGCGTGCAGGGCGACGATCGAGTTGATGATCGAACGCTCATCGACGATTTTGCCCAGCGGCATGTACTGCCCGCTCTGGCGGGTCATGCGCGTGACCTGCTGCGCGGCCTCGACGGTCAGCGCATCGCGAAGCGGGGTGTACGGGTTGACGAACGAAGCGCCCGGCAAGTGCAGGCCCATGACTTCCATCACCAGCTGGTTGGTGTTGGCGGTGCCGTAGAAGGTGCAGGTGCCGGGGCCGTGGTAGGACTTCATTTCCGAGTCCAGCAGCTCTTCGCGGCTGGCCTTGCCCTCGGCGTAGCGCTGGCGCACATCGGCCTTTTCCTTGTTCGACAGCCCCGAGACCATCGGCCCGCCGGGCACGAACACGGTCGGCAAGTGACCGAAGCGCAACGCGCCCATCATCAGGCCCGGCACGATCTTGTCGCAGATGCCGAGCATCAGGGCGCCATCGAACATGTTGTGCGACAGCGCCACCGCCGTCGACATGGCGATCACTTCGCGGCTGGCAATGGCCAGCTCCATGCCCGGCTCGCCCTGGGTCACGCCATCGCACATGGCCGGCACGCCGCCGGCGAACTGGCCGACCGAGCCGATCTCGCGCAGGGCCTGCTTGATGCGCTCGGGAAAATGTTCGTAAGGCTGATGCGCCGAAAGCATGTCGTTATATGACGAAACAATTGCGATGTTGGCCGCGTTCATCAGGCGCAGGGTCTGCTTGTCTTCGGTTCCGCAGCCGGCCACGCCATGGGCAAAGTTGGCGCATTGCAGCTGGGCGCGCATCGGGCCGTCGCTGGCGGCGTCGTTGATCAGTTGCAGGTAGCGCTGACGGGTCGGGCGACTGCGTTCGATCAACCGCTCGGTGACCTCAAGGATGCGGGGATGCATGTGCTGAACTCCAGGCTAAGGTCTATGGTCACCCGTAAAGGCACTGAACAGTCAGGGTCATCAACCTGTATTGGAAACATGTGACCTTGATCAAAACGTCAGGACTTTCAGGATTGTATTTGTAGGTTTAAGAAAATATTGCCACTAAAAAGGCTTGTTTTCTATTTTTATGAGAATAATCTTGTAATTCCAACAACAAATTTTCCCGAGGACGGCTGTATGACTCTTCGCATCGCAATCAACGGTTTCGGTCGCATCGGCCGCAATGTCCTGCGCGCACTCTATACCCAAGGGTATAGACAAGACTTGCAGGTCGTCGCCATCAACGACCTGGGCGACAGTGAAATGAACGCGCACCTGCTGCGTTTCGACACCGTCCACGGTCCGTTTGACGGTAGCGTCGAATGCGATAGCGAGAGCCTGACCGTCAACGGTGACCGCATTGCGGTCAGCGCGATCCGCAATCCCGCCGACCTGCCATGGAAAGCCCAGCAGGTCGATGTCGTGTTCGAGTGCACCGGGCTGTTCACCAGCCGCGAGAAAGCCGCCGCGCACCTGGTGGCCGGCGCCGGCAAAGTGATTATTTCCGCCCCGGCCAGCGGTGCCGACGCCACCGTGGTGTATGGCGTCAACCACGACATCCTGCGCGCCTCGCACCAGATCATTTCCAACGCCTCGTGCACCACCAACTGCCTGGCGCCAGTGGCTCAGGTGCTGCACCGCGAACTGGGTATCGAAAGCGGTCTGATGACCACTATTCATGCCTACACCAACGACCAGAACCTGATCGACGTCTACCACACCGACCCTTACCGCGCCCGTTCGGCCACCCAGTCGATGATCCCGAGCAAGACCGGTGCGGCCGAAGCCGTCGGCCTGGTGCTGCCGGAACTGGCCGGCAAACTCACCGGTATGGCCGTGCGGGTTCCGGTGATCAACGTGTCGCTGGTCGACCTGACCGTGCAGCTCAAGCGCGAAGCCAGCGCGGACGAAGTCAACGCCCTGATGAAGCAGGCCAGTCAGCATTCCAAAGTGCTGGGCTACAACACCCTGCCGCTGGTGTCCCACGACTTCAACCACAACCCGCTGTCGTCGATCTTCGACGCCAACCACACCAAAGTCAGCGGCAAGCTGCTCAAGGTGCTGGCCTGGTACGACAACGAGTGGGCGTTCTCCAACCGCATGCTCGACAACTGCCTCGCCCTTCACCGCGCGGCATAAAAGCAGCTACAAGCCGTCAGCTGCAAGCTGCAAGCAAAAGCGGTGTACACCTGGTTTTTTCGTGCTCACCGCGAACAGCCTTTTCTTGCAGCTTCAAGCTTGCGGCTTACAGCTATCAACTGCGACTTGAAAAAGTCGCAGTTGATAAGCATTATCATCGGCTTGATTTCCGGTCGAGCCTTCCTGTGTCCCAGTCCCGTTTCAATGATGTCTTCCAGGCCCAGCGCGATGTGCTGTTGCGGACGTTGCAGCGCATGGTCGGCAGCCACAGCACGGCCGAGGATCTGCTGCAGGAAACCTGGTTGCGGGTCACCCGTGCCCTGACCGAGCGCCCCATCGATCACCTTGAACCTTTCGTCTACCAGACCGCCCGTAACCTGGCGCTGGACCACCTGCGCGCGCGGCGGGTACAAGGGCGCATGCTGGTCGAGGATGTTCCGGCGCAAGAGCTCGAAAGTGTCGCCGCCCAGCTTGGCTCGCCCGAAGACGCCGCCCACGCCAAGCATTTGCTTGAAAGCCTGGGCGCCAGCCTGGGACGGTTGAGCACGCGCCAGCAGCGTATTTTCATCCTCAGCCGCCTGCACGGTTGCAGCTATCAGGAAATCGCCGAAGCCCTGGATGTGTCGCCCAGCACCGTACAAAAAGAACTCAAGCTGATCATGGCAATCTGTATCGGGGTCATCGCCAGGCTTGACCAGGCCTGAGCGGTTACTAACACTGCCCCCTTACAAGCCCTGCCGAGGAACCCCGTGGCTTTACAACCCCAACGCCCGCACGCGCCTGCCGAAGCGCTGCCAGGCGACAGCGCGATGGATCAGGCCCTGAACTGGCTGATCGAACTGGAAGCCGCCGATGCCGAACAGCAGGCGCGCTTTCAGGCCTGGCTGTGCGCGGACCCCGCGCATGCCGAGGCGTACGCCCGGGCCGAGGCGATCTGGAATGGCCAGTCGGTGCACCAGGCGGCCATCGTGCTGGAGCGCAAGCCTGATCGCTGGCGACGCCTGCGTGCCTGGCGCCGGCCATTGGCAGCGGCGGCGGTGCTGCTGATTGCGGTCGGTTACTTTGGCAACCTGCCGCTGCGCCTGCAGGCCGATCATCTGACGGTCATCGGTGAGCGCCAGCGCGTGCAACTGGCCGACGGCTCGCAGGTTCTGCTCAATACCCGCTCGGCGTTTTCCAGTCAGATCGACGATCAGCATCGTCAGGCACGCCTGCACCAGGGCGAAGCGTTTTTCGAGGTTGCTTCAGGCCAGGGCGCGCCCCTGGAAATCGAAGCCGGCCCGTTGCGCATGAGCACCCGCGGCACGGCCATGGCGGTGCGCTACCTGGATGGCGAAGCGCGGGTACTGGTGCAACGTGGCGCCGTGGACGTACAAGCAGCCAGGGACGGGGCGCGGTTGAGCCTGGGTGCAGGTGACAGCGTTCGCCTGGGTCCTGCGGGGCTGAGTGCGCGCGAACGCATCGACCCGGCCAAGGATCTTGCCTGGGTGCAAGGCCGGCTGGTGTTCGACAACTGCCCGATGGGCCAGGTGCTGGACGAACTGCGCCGCTATTACCCAGGCTGGATCGTCAACACCAATCCTGCGCTGGCGCAGGTACAAGTCACCGGCAACTACCGCCTGGACAACCCGCTGGACGTGGTGCGCTCACTGGCGCAAGCGACCTCGGCGACGGTGCATGAACTGCCGCGGCTGGTGATTCTGGATTAACTCCCCGCCTGACACAGCTCCGTAGGAGCGAGGCGGATGGCCGCCCCCTTAAGCTCACGAATGCTGACTATCAGTCACAGAAAGTGAATGTGCCGGCCTCTTCGCGAGCTCTACGCTCGCTCCTACGCAAACCGTGCTGTTTCCATACGCTTCAAGTTTCGAAATATTTTTACGCGCTCTCGATGTGCCGTTCGTCTAGTCATAGCCAATGCAACTGATTCGCATTACATAAAGGTTGCTGACTCTTATACGACGCACGACAGGGAGCCCTTCTCGATGCCATCCACGATCACCCCCATTCCACAGCCCCGCTCGCGTTTTGCACTGTCGGTGCTGAGTGTCGCGCTGCTGACGGCCGGTGTGCCGGCGGTGCCGGCCTTTGCCGCCGAGGCCTCCGCGGCGCCGGCGCGCAGTGCCGGGCAATACCGCTTCGAGATTGCCCAGCAGCCGCTGGTGTCGGCGCTCAACGAGTTCAGCCGGGTCACCGGCTGGCAGGTCGGTGCCTCGTCGGACCTGACGCGCAATGTCACCTCCCCTGGCGTGCAGGGTTCGCTGGCGCCCGAGCAGGCGCTGCAACAGTTACTGGCCGGCAGCACGCTGGGTTATCGCACCGTCAGCGCACAGAATGTGGTGTTGCAGCGCCGCGCCAACAGCAGCGTGCTGTCGCTGGACCAGACCACCATCAGCGCGACTCGCCAGGCTCAGGATGTGAGCACGGTATCGAGCACGGTCAGTGTGCACACCCGCGAGCAACTGGACCGCCAGAACGTCAACAACATTCGCGATCTGGTGCGTTACGAGCCAGGCGTGTCGGTGGGCGGCGCCGGCCAGCGGGCCGGCACCAATGGCTACAACATCCGCGGCATCGACGGCGACCGGATCCTGACTCAGGTCGACGGCGTCGAAGTGCCCGACCGCTTCTTCAGCGGCCCGTACGCGCAGACCCAGCGTAATTACGTCGACCCGGAAATCGTCAAGCGCGTCGAGATTCTGCGCGGCCCGGCCTCGGCCCTCTATGGCAGCAGCGCCATCGGTGGCGTGGTCAGCTATTACACGCTGGACGCCGACGACATCATCAAGCCCGGCAATGACGTCGGTGCCCGCCTGAAAACCGGCTACAGCTCGGCCGACGACAGCTGGCTGAACTCGGCCACCGTGGCCGGACGCTATAGCGATTTCGACGGCCTGTTGCACCTGAGCCAGCGCAATGGCCATGAAACCGAATCCTACGGCAGCACCGGCGGCACGGGCCTGGCCCGTACCGAAGCCAACCCGCAGGATGTGCGCACCACCAACGTGCTGGCCAAGCTGGGCTGGAACTACGCCGACGACGCGCGCCTGGGCTTCACCTACGAAAAATACAAGGACGACCGCGACACCAACCTCAAGAGTGCCGTCGGCGGGCCGTTCACCAATGGCGCAGGCCTGGGCATGTACCAATCGCGCAGCGGCAACGACACCATCACCCGCGAGCGCTTCGGCATCGAGCACACACTGGCGCTGGACAGCCTGCTGGTCGATAACCTCAAGTGGAGCCTGAACTACCAGACCGCCAAGACCGACCAGAGCACCGCCGAGCGCTATTTCCCGTTTTCACGCGACGTTTACCGCTTCCGCAACACGACCTATCAGGAAAAGCAGTGGGTCTTCGATGCCCAGCTCGACAAGGCCTTCAGCCTGGCCGATACCGATCACTTGCTGACCTACGGCACCACCCTCAAGCGCCAGAAAGTCACCGGCCTGCGTAGCGGTTATGGTGTTTGTGCCCGGGTGCTGGGCGCCTGCCGTGCGGTGGGAGACGACAGCGCCAGTGATCGTCTGGTGCCGACCAGCGACTTCCCGGACCCGACCATCACCAGCTACTCGCTGTTCGCCCAAGACCAGATCAGCTGGAACGACTGGACCTTCACGCCGGGCGTGCGCTATGACCACACGCGCATGGAGCCCAAGCTGACATCGGAGTTTCTCAACTCGCTCAGCGCCGCCGACCGCGCCCAGGCACAAGAGAAAGACCGCAACTGGCACCGCGTCTCGCCCAAGTTTGGCGTGACCTATGCCATCGACGATCAATACACCTGGTACGGCCAATACGCCGAAGGTTTCCGCACGCCGTCGGCCAAGGCCCTGTACGGGCGCTTTGAAAACCTCAACGCCGGTTATATCGTCGCGCCCAACCCCAATCTCGACCCGGAAAAGAGCAAGAGTGTTGAAACCGGCCTGCGCGGGCGTTTCGACGCGGGCTCGTTCGATGTCGCAGTGTTTTATAACAAGTACCGCGATTTCATCAACGAAGACGCGCTCAGCCCCGGCTACAGCGACACCACGTTCCAGTCCAGCAACATCAAGCACGCCACCATCAAGGGTGTAGAACTCAAGGGTCGCCTCGACCTGGACAGCCTCGGCGCGCCGCAAGGCCTGTACACGCAAGCGGCGGTCACTTACCTGCACGGGCGCAACAACGACAGCGGCGAGCCGATCAACAGCATCAACCCGCTGACCGGCGTGTTCGGCCTGGGCTATGAGCAGAATAACTATGGTGGCCTGCTGAGCTGGACGCTGGTCAAGCGCAAGAACCGCGTGGACGACAGCAATTTCCACACCCCCGATGGCGTGTCCAGCCAGTTCAAGACGCCGGGCTTCGGCGTGCTGGACCTGACCGGCTACTACAAGGTCACTCAGGATGTGACCGTCAGCGGCGGCCTCTACAACCTCACCGACAAACAGTACTGGCTGTGGGATGACGTGCGCGGCTACGACGGCGTTGGCGAGGCTGGCGTGACGGCGCCTGCCAACCTTGAACGCCTGACCCAGCCGGGGCGCAACTTCAGCGTCAACCTGGTCTGGGACATCTGATCCAGAGGCGTAAACCGACATGCCGCCGATCAGGCGGCCTGTTGTTATCCGGCTTTTTTACGCAAAACCCCTCGCCCATTCGTCTATTCAACAAGCCCTCACTCCCGGCAAGGAAGACCTTATGACCACTGAAAGCCAACGCCCTGCCCTGCGCTCGCAGCGCCTGAACAGCATTACCCATGCCCCGCACGAAAAGCTCGACCACGCCGTCAAGGCCCATACGCCGTTCGCCACCAAGGCCAGCTTCACCCGCTTTGTGGTCGCCCAGTACCTGTTCCAGAACGAGCTGCTGGCCCTGTACCGCGACCCGCAACTGATCGCGCTGATCCCTGACCTGGCGCAACGCTGCCGGGCCGAACAGGCCGCTGCGGACCTCAACGACCTGAACACCGCGCTGCCAGCACCGGTGGCCGGCGCTGTACACGAACCAAGCGTGGCGCATGCACTGGGCTGGCTGTTCGTGTCCGAGGGCTCCAAGCTCGGCGCCGCCTTTCTGATCAAGCGCGCCGAAGCACTGGGCCTGTCCGAACGTTTCGGCGCCCGTCATCTTGGTGAACCCGAAGGCGGTCGCGCCGCTGGCTGGAAAGCCTTTATCCGCACGCTGGACGAGCTGGATCTGACTGCCGAACAGGAAGCCGAACTGGATCAAGGCGCACTGGCGGCCTTCGAGCGTTTTGGCGTGTTGCTGGAACAGGCTTACGCCGGCGCAGCTCAGGTTGAAACGGTTCAGGCATGACAATGGCCGTGAGCCTGTTAAGCTGGCCGGGCTTTCGAACCGCTCAAGCATGACCATGACCTACAAACCTCCCGGCTCACGACTCTCACGCCTGCTTTATGGCCTGCTCGCCTATACGAGCCTGGGCATCGGCATTGCTGCGATCTTCATTCCCGGCCTGCCGACCACCGAGTTCATCCTGCTCGCGGCCTGGGCGGCCACGCGCAGCTCGCCGCGCCTCAATGCCTGGCTGGAAAACCACCGGGTGTTCGGGCCGATGCTGTACAACTGGCGCAACGGCAGGCGCGTGGCGCGGCGGGCAAAAATCAGCGCGACGGTGAGCATGCTGGTGTGCGCCATCGTCATGCTGAGCCTGTTCCACCATATCTGGTGGCTGTACCTGGCGCTCGCCGGCATGGCCATGGGTAACCTGTGGCTGTGGTCGCGGCCTGAACCTGAAAGCCGGCCAGCCTTGACCGACGACAAAAGCTGAACCGCCGCAAGGCTGCTAAGGTCTACCCGGATACATTTCCTCCAGGTGGAGTGCCTTTCATGTTCGAGCCCGGTCATCTGCATATCACTCGCAGCGCACTGCAAAAAACCGATCACAGCTTCGATATTCACATTCGCTACGAGCGCATTGAAGATCCCGCCCAAGGCACCAGCATAAGCTTTGTCATGGACGGCGAAATCAACGGCAAGGCCTTCAGCGAAACCTTTCAGTTACCCCGCGACCTGGCGTTCAACTTCGCCCATGACGCCAGCCGCATCGCCATTCGCCACGGCCTGCCCGACACCGCGGGGTTGCCGCTTGCCCAGCACAAGGACTACGACCGGATGTTCGAAGACATCCGTGAGCAGTTGCATGCAAAGTCCGGTGAGCCGGTGAAGCCCGAACATCTGCAATGATGGCGCCGGGCTTGACGTCATAAGGCATACTGGCGCCCTCTTTCCAGACCAGCCTCTTTGTCATGCGCATCCATGTCTGCTTCATCGACCGCGTCGGTATCACCCAGGAAGTGCTGGCGATACTCGGCAGCCGCAACCTGAACCTCGATGCAGTGGAGATGGTGCCGCCGAATGTCTACATCGATGCGCCGACCCTCAGCCTGAAGATGCTTGAAGAGCTCAAGGATGCGTTGTTCCGGGTGCGTGGCGTGGTGGCGATCACCGTGGTCGATATCCTGCCCGGCCAGCGCCGGCATTTGCAGCTCGATGCCTTGCTGGCCGCGATGACCGATCCGGTGCTGGCGCTGGACAGCGCAGGCCTGGTGCTGCTGGCCAACCCGGCGCTGGTGGCGTTGATCGGCCGCGAGCCTGCCGGCGAGCCGGTGGGTGAATTACTCGCCGACCCGGACCTGCAAACCACGCTGCTGGACAACGGTTTTCGCCTGCCGCTGCGCGAGATCACCCTCAATGGCCAGGCGCTGCTGCTGGAGGCCACGCCGATCACCGAGGCTGGCGCGCTGCTGACCCTTTATCCGCCCAGCCGCATTGGTGAGCGCTTGTCGGCCTTGCACCACGATCACGCCGAAGGCTTCGACGCCTTGCTTGGCGATTCACCGGCCATCAGCACCCTGAAAGTCCGCGCCCAGCGCATCGCGACCCTGGATGCGCCGTTGTTGATTCGCGGCGAAACCGGCACCGGCAAAGAGCTGGTGGCGCGCGCCTGCCACACCAGCAGTGCGCGGCACGGCGAGCCGTTTCTGGCCCTCAACTGCGCGGCCTTGCCCGAGAGCCTGGCCGAGAGCGAGCTGTTCGGCTATGCGCCCGGCGCCTTTACCGGCGCCCAGCGCGGCGGCAAGCCGGGGCTGATGGAGATGGCTGACAAAGGCACGGTGTTTCTCGACGAGATCGGCGAGATGTCGCCGTACTTGCAGGCCAAGCTGCTGCGCTTTCTCAACGATGGCAGCTTTCGCCGGGTGGGCGGCGACCGCGAGGTCAAGGTCAATGTGCGGATCATCAGCGCCACGCACCGCGACCTTGAAAAGATGGTCGCCGAGGGCAGCTTTCGCGAAGACCTGTTCTATCGCCTTAATGTTCTCAACCTGTCAGTGCCGCCGCTGCGCGAGCGCGGCCAGGACATCGTGCTGCTGGCACGCTATTTCATGCAGCAAGCCTGCACCCAGATCCAGCGCCCGCTGTGCCATCTGGCGCCGGGCACGCACGCCAGCCTGCTGAGCTATCGCTGGCCGGGCAATGTGCGCCAGTTGCAGAACGTGATCTTCCGCGCCGCAGCGGTCAGTGAAAGCGGTCAGGTGCATGCCGCCGACCTCGACATCGCCGGCACAACCCTGGCACGCCAGCCCGGCGATGCCGTCGATAGCCTGGAACAGGCGGTAGAAAGCTTCGAGCGCGACCTGCTGAGCAGGCTGTATGCCGAACACCCGTCGACCCGGCAACTGGCCGCGCGCCTGCAAACCTCGCACACCGCCATTGCCCATCGCTTGCGTAAATACGGCATTGGCGCCAAGACCTGACGTGTCGTAGCGATTTCATTCCATCGTAACGATTTCACTACAGTCGCGCAGCGTGAGTGCCCGCCAAGGCTTTGCGCGCACTGCCTTTTCATCCAAGCCTGCCAAGCGTAGCGAAATCGTTACAGAGACGAGCAGGAAAATCGTGTGAAATCCACTCAAAGCCCTGATTAATAAGGACAAAACAGAACTGGCCACAAACTTGCTAAGGACTTTTCATACGGCGCGCCCCACGTGGCCCGCCCTGATCCCCTGAGGAGTCTTTATGAGCGAGTTGCGATTCACCGTGGAACACGAATGGCTGAAGGCCGAAGCCGATGGCAGCTTCACTGTCGGCATCACGCCATACGCGCAGAACTCGCTCGGTGACGTGGTGTTTGTCCAGCTTCCTGAATTACAGGCCTACACTCAACACGCCGAAGTGTCGGTGGTCGAGTCGGTGAAAGCCGCCAGCAGTCTTTACATGCCTCTGGAAGGTGAAGTGGTCGAGGTCAACAGTGCCCTGGCCGACACGCCAGAGCTGGTCAACGAAGACGCGCTGGGCGCCGGCTGGTTTTTCCGCTTCGTACCCAGCGATGCCAGCGCCATCGATACCTTGCTCGATCAGGACGCTTACGACCGCCTGATCCAAGCCAACGACCAAGCCTGAGGAGCGCGCCATGAGTGATCGTATCGAGCTTGATACCGCCAATGAATTCATCGCCCGGCACATCGGCCCGCGTGCAGCCGATGAACACGCCATGCTGCAAACCCTGGGGTTCGACTCGCTCGACGCCCTGACCGCCAGCGTGATTCCGGACAGCATCAAGGGCACCAGCGTGCTCGACCTGCCTGCCGGGCAAAGCGAAGCTGACGCCCTGGCCTCGATCAAGGCCATTGCCAGCCAGAACCAGCTGTTCAAGAGCTACATCGGCCAGGGTTACTACAACACCCACACCCCGGCGCCGATTTTGCGCAACCTGTTGGAAAACCCGGCCTGGTACACCGCCTACACCCCGTATCAACCGGAGATTTCCCAAGGCCGCCTGGAAGCATTGCTGAACTTCCAGACCCTGATCAGCGACCTGACCGGCCTGCCGATTGCCAACGCCTCGTTGCTTGACGAAGCCACCGCCGCCGCCGAAGCCATGACGTTCTGCAAGCGCCTGAGCAAGAACAAGGGCAGCCAGCAGTTCTTCGCCTCGATCCATTGCCACCCGCAAACCCTCGATGTGCTGCGCACCCGCGCAGAACCGCTGGGCATTGAAGTGGTGGTCGCCGATGAAGCCGAACTGGGCGATGTCAGCGATTACTTTGGCGCGCTGCTGCAATACCCGGCCAGCAATGGCGATGTGTTCGACTACGGCGATCTGATCGGGCGCTTCCATGGCGCCAATGCACTGGTGGCCGTGGCCGCCGACCTGCTGGCCCTGACCCTGCTGACCCCGCCGGGCGAATTCGGCGCCGACGTGGCCATCGGCACCGCGCAGCGCTTTGGCGTGCCGCTGGGCTTCGGTGGCCCGCATGCCGCTTACTTCTCGACCCGCGACGCCTTCAAGCGCGACATGCCGGGCCGCCTGGTCGGCGTGTCGGTCGACCGTCATGGCAAGCAGGCGCTGCGCCTGGCCATGCAAACCCGCGAACAGCACATCCGCCGCGAAAAGGCGACCAGCAACATCTGCACCGCCCAGGTGCTGCTGGCCAACATCGCCAGCATGTACGCGGTGTACCACGGCCCTGAAGGCCTGACGCGCATCGCCAAGCGTGTCCATCGCCTGACCGCGATCTTTGTCGAAGGCTTGCGCCAACTGGGTCTCAAGGCCGAGCAGGAATTCTTCTTCGACAGCGCGACCCTGGCCACCGGCGCCAAGACCGCCGAGCTGCACGCCAAAGCGCGCGCGCATAACATCAACCTGCGTGCCGTCGATGCCGAGCGCCTTGGCGTGTCGTTCGACGAAACCAGCTCGCCTGATGCCATCAAGGCCTTGTGGGCTGTTTTCGTGACTGACGGCCAGAGCCTGCCGGACTTCGACGCCCTCGCCACCAGCACTCCGTCGCGCCTGCCACATGGCCTGCTGCGTCAGTCGGCGATTCTTGAACACCCGGTATTCAACCGTTACCACTCCGAAACCGAGCTGATGCGCTACCTGCGCAAGCTGGCCGACAAGGACCTGGCACTGGACCGCAGCATGATCCCGCTGGGCTCGTGCACCATGAAGCTCAACGCCGCCAGCGAAATGATCCCGGTGACCTGGGCTGAATTCGGCAACCTGCACCCGTTTGCCCCGGCCGAGCAAAGCGCTGGCTACCAGTTGCTGACCGACGAACTGGAAGCGATGCTCTGCGCCGCCACCGGCTACGACGCCGTGTCGCTGCAACCCAACGCCGGCTCGCAGGGCGAATACGCCGGCCTGCTGGCGATTCGTGCCTACCACCAGAGCCGTGGCGACGAGCACCGCGATGTGTGCCTGATCCCGTCTTCGGCACACGGCACCAACCCGGCCACCGCACAAATGGCTGGCATGCGCGTGGTGGTCACCGCCTGCGACGCACGCGGTAACGTCGACATCGAAGACCTGCGCGCCAAGGCGTTGCAGCACCGCGAGCAGCTGGCCGCGCTGATGATCACCTACCCGTCGACCCATGGCGTGTTCGAGGAAGGCATCCGCGAAATCTGCGCCATCGTTCACGACAACGGCGGCCAGGTGTACATCGACGGCGCCAACATGAACGCCATGGTCGGCCTGTGTGCGCCGGGCAAGTTCGGCGGCGACGTGTCGCACCTGAACCTGCACAAGACCTTCTGCATTCCGCACGGCGGCGGCGGCCCGGGCGTTGGCCCGATCGGGGTCAAATCGCACCTGGCGCCGTTCCTGCCCGGCCATCGCAACATGCAGCGCCAGGAAGGCGCGGTATGCGCAGCCCCCTTCGGCAGCGCGAGCATTTTGCCGATCACCTGGATGTACATCCGCATGATGGGCGGCGAAGGCCTCAAGCGCGCTTCGCAGATCGCCATCCTCAATGCCAACTACATTGCCCGTCGTCTTGAAGAGCACTACCCGGTGCTGTACAGCGGCAGCAACGGCCTGGTGGCGCACGAGTGCATTCTCGACCTGCGTCCGCTCAAGGACAGCAGCGGCATCACCGTCGACGATGTGGCCAAGCGTCTGATCGACTTCGGCTTCCACGCGCCGACCATGTCGTTCCCGGTGGCCGGCACGCTGATGATCGAACCGACCGAAAGCGAAGCCAAGGAAGAACTCGACCGCTTCTGCGAGGCCATGATCACCATTCGCGAAGAGATTCGCGCGGTGGAAAACGGCACGCTGCACAAGGACGATAACCCGCTGAAAAACGCCCCGCACACTGCCGCCGAACTGGCCGGTGCCTGGGAGCACCCGTACAGCCGCGAACAGGCGGTGTACCCGGTAGCCTCGTTGGTCGAGGGCAAATACTGGCCACCAGTGGGTCGCGTCGACAACGTTTACGGCGACCGCAACCTGGTTTGCGCCTGCCCATCCATCGAGAGTTATCAGCATGTCTGACGAATCCCTGCAGGTCACCCCGTTGCACGCCCTGCACCGCGAGCTGGGTGCCAGGATGGTGCCTTTTGCCGGTTACGAGATGCCCGTGCAATACCCGCTCGGGGTCATGAAGGAACACTTGCACACCCGCGCCCAGGCCGGCCTGTTCGATGTCTCGCACATGGGCCAGATCATGCTCAGCGGCCCGGACGCTGCCCGTGCGCTGGAAACCCTGGTGCCGGTAGACATCATCGACCTGCCGGTCGGCATGCAGCGCTATGCGCTGTTCACCAATGACCAGGGCGGCATTCTCGACGACCTGATGGTTGCCCGGATCGCTGACGAACAATGGCTGCTGGTGGTCAACGCCGCCTGCAAGGAACAGGACCTGGCGCATTTGTGCGAGCACCTGGCCGGCCAGTGCAAGATCGAGTCGCTGTTCGAAGAACGCGCCCTGCTCGCCCTGCAAGGCCCGCAGGCAGCGGCGGTATTGGCCCGACTGGCACCGAGCGTGGCCGGCATGACGTTCATGCAGTTCACCCGCGTGTCGATTCTGGGCAGCGACTGCTTTGTCAGCCGCTCCGGCTACACCGGTGAAGACGGCTTCGAGATCTCTGTACCGGCAGCCGAAGCCGATGCCCTGGCGCGTCGCCTGCTGGCGGAGCCTGAAGTTGAAGCAATCGGTCTGGGCGCGCGCGACTCGCTGCGCCTTGAAGCGGGCCTGTGCCTGTATGGCCATGACATGAATAGTGACACTTCTCCTGTCGAAGCCAGCCTGCTGTGGGCCATTTCCAAGGCGCGCAGAGTCGATGGCGCTCGTGCAGGTGGTTTTCCGGGGGCCGAGCAGATCTTCGCCCAGCAGCAAAACGGCACGGATCGCAAGCGTGTCGGCCTGTTGCCGCAAGAAAGAACACCAGTGCGCGAAGGGGCTTTGATCGTCGATGACCAGGACCGCACCATTGGCCTGGTCAGCAGCGGCGGCTTCGGCCCAAGCCTGGGCGGCCCCTTGGCAATGGGTTATGTAGAGAGCGGCTTCAGCGCGCTGGACAGCGAGGTTTTCGCGCTGGTCAGAGGCAAGAAAGTTCCATTGCGCATCAGCAAAATGCCTTTCGTGGCACAGCGTTACTTCAGGGGCTGAATACCGACGCCAATATTCCGCCTATGGAAAAAACCCCGGCCTTGAGAGTGCACTGACAAAGTGCAAAAGCGGGCCGGATGCGGCGCAAACCTTTGGGCAGTGAACAATCCTTGGGCATTGCTGCAGCCCTTTGAAATAGGGGACTCTGCGGGGCTTGTTTTTGTAACGAGAGTTGGCGTAGAGTTCTCGAACTGTGTTTGCAAAGGTCGCTGAATCGGGACCTGGGCAGTAGCTTTAAGTATCGCTACAACCCGCTCTACGTTTCTTACTTCCTGCAACCAGCCCCAGTATTCTTTCGCCTCATTTACAGGTCAGAAAGAGTCTGTCATTAAATTCAAGCGTCAAGGAAATAAGAACATGTCTACACGTCAGAGCGGTACCGTCAAGTGGTTCAACGACGAAAAAGGTTTTGGTTTTATCACTCCAGAAAGCGGTCCGGATCTGTTCGTGCATTTCCGCGCGATTCAGGGCAACGGCTTCAAGAGCCTGAAAGAAGGCCAGAAAGTGACCTTCATCGCTGTGCAAGGCCAGAAAGGCTTGCAGGCTGACGAAGTTCAAGCTGAAGCCTAAGCCTCAGTCTGATCGTCAAAAGCCCCTGATATTGATTTATCAGGGGCTTTTTTGTGGGCGCTGTTTCGTTTCTCCCTGCGAGGTCCAGCCATGCCTGCACGCTTGCTCCAGCCGCAAGGCACATTTGCCCGCGCCAGCCTGATCCGGCGCCTCGCGGCGGCCAGCTATGACCTGCTGCTGTGCCTGGCCCTGCTGATCGTCACCGCCTTTATCTACAAACTGATCTGGATGGTTTTTGTGGGCCAGGCACGCCTGCGCCAGCTGAGCGAGTCCGGCGCCATGGACGGTGACCCGCTGCTGTCGACCCTGCTGTTGCTGAGCGCCTTCGCCTTTTACGCCTGGTTCTGGACCCGCAACGGCCAGACGCTGGGCATGCAGGCTTGGGGGGTGCGTGTGCAAAACGCCGACGGCAGCGCCCTCAGCCTGACCCAGGCACTGCTGCGCTTCATGGTCGCCATCGCTTCGGGACTGTGTTTTGGGGCAGGTTTTTTCTGGAGCCTGTACGACCCGCAGGGCCGCACCTGGCACGATATCTATTCAAATAGCGTGCTGGTGCATTTGCCCAAACGTGGCTGAGCGGCGGGCGCGAAGCCCTACCCTGCCCTGCGTAGCAGCAGCACGCCGGCCACGGCGCAGATACCGGCCGGCACCAGCACCGCGAACAGCGGCGAGAAGCCGAACACCAGGCTCGACGGGCCGAGCAGGTCTTGGGCGATACGGAAGATAAAGCCCACCAGCACGCCAGTGAACACGCGCTGGCCCAGGGTTACCGAACGCAGCGGACCAAAGATGAACGAGATCGCCATCAGCACCAGCGCCACGGTCACCAGCGGCTGCAGCACCTTGGTCCAGAACGCCAACCAGTAACGGCCATTGTTCAGGCCCTGGTCGGCCAGATAATGCGCGTAGCTCCAGAGCCCGGTGATCGACAGCGACTCTGGCGGCATGATCACCGTGCTGAGCAATTGCGGGCTGAGCGTGACTTCCCAACGCTCGGTCGGGGTCTTGACGATGTCGGTCTGGCCATTGCGGAAATGCGTGGTCGTGACGTCGCTGAGCTCCCAGTAATCCTGCTGGTAATTGGCCTGGCGGGCAAAGCTTGAGGTCAGCATGTGGCGCTGCTCGTCGAAGCGATAACGGGTCACGCCATACATCAGGCCATTGGGCTGCACACTGTTGATGTGGATGAATTCTTCGCCCTGGCGGTGCCACAGGCCATGCTTGGCGCTTTGCGAATCACCCGTGCCCTGGGCCAGCGAGCGATCGGCCTGGCCTTTGTTTTCGGCCGCCGGCGCTACGTATTCACCGACCAGCACGCCAACCAGCATCAGCACCAGCATCGGTTTCATGACCGCCCAGACGATACGCCCGATGGACACGCCGGCAGCACGCATAATGGTCAGTTCGCTGCTGCTGGCCAGGCTGCCCAGACCGATCAGACAGCCGATCAAGGCAGCCATCGGCAGCATTTCATAGACCCGTCGCGGAGCGGTGAGCAGCACGAAGGCGCCAGCGTCCAGCAAGGTGTAGTTATCGCTGATATCGCCCATCTCATCGATCAGGGCAAACAGCGAGGCCAGCCCGAGAATGATGCCGAGTACGGCAAGAATCGCCAGGAAGACGCTCTTGCCGATGTACCGATCAAGCCTTCCCATGAGCCACCTCCACTGCGGTGCGGCGACCGGCCAGCTTCAAGCGCAACGGCTCCCAGTACAACAGGCCCAGACCGATCAACAGGAACAAGGCGTGAACCCACCACATGCCCAGCGCCATGGGCAGCTTGCCCTTCTCCAGCGCGCCGCGCACGGCAATCAGAATTGTCAGGTAAGCCATGTACAGAAGAATCGCCGGCAAGAGTTTCAGGTAGCGGCCCTGACGAGGGTTGACCCGCGACAGGGGAACAGCCATCAGGGTCACGATGAACACCAGAATCGGCAGCGACAGCCGCCAGTGCAGCTCGGCCTGGTAGCGCGGCGTGTCATTGCCGAACAGCTCGGAGGTCGGAATCGCGTCACGCTCGGTGACTTCGGCGCTGATCTCGGGCTTGGGCAACAACGCACCGTAGGTGTCGTACTGAATGGCGCGGTAATTGGCCTCGCCGGGATTGCCGTCATAGCGGTAGCCATTTTCAAGCACCAGGAAACGGCTGCCGTCGGGGCGTACTTCCTGGCGGCCTTTCTCGGCGACCAGCACGGTGATGCCGCTGTCCTTGCCCTTGTCGCTGGCCAGGCGCCGCTCGGAAATGAAGATGCTGCCCAGTTGGGTGCGGTCTTCGGACAACTCCTGGGTGTAGGTCACCCGGGTGCCATCACGCAGCGACTGGAAGCGTCCGGGCACCAGGGTGTCGAACTCGGTCAGCGAGTCTTGCTTGTTGATCAGCACCGAGAACTGCGCAGCGCCCTGGGGCGCCAGGCTGAAGCTCAGCCAGGCCACCAGCAGCGCAACCAGTGCCGCCGGCGCCAGGGTGATGGCCAGCAGACGCTGCTGGCTCATACCGGTGGCCGCCAGCACGGTCATCTCGCTTTCAAGGTACAGCCGGCCATAAGCCAGAAGGATGCCGAGAAACAGCCCCAACGGCAGGATCAGTTGCAGAAAGCCTGGCAGGCGAAAGCCCATGATCAGGAACAGGACGCCTGGGTCAAGCGCACCAGAGGCCGCCTGGGCCAGGTACTTGATGAAGCGTCCGCTCATGATGATGACCAGCAGCACGGCACTCACCGCACTCAATGTGACCAGCACTTCCCGGGACAGATAACGAAAGACAATCAAACCAGACACTCCAGGTTTGCCAGGCACAACCAGCCGGACAAGGAAAAAGACGAGCCACGGTACAGGCGAAAAAGATGCGGCATTATCCTGTGATTGACTCCTTATGTCACTGCGCGACCCGGATAGTTCTCACATCCATGTCCTACAGCGGTCAATCGGGGTTGTCAGCGATTGCCGCACAGGGTCAAACTGCGGGTCGACTTCAAGCCCGCCCGGCCTTGCCGCGCGTTCATTGTTCATTTATTGCTTTGCAAAGCTCACAGTCATTCGGGGACCCGACATGGAATTGGTTGTTAAAAGCGTTAGCCCAGAAACCTTGAAAACCGCCACCCTGATCCTCGCCGTCGGCGAAGGTCGGGTGCTGGGAGCAGCCGCCAAGAGTGTCGATACACTGAGCGGCGGCGCCCTGACTGCGTTGCTCAAGCGTGGCGACCTGGCCGGCAAGGTCGGCCAGAGCCTGCTGCTGCACAACCTGCCCAACCTCAAGGCCGAGCGCGTGCTGCTGGTGGGCGTGGGCAAGGATGAAGAGCTGTCGGACCGTCAATTCAAGAAAGTCATCAGTGGCGTTTTGTCGACCCTCAAGGGCCTGGGCGGCAGCGATGCGGCACTCGCGCTGGACGAGGTGCGGGTCAAGCAGCGTGAAACCTATGGCAAGACCCGCTTGCTGGCCGAAACCCTGCTCGACGGCGAATATGTCTTCGACCAGTTCAAAAGCACCAAGGCGCCAGCCCTGACCCTGAAGAAAATCACCCTGCTGACCGCCAAGGCCAGCACCGCCGAAGTCGAAAGCGCCGTCACCCATGCGCGTGGCATCGCCACCGGCATGGCCCTGACCCGCGACCTGGGCAACCTGCCGCCGAACATCTGCCACCCGACGTACCTGGGCGAACAGGCCAAGGCGCTGGGCAAGGCGTACAAGAACCTCAAGGTCGAGGTTCACGACGAGAAAAAACTCAAGGAACTGGGCATGGGCTCGTTCCTGGCCGTGGCCCAGGGCAGCGCCCAGCCACCGCGCCTGATCGTGATGAATTATCAGGGCGGCAAAAAGAGTGAAAAGCCGTATGTGCTGGTCGGCAAGGGCATCACCTTTGATACCGGCGGCATCAGCATCAAGCCGGCGGCTGCGATGGACGAAATGAAGTTCGACATGTGCGGCGCTGCCAGCGTGTTCGGCACCCTGCGCGCCGTGCTTGAACTGCAACTGCCGATCAACCTGGTGTGCATCGTCGCCGCCGCCGAGAACATGCCAAGCGGCACCGCGACCCGTCCGGGCGACATCGTCACCACCATGAACGGCCTGACCGTCGAAATCCTCAACACCGACGCCGAAGGCCGTCTGGTGCTGTGCGATGCGCTGACCTACGCCGAGCGCTTCAAGCCGCAGGCCGTCATCGATATCGCCACCCTGACCGGCGCCTGTGTCGTCGCCCTGGGCGCCCACACGTCGGGCCTGCTGGGCAACAACGATGCGCTGATCAACCAGTTGCTCGACGCCGGCAAGCAGGCCGACGACCGCGCCTGGCAACTGCCGCTGTTCGACGAGTACCAGGAACAACTGGACAGCCCGTTCGCCGACATCGCCAACATCGGTGGCCCCAAAGGCGGCACCATCACGGCGGCGTGCTTCCTGTCGCGCTTCACCAAGGCCTATGACTGGGCGCACCTGGACATCGCCGGCACCGCATGGCTCAGCGGCGGCAAGGACAAGGGCGCCACTGGCCGTCCAGTGCCATTGCTGACCCAATACCTGCTCGATCGCGCCGGAGCCTGACCGCCTGCTGCGCCTGGCCTGGTGGCCAGGCGCAGCGCTGTGAACCGACTATGACCCAGATCGACTTCTATATATTGCCCAGCCCGTCCCTTGAGGCGCGGCTGGACTTTGCCTGCAAGCTCACCGAAAAAGCCTGGCGCCTCGGCCACCGGGTTTACCTGCATTGCAGCGACGCCGCCCAGCGTGCCGACCTCGATGCCAGGCTGTGGCGCTTCAAGGGCGAAAGCTTCGTGCCGCATGGCGACGCCGAAAGCGATGAGCTGGCGCCAGTGGTATTGGGCCTGGGCGATGACCCCGGCGCGCACCAGGATTTGCTGGTCAACCTGGACTTGCGCATCGCGCCTTTTTTCACGCGTTTTGCCCGTGTCGCCGAGGTCGTTACCGAAGACCCGCAGATTCGCCTGGCCGCGCGCGAGAGCTTCCGGGAATACCGCAAACAGGGCTATGCTCCGCAAGATCACCGACTACAGCGCCTTTGAGTTCACGATGGATACTTCAAAAAAAGCTGAATCCGCGCACCTGCTGAACGACCTCGAATCGATTCGCAAGCTGCTGGAAGATGAAAACCTGCAACCGCCGCTGCTGACCGACACGGTGCACCGCGATGCGCAGATTCCGATGCTGTCTGACCGGGTCACGCAGCAACCTGCCGAGACATCCCCTGCCGTCTTGCACGTTGCGCCGCCTGCCGCCGAGCCGTCACAGGCCAAGCCTGGCGCACCCAGTGTCGACACGCTGCTTCATCTGGACACCGAACTGCGCTCTGCCGCGCAGTTGATCATGCAGGATGTGATCAACGACTTTGCACCGCACATCGAGACCGAGATCAAACGGCGACTTGAAGCGCGGCTCGAAAGACTTCTCGCAGCCTCAAGCCCCAAGTTATAAGCCTCAAGCTACAGGCTTGAAACGCCGTCTGGACGCCTGCCCCCTATCACCGCTTTTAACTTGCAGCTTGCCGCTTATGGCTTGCCGCTACCCTGCGGGTCTATACTTGCCGGTTTCCGAATCAATGCCACAGGTTCCCGCCGCGCATGGACAAGACTTACCAGCCGCACGCCATCGAAACTTCCTGGTACCAGACCTGGGAGTCCGAGAACTATTTCGCTCCGCAAGGGGCTGGTGACTCGTACACCATCATGATCCCGCCGCCGAACGTGACCGGCAGCCTGCACATGGGTCACGGCTTCAACAACGCGATCATGGACGCCCTGATCCGTTTCCGCCGTATGCAAGGCCGCAATACCCTGTGGCAACCCGGTACCGACCACGCCGGTATCGCCACCCAGATGCTGGTCGAGCGTCGCCTTGAAGCCCAGGGTCAGAACCGCCACGAGCTGGGTCGCGAAAAATTTCTCGACAAGATCTGGGAATGGAAAGCCGAGTCTGGCGGCAACATCAGCCGCCAGATTCGCCGCCTGGGTTCGTCGGTAGACTGGACCCGCGAGCGCTTCACCATGGACGACGGCCTGTCCGAATCGGTCAAGGAAGCCTTCGTACGCCTGTACGAAGACGGCCTGATCTATCGCGGCAAGCGCCTGGTCAACTGGGACACCAAGCTGCACACGGCCATCTCCGACCTGGAAGTTGAAAACCACGACGAGAAGGGCTTTCTGTGGAACCTGCGCTACCCGCTGGCTGACGGTGCCACCACCGCCGAGGGCAAGGACTTCCTGGTGGTCGCGACCACGCGCCCGGAAACCATGCTCGGTGACTCGGCCGTCGCCGTTAACCCGCAAGACGAGCGCTACAAGGCCCTGATCGGCAAGTTCGTCGAACTGCCACTGATCGGTCGCCGCATTCCGATCATCGCCGATGACTACTGCGACCCCGAGTTCGGCACCGGCTGCGTGAAAATCACTCCGGCTCACGACTTCAACGACTATGAAGTCGGCAAGCGCCACAACCTGCCGCTGATCAACATCTTCGACAAGAACGCCGCCGTACTGGGCACCGCCCAGGTGTTCAACCTCGACGGCACGCTGAATGACAGCCTTGATGCTCAGTTGCCTGCGCACTACGCAGGCCTGGACCGCTTCGAGGCCCGCAAGCAGATCGTTGCCGCGTTCGACGCCGCCGGCCTGCTGGTCAGCGTTGACGACCATGCCCTGAAAGTACCGAAAGGCGACCGCTCCGGCACCGTTATCGAGCCATGGCTGACCGACCAGTGGTACGTCTCCACCAAGCCGCTGGCCGAGCCTGCCATTGCCGCCGTCGAAGATGGCCGCATCCAGTTCGTGCCCAAGCAGTACGAGAACATGTACTTCTCGTGGATGCGCGACATTCAGGACTGGTGCATCAGCCGTCAGCTGTGGTGGGGCCACCGCATTCCGGCCTGGTACGACGAGTCGGGCAAGGTCTATGTAGGCCGCGACGAAGCCGAGGTGCGTGCGAAGAACAACCTGGGCAGCGATGTGGTGCTGCATCAGGACAACGACGTGCTCGACACCTGGTTCAGCTCGGGCCTGTGGACCTTCTCGACCCTCGGCTGGCCGGAAAAGACCGAAGCACTGAAGACCTTCCACTCCACCGACGTGCTGGTCACCGGCTTCGACATCATCTTCTTCTGGGTCGCGCGGATGATCATGCTCACCATGCATTTGGTGAAGAATGACGACGGCACCGCTCAGGTCCCGTTCAAGACCGTCTATGTGCACGGTCTGGTGCGCGACGGCCAGGGCCAGAAGATGTCCAAGTCCAAGGGCAACGTTCTGGACCCGCTGGACATCGTCGACGGTATCGACCTGGAAACACTGGTAGAGAAACGCACCAGCGGCCTGATGCAGCCGCAACTGGCCAAGAAGATCGAGAAGCAGACCCGCCAGGAGTTCGCGGACGGTATCGCCAGCTATGGCACCGACGCCCTGCGCTTCACCTTCTGTTCGCTGGCCTCGACCGGCCGTGACATCAAGTTCGACATGGGCCGCGTCGAAGGCTACCGCAACTTCTGCAACAAGATCTGGAACGCGGCGCGCTATGTGCTGGACAAGGGCGAAGACTGCGGCCAGAACGGCGAGGCCTTCGAGCTGTCGCTGCCGGACCGCTGGATCATCTCGCAACTGCAACGCACCGAAGCCGAAGTGACCCGCCAACTGGATCAGTTCCGCTTCGACCTGGCAGCACAGGCGCTGTACGAGTTCATCTGGAACCAGTATTGCGACTGGTACCTGGAGTTGTCCAAGCCAGTGCTGTGGGACGAGAACGCGCCGGTCGAGCGCCAGCGCGGCACCCGCCGCACCCTGGTGCGCGTGCTGGAAGTCGCGCTGCGTCTGGCGCATCCGTTCATGCCGTTCATCACCGAAGAAATCTGGCAGCGCCTGGCGCCGCTGGTCGGTGCGCAAGGCAAGACCATCATGCTGCAACCGTGGCCAGTGGCTAACGAAACACGCATCGATGAAGCCGCCGAAGGCGACATCGAGTGGCTCAAGGGCCTGATGCTGGCGGTGCGCAACATCCGTGGCGAAATGAACATCGGCCCTGGCAAGCCACTGCAACTGTTCCTCAACAACGCCAACGCCGAAGACGTACGCCGTTTGGGTGACAACGAGCACCTGCTGAAGAAGCTGGCCAAGCTCGAATCGATCACCGTCCTGGCCGCAGGCGCCGAAGCACCGCTGTCGGCCACCGGCCTGGTCGGCGAGATGCAGGTGCTGGTGCCGATGGCCGGCCTGATCGACAAGGGTGCGGAACTGGCGCGCCTGGACAAGGAAATCCAGCGCCTGCAAGGTGAAGTGCAGCGCGTGGGCGGCAAGCTGTCCAACGCCGCCTTCGTCGACAAGGCACCTGCCGAAGTCATCGAGAAAGAACGCGCCAAACTGGCCGAGGCTGAACAAGCCTTGAGCAAGCTGGCCGAGCAGCACGCCCGTATCAGCAGCCTGTAAGGCGCTGGTGCAAACAGCCAGTCCGTTCGCGGGCTGGCTTTTTTATGCACGCACTCCTGCTGTCATACAGCAACTGCAGGAGCGCGCTTGCCCGCGACCGGCTGCGCTAGCAGTCGTAAAATCTCAGCGCTTTACAGATTTCTGTGAGCGCTTCGCACTCAATCGCGGGCAAGCGCGCTCCTACCGGTTATTTTGTTTGCTGTAGGACCGCGCAGTGTCAAAGGATACGGCCCATGACCGATACCCCGAAGCCTCCACGTAAAAAGCCTAAACGCGAAAAGCACCAGCGCCAGGCCAAGCCTGCTGCGCCGCCGGTAAAGGCCACGTTGCACCCGCGTAACCGTCATCAGGGCCGTTACGATTTTCCGGCGCTGATCAAGAGCAGCCCGGAGCTGGGCGAGTTCGTCATTCTCAATCCCTATGGCAAGCAGAGCATCGACTTTGCCAACCCGGCAGCGGTGCGGGTGTTCAACCGCGCGCTGCTCAAGGCGCAGTACCGCATTGCCCACTGGGACATTCCCGCCGATTACCTGTGCCCACCGATTCCCGGGCGCGCCGACTACCTGCACTTTCTCGCCGACCTGCTGGCCGAACATAACCAGCAGGTGATCCCGCGGGGCGCCGCCGTAAAAGTGCTGGATGTCGGCACCGGCGCCAACTGCATCTATCCGCTGCTGGGGCATGCCGACTACGGCTGGCACTTCGCAGGCTCGGAGATCGACGCCAAGGCGCTGGCCGCCGCCAACACTATCGTCAAGGCCAACGGCCTGGGCAAAGCCATCAGCCTGCGCCAGCAGAGTAACCGCCAGCACATCCTCCACGGCCTGCTCGACAGCAGCGAGCGCTTTGACCTGAGCCTGTGCAACCCGCCCTTCCACGCCTCTCTGGAGGAAGCCACGCGCGGCAGCCAGCGCAAATGGCGGGCACTGGGCAAGGCTGACCCGAAGCGCAAGCTGCCGGTGCTCAACTTTGGCGGTCAGGCTCAGGAGTTATGGTGCGAAGGCGGCGAGATCGGCTTTGTCACTCGTCTGATCGATGAAAGCGCGCAAATCCCTGAACAAGTGCTGTGGTTCAGCACCCTGGTGTCCAAGGCCGCGAACCTGCCGGAGATTCAGCACCGCCTGAAAAAGATCGGCGCCTTCGAGGTGCGGGTCGTGGAAATGGGCCAGGGACAGAAGCAGAGCCGCTTCGTCGCCTGGACCTTTCACGATGCGGCCGAGCAGGCCACATGGCGAGCGCAGCGCTGGGCGACAGCCTGATCGCAAGGCCATATCGCGCCCACAAAAAAACCGTGCCGGGTAACCCCGTGCACGGCTTTCAACAGCAAGCGTGAGCTTACTTGTTGATCGAGTCGGTCAGCACTTTGGCTGGAACGAACTTGACCACTTTCTTGGCAGCGATTTCGATGGCAGCGCCAGTCGAAGGGTTGCGGCCGGTACGAGCTGGACGCTCGGTGACTTTCAGCTTGCCAATACCTGGCAGAGTGATTTCAGCACCGTTTTCCAGTTGATCAGCAACGATCTGGCCCAACTGCTCCAGAGCGCTACGCGCGGTGGTTTTTGGCGCGTCGATAGCTTCTGCGATATCGGCGATCAACTGGTCTTTGGTAAGAGCCATGTAGTGTTCCTTCCCTATAAAATTCATATGGATTGCAGAGTGCAACGTCGGCCATTGGCAGCCACGATCAATCGCGAAGTTGTAGATACTGAAACCATGATTTGGTTCGCCAGCACGCGCACAAACTGCATGCCTGACGCGCTGGAGTGCGCAAGACCGCGCAAAACTAGCACAGAGCCGGGCAAATATCCGCCTCTGGCTATCCTTTTGGTCAGGTTTTGCGGCCTTTGAAGCAAAAAAATCGATTCAAAACCCCCGATTGGACGAAAAACAGCCACATCGGCCATTTATCGCGACCCTGCGGTACACTGGCCGCCTTGCCACGAGCCGCACCGCTCTTCACTTTTCCGAGCCGAGAAATCCATGCCGATCCGTCATTGCATCGTCCACCTGATCGACAAGAAACCCGACGGCACGCCTGCAGTGCTGCACGCACGCGACAGCGAACTGGCCGAGTCGGCGGCCATCGAAAACCTGCTGGCCGACCTCAATGAAAGCTATAACGCCAAACAGGGCAAAGCCTGGGGGCTGTTTCATAGCGAGTCGGGCGCTTACCCATTCAGCGGCTGGCTGAAAGAGTACCTGGAGACCAGCAAGGACTTCACAGCCTTCACCCGCACCGCTGTCGAGCACCTGCAAAAGCTGATGGAAGAGTCCAACCTGTCTGTAGGCGGTCATGTGCTGTTCGCCCACTATCAGCAAGGCATGACCGAGTACCTGGCCATCGCCCTGCTGCACCACAGCGAAGGCGTGGCGGTGACCGAGTCACTCGACGTGACGCCTTCGCGGCACCTGGATCTGGGCCAGTTGCACCTGGCGGCGCGCATCAACATTTCCGAGTGGCAGAACAACAAGCAGTCCAAGCAATACATCTCGTTCATCAAGGGCAAGAACGGCAAGAAGGTCTCGGAGTATTTCCGCGACTTCATCGGCTGCCAGGAAGGCGTCGACGGCCCTGGCGAAACCCGTACCCTGCTCAAGGCCTTCAGTGATTTTGTCGAAAGCGAAGACCTGCCCGAAGAAGCCACCCGCGAAAAGACCAAGGCGCTGGTCAGCTACGCCACCAGCCAGAGCAAACTGGGCGAGCCCATTGCGCTGGACGAGTTGTCCGAACTGATCGATGAAGAGCGGCCAAAGGCCTTCTACGACCATATCCGCAACAAGGACTATGGCCTGTCGCCGGAGATTCCAGCCGACAAACGCACACTGAGCCAGTTCCGCCGCTTCACCGGCCGCGCCGAAGGCCTGTCGATCAGCTTTGAAGCCCACCTGCTGGGCGACAAGGTCGAGTACGACGAAGCCGCCGGCACGCTGATCATCAAGGGCTTGCCGACCCAGCTTACCGACCAGTTGAAACGACGCTGAGCCGATGCTGCAACGGACCCTCAAGAAAGTCGCGCTGATCCTGCTGGTGGTGGTGATCTATCAGAACTGGGGCAGGATCGAGCACTTCATCAACCCGCCCCCGCCAGAGCAGGCACAGCGCTATAGCCAGGCGCGGGTGGTGATGTACTCGACCGACTGGTGCGGCTACTGCAAGCAGGCGCGGCGCTTTCTGGACAGCAAGGGCATTGCGTTCAGCGAATACGACATCGACACCAGCGTCGAAGGCCGCAAGGCCTACGAAGCGCTGGGTGGACGCGGCATTCCGATGCTGGATGTCAATGGCACCTTGCTGCGCGATTTTGCGCCGGAGCAGATCGAAGCGGCGCTGAAATAACTAGCGCTTCTCGATCCTGAACCCCAGCCGCGGGAAGTGCACATGCACGACCCCGGCGCGAGGGTCTTCGCGGCGCAGAATCAGTTCTTCACGGCCCGCGAACAGCAACTCCCCTTCCACACCATCAACGCCGTAATCGATGGCCGAGATCACCACCTGATCACCCGGCTTGAAGCCGTTAGGGTCAGTGAAGACTTCCTTCGGCACTTCAATCGGGGTGGTATTAGCAGCGACTTCGATAGCCTCTTCAGCGCTCATCGCGCTGAAAGCGCCATGCCCGAAGCCTTCGACGCGCTTGAGCCAGGCCGCCACGGCCGGATACTCGTCCACGGCCGGCGCGGTAATCGGTGTCTGGCGCAGGAACCACAGCGGATGGGCCACGGAAAAATCGGCAATCGATGGCTCGCCGAACAGGTAATCGCCATTGCGCTCCAGCTGTTGCTCCAGGCGTGACATGAAGGTCGGCCACTGATGCAAGGCTTGCGCAAGTGGCAGCCGCGATGCCGAGCCACCGGCAAACAGGGCGGCACGGTCAGCCTTGAAGGCTTCGACCGCTTGCGGGGGCAATCTGGAAAAACGCAGCGCCATGGACTCAGGCTGAAACACCTGACTGACCGCATGCTGAAACAGGTTCACATCTGCCCAGGCCGCCAGCGCGGCGACGGTGAATTCCTGGCCTGCGGGGTAGAACGCCGGCGAGGCCTTTTCCTGCTCCAGCCGCCGGGCGATCAGGGCGGTGTCGCAATAGATGTCCGCGCCCACTTGCAGCACCGGCGTCTTGCGGTAGCCGCCGGTCAGTGCCGTGAGATCGGGTTTGGGCATCACGGCAGGAATGAACACCGAACGCCATGACAGGCCTTTATAGCCCAGCATCAAGCGGGCTTTTTCGGCGAATGGCGAGGCCGGGTAATGGTGCAGGATCAGCTCGGACATGCTTGGCTCCTTACGTGGACAAACTCTCGGGATTATTCTTTGTGTCGCGAATCACCGGCAGAAGCGGCCAACGCCTCCTTGGCACTCTTGCGCAACTTCTTGATCAGCCGCTCATGACGCAAGGCCTCGCCTTTGCTTGGCCACGCCTCCACATACACCAGCGCCACGGCAGGGCTTGCGTGAAAGTAGCGCGCACCCTTGCCGCTCTGGTGGGCGGCAAACCGTCGTTGCGGGTTGTCGCTGATGCCGCAGTACAGCGAGCCGTTGGCCGCCCGTACCAGATAAACGAACCAGGGCTTTTGCAGCGTATCGCTCGCTTGAACCTCAGCCACGCCGCTTCTCACCGAATGCCTTGAGGCCTTTATGCGCCTGGGCACGAATGGCGTTTTGCACCAGCGGTGTCCAGCCCAGTAGCAGGCCCTTGGTGCCCAGTGCCTGACGCGACCAGCGCCACACATCGAACTGGTCGTGGTGCTCGATGATCTTGCCGTCCCTGAACACGAAACGCGCCTGAATGTCGTTGACCACGGTGCGGCCGGTCTGGCTGAACAGATAGGTCGCCACCCAGTGCGCACTGCCGCTCTGGTCATCGGCGCGTACCTGGTCGAACACCACCGAGAAATTTTGTGCCCGCGACGTGAGCATGCGCCACATGTCCTTGGCCTGTTGTCCGCGCAAGGTGCCAAATACCGGGTCACTGAACAGCACGTCATCGCTGTAACAGTCAGCCATGGCCTCGGCATCGAGCCGCTGGAACGCTTCGTAGAAGCGGCTGATCAATGCGCTGTTGACCTGGCTTTGCTCTTCATAATCCATGCTGGCAGACGTCCTGAAAAAGTATCGCTGAACAATAAGCGGCAAACTGCCCGTGTGCCAACGGTCTCATGCGCGTTACGGCGTATCGTGACGGACCTGCACCTGACGGGCGCGTCCGGCGCCCAGCCCGGCAAGGATGGCGCCCAGACCCAGCAGGCCGAAAATCCAGCCGATCGGGCCCCAGGTTCCCGTGGCATCGTGCACCACACCTACCGCGAACGGCCCGATGGAGGCGACGGTGTAGCCGATGCCTTGTGCCATGCCCGACAGGTTGGAGGCCACGTGCGAGTCGGCCGAGCGCAGCACGATCAGGGCCAGCGCCAGGCTGAACGTGCCGCCCTGGCCAATACCGAGAATGATCGCCCAGCCCCACAAGCCTTCAATGGGTGCATACAGGCAGCCGAACAGCCCGGTCAGGGTCAGGCCCATGACCACCACGATTGCCAGGCGTTGATCCTTGCCACGGGTCGCCAGCCACGGGGCGCTCAAGGCACTGATGAGCTGGCAAATGATCGAGCCGGACAGCAACAGGCCGGCCTCGGTGGGGTTCAGGCCACGGCCGATCAGGATCGAGGGCAGCCAGCCGAAGACGATGTACGACAGCGATGACTGCAAGCCCATGTACAAGGTGACTTGCCAGGCCAGCGGATCGCGTAGCAGGCCGCGCACCTTGACGATGCTGCGTTGCGTACCGTGGGTCTGGCGTGCCTGCGGCCACCAGAACAGCGCAGCGAGCAATGCCGGAATCACCCAGAACGCCAGGCTGGCGTCCCAGCGCTCACCGAACGCATGACTCAGCGGCACACTGGCACCGGCTGCCAGCGCAGCGCCCAGGCACAGCGCCATGGTATAGACCCCGGTCATGGCGCCGGCGTGGGTCGGGAAATCGCGCTTGACGATACCCGGCAACAGCACGCCGATGATGCCGATACTGGCGCCGGCCAGCAGGCTGCCGGCAAACAGCCCGACCTCGCCGAACAGGCTGCGCAAGCCAATGCCCAGCGCCAGAATAAAGAGGATACCCAGCACCACCCGCTCGCTGCCAAAACGCCGCGCCAGCCACGGTGCCAGCGGTGCGAACAGGCCCAGGCACAGCACCGGCAAAGTGGTCAGCAAACCGGCTTTTGCCGCCGACAGCCCCAACGCCTGCGACACATCGTTGAGCAGCGGCGCGACACTGGACAGTGCCGGACGCAGGTTGATGGCCACCAGCACCAGGCCCAGCAACAACAGCCAGGTACGGATGCGCGGCGGCGCGTCGGTAACCGTCGTCTCGATCAAAGTGTCATCGGCAGGTGAAGGGTCGCGGGGTGGTTTGGCAGTCATTGAATCCTCAGGTCTCAGGTGTCGCCCCTGTCGCAGGGAGGGGCCGCGTATCCTGTTGGAGAAGGATGAGGATTACAAGGTTCAGCGCGATTGCGGCCAGGCGGGTATCACGCCTGCATAAAAAAACCGGACACAGGGTCCGGTTTCTTTATCTGCATCAACCTTCGATCAATGAATGATCTGGCTGAGGAACAGACGGGTACGGTCGCTTTGCGGGTTGTCGAAGAAGTCGTTTGGTGCGGCTTGTTCGACGATTTCACCCTTGTCCATGAAGATCACCCGGTTGGCCACGGTGCGGGCGAAGCCCATTTCGTGGGTCACGCACAGCATGGTCATGCCCTCTTCAGCCAGGCTGACCATGGTGTCGAGTACTTCCTTGACCATTTCCGGGTCGAGTGCCGAGGTCGGCTCGTCGAACAGCATGATCTTGGGCTTCATGCACAGGGCGCGGGCAATCGCCACCCGTTGCTGCTGGCCACCGGACAGCTGGCCTGGGTACTTGTGGGCCTGCTCCGGAATGCGCACACGCTCAAGGTAGTGCATGGCGATTTCTTCGGCCTGCTTCTTCGGCATCTTGCGCACCCACATCGGCGCCAGGGTGCAGTTCTGCAGAATGGTCAGGTGCGGGAACAGGTTGAAGTGCTGGAACACCATGCCCACTTCACGGCGGATGGTTTCGATCTGCCGCAGGTCGGAGGTCAGTTCGGTGCCATCGACAATGATGCGCCCCTGCTGGTGCTCTTCCAGGCGGTTGATGCAACGGATGGTGGTCGATTTGCCCGAGCCCGATGGCCCGCACAGCACGATACGCTCACCCTGACGCACATTGAGGTTGATGTCCTTGAGCACATGGAACTGGCCGTACCACTTGTGTACACCTTCCAGACGGATCATGCCTTCGGCGCCCAGCGGCTTTTTGACTGCTTCACTCATCACGAAACTCCTAACGCTTGTGGCCAGTGTCCAGCTTGCGCTCCAGATGCATGGAGTAGCGGGACATACCGAAACAGAAAATCCAGAACACCAGGGCCGCGAAGACATAGCCTTCGGTGGCCATGCCCAGCCAGGTCGGGTCGGCCGCAGCCTGCTTGACGCTGTTGAGCAGGTCGAACAGACCGATGATGATCACCAGGCTGGTGTCCTTGAACAAGGCAATGAAGGTGTTGACGATACCGGGGATCACCAGCTTCAGGGCTTGCGGCAGAATCACCAGGCCCATCGAGCGCCAGTAGCCCAGGCCCATGGCCGCAGCAGCTTCGTACTGGCCCTTGGGAATCGCCTGCATGCCACCGCGCACCACTTCGGCGATGTAGGCCGACTGGAACAGGATCACGCCGATCAGTGCACGCAGCAGCTTGTCGAAGTTCATGCCTTCAGGCAGGAACAACGGCAGCATGACCGAGGACATGAACAGTACGGTAATCAGTGGAACACCGCGCCAGAACTCGATGAACGTCACGCAGACCACTTTCACCGCCGGCATGTTCGAACGCCGTCCCAGCGCCAGCAGGATACCCAGCGGCAAGGCGCCGGCGATGCCGACGGTGGCGATGACCAGGGTCAGCATCAGGCCGCCCCACTGGCTGGTGGGCACGGTGGTCAGACCGAATGCGCCGCCATGCAGCAGGTAGAACGCGATGATCGGGTACAGCACCAGAAAGCTCAGGCCGTAGGCGACCTTGCGCTCGAACGCCTTGATGAACAGTGGCGCGATACCGACGATGGCCAGAATCACGGTCAGGTCGACACGCCAGCGTTGATCGCCGGGGAAGTAGCCGTACATGAACTGGCCGAAGCGCTGCTCGATGAACACCCAGCACGCACCGGCCTTGGTGCAGTCGGCGCGGGTAGTGCCGACCCAGTTCGCATCCAGAATGGCCCAGTTGATGATCGGTGGCACAATCAGCCAGACCAGATACAACGAGAACAGGGTCAGTACGGTGTTGAACCAGCTGGAGAACAGGTTACTGCGCATCCAGCCAACCACACCCACGGTGGATTTTGGCGGTGCCAGATTGGGTTTGAACGTATGTGTACTCATGCGCGTTTCCTCACCGCTCGATCAGCGCAATGCGCTTGTTGTACCAGTTCATCAACAGGGAAATGCTGATGCTGATTGCCAGGTACACGCTCATGGTGATGGCAATGACTTCGATCGCCTGCCCGGTCTGGTTGAGCACAGTGCCGGCAAACAGCGAAACCATTTCCGGATAACCGATACCGGCGGCCAGCGAAGAGTTCTTCACCAGGTTCAGGTATTGGCTGGTCAATGGCGGAATGATCACCCGCAGAGCCTGGGGAATGATCACCTTGCGCAGGGTCGGACCCGGACGCAGGCCCAGTGAACGGGCAGCTTCGGTCTGGCCGTGGCTGACCGACTTGATACCGGAACGCACGATTTCGGCGATGAACGCCGCGGTGTAGACCGTAAGTGCCAGTGTCAGCGCCAGCAGTTCAGGGATCAGTACCCAGCCGCCGACGAAGTTGAAACCACGCAGTTCAGGCATTTCCCAGTGCACAGGCGCACCGGCAATCAGGATGCTCAATGCCGGGATGACCAGCATCAGGGCAAGCCCTGCCCAGAACTTGTGGAACGGCACACCGGTTTCTTCGAAACGCTTGTTGGCCCAACGGGCCATGAGCACGGTGGCAATCACGGCCACCACCAGGCTGACCAGAAATGCCGTCATGCCTTCGGCCACCAGGGCACGCGGCATGTTCACGCCACGGCTGCTGACATAAAACATGTCGAGGTAGCCATGGGCATTACGTGGACCAGGCAAGGTCAGGAAGACAGCGAAGTACCAGAACAGGATCTGCAACAGCGGCGGGATGTTACGGAACACCTCGACGTAGACAGTCGCCAGCTTGTTGACCATCCAGTTGGGCGACAAACGGGCGATACCGATGCTGAAACCCAGCAGGGTCGCCAGAATGATGCCGATGAACGATACCAGCAGCGTATTGAGCAGGCCGATCAGAAAGACTCGGGCATAACTGTCAGCTTCGGTGTAGTCGATCAGGTGCTGGGCAATACCGAAGCCTGCACTGCGATCGAGAAAGCCGAAACCGGAGGTGATGCCACGATGTTCAAGGTTGGTCTGGGTGTTGTCGAACAGGAACCAGCCCAGGGAGACCACCGCCACAATCGTGATGATCTGGAATAGCCAGGCGCGCACTTTGGGGTCGCTCAGGGTGAGCTTTTGTTTGGGTGCGTCGATATGTTTTTGCATGAAATGCCCCGGAAAAAATGGAACGGTGCAGAGCACCCGGCGGCCTGTTCAGGCGGCCGGGCGCAGGGTCAAATCAGCGAATCGGAGGAGCGTACTGAATGCCGCCGTTGTTCCACAGCGCGTTCTGGCCGCGCTTGATCTGCAGAGGCGTGGTCTCGCCCAGGTTGCGCTCGAACACTTCACCGTAGTTACCGACCTGCTTGACGATTTTCACCACCCAGTCTTTCGGCAACTTCAGGTCTTTACCGTACTCACCGTCGGCGCCGAGCATACGGGCAACGTCAGGGTTTTTGGTCGCCTTGGCTTCGGCTTCGACGTTCTTGGAGGTCACGCCCGCTTCTTCGGCGTTGAGCATCGCGAACAGGGTCCACTTGACGATGGCCAGCCACTCTTCGTCGCCTTTACGCACGACCGGGCCCAGTGGTTCCTTGGAAATCACTTCCGGCAGTACCACGTAATCCTTCGGATTGGCCAGCTTGCTGCGTTGTGCATAGAGCTGCGACTGGTCGGAGGTCAGCACGTCGCAACGGCCGCTTTCCAGCGACTTGGCGCTTTCGTCGGAGGTGTCGAAGGTGATCGGGGTGTACTTCAGGCCATTGGCGCGGAAGTAGTCGGAAACGTTCAGCTCGGTGGTCGTACCGGCCTGGATGCACACGGTGGCGCCGTCCAGTTCCTTGGCGCTCTTGACGCCCAGCTTGTTGTTTACCAGGAAGCCGATGCCGTCATAGTAGGTGACGCCGGCGAAGGTCAGGCCCATGCCCGAGTCACGCGAGCTGGTCCAGGTGGTGTTGCGCGACAGCACGTCGATTTCGCCCGATTGCAGCGCGGTGAAGCGCTCTTTGGCGTTCAGCTGGCTGAACTTGACCTTGGTGGCGTCACCGAATACAGCGGCGGCTACGGCGCGGCAGACGTCAGCGTCGATACCGGTAATAACGCCTTTGGCATCAGGAACGGAGAAGCCTGGCAGACCATCGCTGACACCGCACTGAACGAAGCCCTTTTTCTGGACTGCGTCAAGCGTGGCACCGGCATTGGCGACACCGGTCATGCCCAGTGCTGCGAAAGCGGTCACTACCGCCAGGGTGGATTTCAACATCTTCATTCATAACCTCCAGTTTGCTCTTTGTTGTGTGGGAGCTTTAGTCACGTCGCACCCTTGTGGGGCATTAACGACCCGTGCTGGCATTTTTTTGGGTCGTGCGACGTTGGGTCCGTTGGTGAAACCATCCCCACCGTCTCGTGGACCAAAGCCCCATGATTTTTCCGTATCGTTGAACGGAATGAATCGTGCCGTGAATCCTGTAGCTGGGATTCGCGTGCTGCGCCGACCAGTGATAGCCAAATAGTGTTACCGGACGACGTGAGCGCTCTGACTCCGCATTCTTCATAGCAAAGCGCGTACCACACTGCTGGCTGATTCGATAAACCAACAGGTCAAGCGCAAAAGTTGTAACCTTGCGACATCTTCGTTCACTTTTGAATGGGCCGCGCCAGGCCCGGCACTCATTGAATGCACGGCCGACACCCTAGCGCACCAAACTGGAGCAATCATGACTCAACCTTTGATACTCGAGCCCGCCACCCAAGCCGACGCCTGTGTCATCTGGCTGCATGGCCTGGGGGCCGACCGCACTGATTTCGAGCCTGTCGCCCAGGCTTTGCAGACGTCATTGACCACCACCCGCTTTGTGTTACCCCAGGCCCCCATGCGTGCCGTCACCATCAATGGTGGCTATCAGATGCCCAGCTGGTACGACATCATTGCCATGAGTCCTGCGCGCGCCATCAGCCATGAAGAACTGGAAGTATCGGCGCAAACCGTACTGGACCTGATCGAAGCCCAGCGCGACAGCGGCATCGATCCGTCGCGGATCTTTCTAGCCGGTTTTTCCCAGGGTGGCGCCGTGGTCCTGCACACCGCCTACCGCCGCTGGCAGGGCCCGCTGGGTGGTGTGCTGGCGCTGTCGACCTACGCACCGACCTTCAATGAACAGATGACTATTTCGGCCAGCCAGCAGCGCATTCCGGCCTATTGCCTGCATGGCTACCACGATGAAGTGGTGCTCAATGCCATGGGCCGTACGGTCTATGAGTACCTCAAGTCACTGGGCGTCAGCGCGCAGTGGCAGGAATACCCGATGGGCCACCAAGTGTTACCCCAAGAGATTTCCGACATCCGTACCTGGCTGACCGACAAGCTGCGGTAACACCGCGGTTCAACGGGTGCCTCTGAAACGCAGGTTTTGTAGCCCTCTATGGATGACACTACGCCGAGTACCCAACTTGCTTTACACTGCTCGGCGTACATTCCTTGACCAATTGACGAGATGACCGTGCTCAAAGCACTCAAGAAGATGTTCGGTAAAAGCGAGGCTGAGCAGCTTGCGCCCCTTCCGACCACATCGACCCCCGCTTCAGTGATTACCGGCGATGCTCTCCCCGTCCAGCCTGTTGCTGTGATACCGCCTTCTTCTTCGCCATTGCCCGTGCAGCCAGCAGGTGACACGCCAGCACCGGCAGTGGCCATTGCCAAGCCGCCACGGGCCGAACGCCCGCGCCGCGAACGACCGCCCAAACCGGTCGACACCTGGAAACCCGAAGACTTCAATGTCGAGCCACAGGAAGGCAAGACCCGCTTCCATGACTTCGACCTTGCCGCGCCATTGATGCACGCCATCCACGATCTGGGCTTTCCTTATTGCACCCCGATCCAGGCCGGCGTCCTGGGCTACACCCTCAAGGGCCGCGATGCCATTGGCCGGGCACAGACCGGCACCGGCAAGACCGCGGCCTTTCTGATTTCGACCATCACCCAGTTGCTGCAGACCCCGCCGCCCAAAGAGCGCTACATGGGCGAGCCGCGTGCGCTGATCATCGCGCCGACCCGTGAGCTGGTGGTGCAGATCGCCAAGGACGCCGCCGACCTCACGCGCTACACCGGCCTGAACGTCATGAGCTTTGTCGGTGGCATGGACTTCGACAAGCAGCTCAAGCAGCTTGAAGCGCGCTATTGCGACATTCTGGTCGCCACCCCGGGCCGTCTGCTGGACTTCAACCAGCGCGGTGAGGTGCATCTGGACATGGTCGAGGTGATGGTGCTCGACGAAGCCGACCGCATGCTCGACATGGGCTTTATTCCGCAGGTGCGCTCGATCATTCGCCAGACCCCGCACAAGGGCGAGCGTCAGACCTTGCTGTTCTCGGCGACCTTCACCGATGACGTCATGAACCTGGCCAAGCAATGGACCACCGATCCTGCCATCGTCGAGATCGAGGCTCAGGGCGTGGCCAACGCCAACGTCGAGCAGCACATCTATGCCGTGGCGTCGGCCGACAAGTACAGGCTGCTGTACAACCTGGTCACCGACAACGGCTGGGAACGGGTGATGGTCTTTGCCAACCGCAAGGACGAAGTGCGCCGCATCGAAGAGCGCCTGGTACGCGATGGCGTCAATGCCGCCCAACTGTCGGGCGATGTGCCGCAGCACAAGCGCATCAAGACCCTGGAAGGTTTTCGCGAAGGCAAGATTCGCGTGCTGGTGGCCACCGATGTGGCCGGGCGCGGGATTCACATCGACGGCATCAGCCATGTGATCAACTTCACCCTGCCTGAAATGCCCGACGACTACGTACACCGCATTGGTCGTACCGGCCGTGCCGGCGCTGACGGCGTGTCGATCAGCTTTGCCGGCGAAGACGATTCTTACCAGTTGCCGGCCATCGAAGAAAAGCTGGGCCGCAAGATCAGCTGCGAAATGCCGCCGACCGAGCTGTTGCGTGCCGTAGAACGTAAACGCCCTTAAGGCTTACGTGTCCCAACGCTGGGCGGCCTGCTGGTCGCTCACGCGGCCTTCGACCCAGCGCGGGCCCTCTGGCGTATTTTCACGTTTCCAGAACGGCGCGCGGGTTTTCAGGTAATCCATGATGAATTCGCAGGCCTCGAACGCGGCCTGCCGATGCGCACTGGTGACGCCGACGAATACGATCGGCTCGCCCGGCTGCAGATGCCCGACCCGATGCAGCACCTCGACGCCCAGCAACGACCAGCGTTCGCGCGCCTGCTCGACGATCTTGTCGAGGGCCTTTTCAGTCATGCCCGGATAATGCTCCAGGAACATGCCTGACACTTCCTGGCCGTCGTTGAAGTCGCGCACATAGCCGATAAAGCTGACCACCGCGCCCACACCACGGTTGGCGGCGTGCAGGGCATTGACCTCGGCACCCGCATCGAAGGCCGTCGTCTGCACTCGAACACTCATGCTCAACCTCCAGTCACAGGCGGGAAGAATGCCACTTCGTCGCCGTCCTGCAACGGCTCGGCCAGCGAACAGAGTTCCTGATTGCGCGCGCACATCAGACCCTTTTCGGCCAGCACTTGCCAGGCCTCGCCACGGCTCAGCAGGTGCTCACGCACCTCATCGACGCTGCCAAAGACATCTTCGAGCTGTTCGCTGTCCAGGCCCAGCACCTCACGATAGCGAGCGAAATACTGCACGGTCAGGCTCATTGTCCGCCCTCGCCTGCATCTGCCTGGCCTGCATCTGCCTGATAGTGACCACTCTTGCCGCCGAGTTTCTCCAGCAGGCGCACCGACTCGATGACCATGCCGCGATCGACCGCTTTACACATGTCGTAGATCGTCAGCGCCGCGACACTGGCGGCGGTCAGCGCTTCCATTTCAACACCGGTCTGCCCGGACAGCTTGCAGCGCGAGGTAATCAGCACCGCATCCTCGCCCTCGGCTACCAGCTCGACCTTGACGCCGGTGAGCATCAGCGGATGGCACAGAGGAATCAGGTCACTGGTTTTCTTGGCCGCCTGAATGCCGGCAATGCGCGCCACGGCGAACACATCGCCCTTGGGATGGCCACCGGCGACAATCATTTGCAGGGTGGTGGGCAACATGCGCACCCGCGCCTGGGCCACCGCTTCGCGGAAGGTCACGGCCTTGTCGGTCACATCGACCATATTGGCGCGGCCTTGGGAATCGAGATGAGTCAGCACAATCGTTACTCCTTTGCAGGAGCACGATTGTGCAGCGCCAAGTTACAAGCTACAAGCCGCAAGCTGCCTGACTTGCAGCTTGCGGCTTGACCTCTTGTAGCTGCTACAGATGGCTTTCGGCATATTCGGCGAGGATGGAGCGTGGCACGCCTTGCAGGGTGATGTGCACGCCGTTGGGGAAGTCCTTGAAGCGCTCCGTCAGGTAGGTCAGCCCGGAACTGGTGGCCGACAGGTAAGGGGTGTCGATCTGCGCCAGGTTACCCAGGCAGACCACTTTGGAACCGGCGCCGGCACGGGTGATGATGGTCTTGATCTGGTGCGGCGTCAGGTTCTGGCATTCATCGATCAGGATCAGGCTCTGCTGGAAGCTGCGGCCCCGGATGTAGTTGAGGGATTTGAACTGCAAGGGCACTTTGCTGAGGATGTAGTCGACGCTGCCATGGGTGTTTTCATCATCCATGTGCAACGCTTCGAGGTTGTCGGTGATAGCCCCCAGCCACGGCTCCATCTTCTCGGCCTCGGTGCCCGGCAGAAAACCGATCTCCTGGTCCAGACCCTGCACGCTGCGGGTGGCGATGATGCGCCGGTAGCGCTTGCTGACCATGGTCTGTTCGATGGCGGCGGCCAGCGCCAGGATGGTTTTGCCGGAACCGGCAGCGCCGGTCAGGTTGACCAGATGAATGTCCGGGTCCAGCAGGGCAAACAACGCCAGCGCCTGATGGATATCGCGAGGCTTGAGGCCCCAGGCTTCCTGGTGCAGCAACGGCTCCTGATGCATATCCAGAATGATCAGTTCGTCGTTCTTGACGCCCTTGATCCAGCCGACGAAGCCCTGCTCATCGATGATGAACTCGTTGAGGTGTACCGCCGGCAGGTTTTCGCTCAGTTGCACACGGTGCCAGGTACGACCGTGGTCCTGGCGGGTATCGACCTTGCTGACCCGGTCCCAGAACGAGCCGCTCAGTTCGTGATAGCCGCGCGACAGCAAGGAGACGTCATCGACCAGCTGGTCGGTGCTGTAGTCTTCGGCCGCAATGCCACAGGCGCGCGCCTTGAGGCGCATGTTGATGTCTTTGGTGACCAGCACCACGTCGCGATCCGGGTGACGGGCGTGCAGTTCGATCAACTGGTTGATGATGATGTTGTCGTTGAGGTGCTCGGGCAGCAGGCTGGTGGGCTCCTGGCGCTTGCTCATCAGGATCGACAGATACCCCTTGAAAACCCCGGTGCCGCGGTCAATCGGTACGCCGCGCTCGACGTCTTCGGGACAGGCCTCGCCAAGGGTCTTGTCGATCAGGCGAATGGCCTGGCGGCATTCGGCGGCGACCGAGTGTTTGCCATCCTTGAGTTTGTCCAGCTCCTCCAGGACCGTCATCGGAATGGCAACGTGATGTTCTTCGAAATTCAGCAATGCGTTGGGATCATGGATCAATACATTGGTATCGAGCACGTAAAGGATAGGCTGGTTAGTGGAGGGGCTGCGTCCGTGGTCATCCATACTCGCTCACCTTTTCAGAAGCCTGGACACGGCATCATTGAGATCCGTGCCACTGGGGGACCGCCGGTGGCTTCCCTTGAGGCAGGGGAGCCGGGGGCTCAAGGTGGGTCTTGTGCGACGCCACCTGTGTTGCAGGTTTCGGCGGTCTGACTCAGGTAATACCGCAAAACAGATGACAGAAAAAAGCACTTTGACAGTTTTTTGAAGTTTATTTCACAGTATGACGAATAGCGCTTGGCGGTCGACGCCTGCACGTTTACATTCATTAATTCACTGCGTCAGGTTCCTCCTGGCCTTCCGGGTCCTGCAGCTGCGCAGGCTCGACGCGCTGCACCGGTTGCGCGGCCTCAGGTGCCTGTATTTGCTGATCTTCCTGCTCAGGTTCCACACTCTGCGACTCGTGCGGTAGCTCTTCCTGATCACCCGATTCAGGTTCTGGCTCGGGCTCGGGTTCCGGCTCTGGTTCCGGTTCGCGCGACAGGTTGCGGCAGTCGTCCCAGGTCAGCTCGCTTTGCGCGCTATTGGCCAGCAGCAGCGGCAACGCCGATTGCGCCTGAGAACCCGAATCGTGAAACACCACCGTGCCCCGGCGCCACAGCAGCATCAGGGTTTGTGTGCGATCGCTGATCTGCGCCGAGGTCAGGCGCCCCGACTGATCCTGGGCATCGATGGTCCACAGCGACACTCGCAGGTTCAACGAACGGAAAAACTCCCCGCTGTCAGCGCGTCGATGCCCGTAAGGCGGACGAAACAGCGGCACCACATTGTCCGGCAGCAGGCGCTCGACCAGCTCGGCACTGCGTTGTACCGAGCCCTGCCAGTCGCGCCACTGGCTGTGCGAGCGATATTCCCAGCCCTGAATGCCGACACATTGCTGGCGGTACACATTGGCAATGGCGCCGGCAGAACTGCTGTCCAGGCGTGCCTGCAACTGCTTGCCCAACACAAAGAAGGTCGCGGTCATGTTCTGCTGGCGCATGAAGTCGGCCAGCCAGTCGGTGTCGCCATGGGTGGCACTCGGGCCGCCTTCGAAATTGAGCATGAAGGTGCGGTCCGGCAACTCGTCACCGCTCAGTTCATCGGAGTTGTAGCGGGCGATCTCGCTGCTGGTCTGCGGGAACAGCGCGGCCTTGTACAGCAGTTCGTCCAGATACAGCCTGTGAAAGGCGGCACTGGGCGCACCCCACGCAGCGTAGAACGAGTCGTCGCCGATCTTGAATTCCTCGGCGCGCTGACGCAGTTGCTCCATATCGCGCGCATAGACACAGAAGTTGGCGTCCTCGGTGCAGCTCTTTCGCGCCTGGCGAAAATTCACCAGCAACCGTTCCCACAGGCGATTACGCACCAGATTGAGCGAGGCGACGTCGATGTAGCGCAGCCCCAGACGTTGCTTGAGCCCCTCTTCATCGAGCTGCTCACTGGCCCATAGCGCATGGGCAAATCCGAGAATCTCGGCCCGTGAAGCGACATCGAACAAGGCCGGGCTTTCCAGCCGCTCCGGCCACAGGCTGCGATCGATGATCGCCACCGGCGGTACTGCCGCCTGCACCTTGAACCCCAACAGACACACGCAAACTGCCAGAACGATACGCAAATCCGATGCCCACCCTTATCAAATACACCGTTGTAGGAGCGCGCTTGCCGGAATGCCGGACCACCGCGACCGGCTGCGTTAGCAGTCGTGAATTTTCAGCGTTTCATAAATTTTGCGAGCGCTAGAGCGCTCGGTCGCGGGACAAGCGCGCTCCTACTAGGATAGCTGGAGTCATGCGTCATCAGCCCCTAGAATTGCGCCACGACTTCAGGAGACAAGCGCATGCTGATGGTGATTTCCCCAGCGAAAACCCTCGACTTCGAGACCCCGCCCACGACCACCCGCCATACCCTGCCGCAGTACCTGGACCACTCTCAGGAACTGATTACCCAGCTTCGCGAGCTGGCACCGAACCAGATTGCCGAGTTGATGCACCTTTCCGACAAGCTGGCGGGCCTTAATGCTGCGCGCTTCGGCAGCTGGACGCCGGCCTTTACACTGGACAACGCCAAGCAGGCGCTGCTGGCCTTCAAGGGCGATGTGTACACGGGCCTGGCTGCCGAGACCCTCGATGAGGCAGGCCTCGATTACGCCCAGCAACACCTGCGCATGCTCTCGGGCCTGTACGGCCTGCTGCGCCCGCTGGACCTGATGCAGCCGTACCGTCTGGAAATGGGCACCCGACTGGCCAATGCCCGTGGCAAGGACCTGTATGCCTTCTGGGGCACGCGCATCAGCGAATGGCTGAATCAGGCATTAAGCGACCAGGGCGACGACCTGCTGCTCAATCTGGCCTCGACCGAGTACTTTTCAGCGGTCAAGCGCAGCGCCTTGAAGGCACGGGTCATCAATACCGAATTCAAGGACTACAAGAACGGTCAGTACAAAATCATCAGCTTCTACGCGAAAAAAGCGCGCGGCATGATGAGCCGCTTCGTCATCGACGAGCGCATCGACTCGCCTGAAGCCCTCAAAGGCTTTGATGTGCAAGGTTATTACTACAGCGCCGAACAGTCCGCCACGGACAAACTGGTGTTTCTGCGCGACACCCCGCCCGCCTGAAAACAATGACCGGTGCGGCGAATTATTCGTTGCACCGGCCGCTGTCAAGTCAACGCACAAAAAAGCCAGATAAATGGCGTCGTAATAATGTCAGCTTAGGCCTACACTTCTTTTCAGTTGCCGACGTAGAAAAAAATAATCAACTTTTTTAACGATGGCACTTCGCCGCGAATGAATAATAGCCATTAACCATACTGTTAAGTGAAGCACCCGAATATAAAGGCCTCTGTGAGAATCGCTATCATTTTGCAATGACTGTAATTTTTGAGCATCAATAAGACAGCGGCGGAAACAGGATGAATGGCCAGGAACTATTTCATAATGTTCGGGCTCCTACATCCCGTAACAATTCTGCGACAGCCTGTAGGCGATGGCGTACAGAAAGAGCAGAAACACAAACGTCGGTAAAAGGTGTTACCGCAACGAAGTTTGATCCCTGGGATGATCAATGCTGTAGGTATCGAATCAAACCCACATCCATAACAGCCAGACAGGAAATGCACTGATCGGAATAGTTCAGACAGGACGAGACAGGACACCGGGGCGCAGGCTTCGTACTGTTCTGATCAAGCGGGCTGCTGATCTCCGCTCAGAAGTGATACAGGATTCCCAGAGCAGGACCCCGCCCGTCTGGGCAGGCAACTTGCCACCTGTGTCAGGCGCCAGTTGAGTTAGCCCATCCTGTAGTTGGCAACTCATTACATTAAACATGCCTCCGTTAGTTATGTGACTTATATAAGTCACCGCTGCCTGATGCGGGGAAACTGCGGGCACTATTTATATCCAGCCACGTGGTGGCGACAGATGTAACGTTCGAGGAGAGTACGATGCGGATCAGTATTTTTGGTTTGGGTTATGTCGGTGCCGTGTGTGCCGGTTGCCTGTCTGCACGGGGTCATGAGGTGGTCGGCGTGGATATTTCCAGCGACAAGATCGCCCTCATCAATAACGGTAAGTCGCCCATTGTCGAACCCGGCCTGGAAGCCCTTCTGCAACAAGGTATTGATACAGGGAGATTGCGCGGCACCACGGACTTTTCCGAGGCTATTCGTGCCACTGACCTGTCGATGATTTGTGTCGGAACACCGAGCAAGAAAAACGGTGACCTGGAACTCGACTACATCGAATCGGTGTGCCGCGAAATAGGGTTTGTCCTGCGTGAAAAGAACTCGCGGCATACCGTGGTAGTGCGCAGCACGGTGCTGCCGGGCACTGTGGCCAACGTGGTGATTCCGATCCTGGAAGATTGCTCGGGCAAGAAGGCCGGCGTCGACTTCGGCGTGGCGGTCAATCCGGAATTTCTGCGTGAAAGCACCGCGATCGATGACTACGACAAGCCGCCAATGACCGTCATCGGCGAGTTCGACACGCTGTCGGGCGACCTGCTGGAGTCGCTGTATGCCGAACTCGACGCGCCGGTGATCCGCAAGGACATCGCCGTCGCCGAAATGATCAAGTACACCTGCAACGTCTGGCACGCCACCAAGGTGACCTTCGCCAACGAGATCGGCAACATCGCCAAGGCGGTGGGTGTCGATGGCCGCGACGTGATGAACGTGGTCTGCCAGGACAAGACCCTCAACCTGTCGCAGTACTACATGCGCCCCGGCTTTGCCTTTGGCGGCTCGTGCCTGCCCAAGGATGTGCGCGCCCTGACCTACCGCGCCGGCAGCCTGGATGTCGAGGCGCCGCTGCTCAACTCGCTGATGCGCAGTAACGGCGAGCAGGTGCAGAACGCCTTCAACATCGTCGCCAGCCATGACACCCGCAAGGTCGCCTTGCTGGGCCTGAGCTTCAAGGCGGGCACCGATGACCTGCGTGAAAGCCCGCTGGTGGAACTGGCCGAGATGCTGATCGGCAAGGGCTTCGAGCTGAGCATCTACGACAGCAATGTCGAGTACGCCCGCATGCACGGTTCCAACAAGGAATACATCGAGTCGAAGATCCCGCACGTGTCGTCACTGCTCAACGCGGACTTCGATCAGGTGATCGGCGACTCGGACGTGATCATTCTGGGCAACCGTGACGAGCGCTTCCGCGCCCTGGCAGACAAGGCACCGGAAGGCAAGCACGTCGTCGACCTGGTGGGTTTCATGACCCACGCTACCGCGCAAAACGGTCGTAGCGAAGGCATCTGCTGGTAACGGCAGCAGCAAGTAACGAGCTGCAAGCTGCAAGTTCAAGCCATGGCGCTTTCACTTGCAGCTTATTGGCTTGCAGCTGGTAACTGAGTGTTAAGGATCCAGATTATGCAAAGGCTCAAGCACGGCTTGCTGCAGGCCGCCGGTTGGCTGTTTTACCTGACCTTGCTGTTAGCGCTGGTCATGGCTTTGCCCACCAGCATTTTCGATTCGCAATCGAAGCATTTCATTTTCCTGATCGGTATCGTCGGTGTCTGGCGCTACTCGATGGGCGCCACGCATTTTGTGCGCGGCATGCTGTTTCTGTACGTGGTCTACCCGCACTTGCGGCGCAAGGTTCGCGCGCTGGGCAAGGCGTCCGACCCGTCGCATGTGTTTCTGATGGTCACCAGTTTTCGTATCGACGCGCTGACCACCGCCCAGGTCTACAGCTCGGTGATCCGCGAGGCGATCGACTGCGGCCTGCCGACCACCGTGGTCTGTTCGCTGGTCGAGATGAGCGATGAACTGCTGGTCAAGAGCCTGTGGGAACGCATGAATCCGCCGGACCGGGTCAGCCTCGACTTCGTGCGTATTCCTGGCACCGGCAAGCGTGACGGCCTGGCCTACGGCTTTCGCGCCATCTCGCGGCACATGCCCGACAACCGCGCCGTGGTGGCGGTCATCGATGGCGACACCGTACTTTCCCAAGGCGTGGTGACCAAGACGGTGCCGTGGTTCCACCTGTTCGACAATGTCGGCGGCCTGACCACCAACGAGTTTTGCGAGGTGCGCGGCGGCTACATCATGAGCGAATGGCACAAGCTGCGCTTCGCCCAGCGCCACATCAACATGTGCTCGATGGCCCTGTCCAAACGGGTGCTGACCATGACCGGGCGCATGTCGATGTTTCGCGCCACAGTAGTCACCGACCCCGAGTTCATTGCCGACGTCGAAAGCGACTCGCTGCACCATTGGCGCCTGGGCACCTTTCGCTTTCTGACCGGCGACGACAAGTCCAGCTGGTTCAGCCTGATGCGCCTGGGTTACGACACGTTCTACGTGCCGGACGCCGCGATCAACACCGTCGAGCACCCACCTGAAAAAAGCTTTTTCAAGGCCAGCCGCAAACTGATGTACCGCTGGTACGGCAACAACCTGCGGCAGAACTCCCGCGCGCTGGGGCTGGGCGTCAACCGCCTGGGGCTGTTCACCAGCGTGGTGCTGTTCGACCAGCGCGTGTCGATGTGGACCTCGATCCTGGGCCTGACCGTGGCGATCATCGCCGCGTTCAAATACGGCGGCGCGTTCTTGCTGGTGTACCTGCTGTGGATCGGCATGACACGCCTGATCCTCACCCTGCTGCTGGCCTGCTCCGGGCACCGGATCGGTCCGGCCTACCCGATGATTCTTTATTACAACCAGATCGTCGGGGCCTTGATGAAGATCTATGTGTTCTTCCGCCTCGACCGCCAGTCCTGGACCCGCCAGGACACCAAACTCAGCCGCGACATGGCCAGCTTTCAAGGCTGGTTCAACACCTGGTCGTCGCGAACCATGACCTTTTCGGCCGGCAGCATTTTCGTCGCCGTGCTGCTGACCATGGTCTGAACGGACCTTTGAAGCCAACGATCTATCAGGAAGCCTCACCATGAATACAGCCGTGAATGCCAATGTCGTGCATGAATCCGAAGCCCAGCGTCAACACGCCCGGGTCAAGCTGCCGGCCCGGCTGCGCCTGCTCAACGGTGCCCCCAATGCGCCCCTGGTGCGCGTCGAAGACTTGTCGGCGGGCGGCCTGAGCTACATCACTCCCAACACCCAGCAGTTGACCGTGGGCGAGGTGATCAAAGGCCGCCTGCAGTTTCTGATCGACCACCTGGGCCTGGCCATGGACGTCGAGTTGCAGATCCGCTCGATCAACACCAAGACCGGCCGGGTCGGCTGCCAGTTCCAGAACCTGGAGCCTCAGGACATCGCCACCCTGCGCCACTTGATCACCTCGCACCTGGCCGGCGACATCGTCAGCGTCGGCGAAGTGCTGGCGACCCTGCAACGCGACAACTTCACCAAGGCGCGCAAGAACAAGGCCGGCGACGGCGGCATGGGCGTGCTCGGCCGGCTGCGTGCAGTGACCTTCAGCCTGGGGATTTTCATTGTCGGTCTCGGGGCCTTCGGTTTCATTCTCAAGACCGTCTACAACCTGTACTTCGTCAGCCATGCCACCGCAGGCCTGGTGACGGTACCGAGCATGGACGTGACCATGCCTCGCGAAGGCACCGTGCAAAGCCTGGTGATGTTCAATCAGGTCACCCAGAAAGGCGCGCCGCTGGCGACGTTCAACACCAACATGCTCGAGCTGCTCAAGGGCGGCCTGACCGGTGAAGACTTGCAGCCGGCGAAGATCGAACAGCTTTACGGCAAGCAGATGAGCGGCACCCTGACCAGCCCGTGCGACTGCGTCGTGGCCCGCCAACTGGTCGCCGACGGTCAGTACGCCGCCAAGGGCCAGGTGATCTTCCAGCTGGTGCCGCAAGACACCGAGGCCACCATCGATGCGCGCTTCACTTACCGCCAGTTCAACGACGTCAAGCCCGGCGCGCGGGTCAGCTTCCAGGTGGCCGGCGAAGACCAGATACGCAGCGGCCAGGTCGTGACCAGTGCCAACCTCACCAACACTGACCTGTCGACCGACATTCGCGTGCAGATCAAGCCTGACGAAGCCTTGAGCAGCGCGTTGGTCGGTCGCCCTGTCGAGGTGGTCAGCGACCGCGGCCCATCCATGAACTGGCTGATCGACAAAGCCACCGCTGCGGGTTTTTGACCATGAGCCGCCTGTCGACCCTACCTCCATCGACGCTGGGCCTGGCCGTGGCTGTTGCCTTGAGCCTGGGCCTGACCGGCTGCGCCGGCCTGCCCGACCTGCGCCTGGCCAATGAAGCCATGCAGAACGGCAACACCGCCCTGGCCGAGCAAAACTACCGGCAACTGGCTGACCTGGGCTACAGCGACGCCCAGGTCGGGCTGGCCGATATTCAGGTTGCCAGTGGCGACCCTGCGGTCCTCAAACAGGCCGAGGCCACGTATCGTCAGGCCGCCGCGACATCGCCACGCGCCCAGTCGCGCCTGGGCCGGCTGCTGACCGCCAAGCCCGGCGCTACTCAGGCTGAGCACCAGGAGGCTGAAAAGCTGCTGAAAACAGCCTTTGCCAACGGTGAGTCCGGCGCGCTGATGGGCCTGGCCATGTTGTACCTGCAATACCCGCAGAGCTTCCCCGAGGTCAACGCCCAGCAGCAGATCAACCAGTGGCGCGAGCAGGGTTATGCCGAGGCGGGCCTGGCGCAGATCGTGCTGTATCGCACCCAGAACACCTACGCCGAGCATCTGGATGAAGTCGAAAGCATCTGCAAGCAGGCGCTGGCCAGCACCGACCTGTGCTACGTCGAACTGGCCACCGTGTACCAGACCCGCGGCCAGGCCGAACCGCAAAAGGCGCTGCTCGAGCAACTCAACAGCGCCCATGCCGCCGGCCGTGTCGACGCGGCAAGGGTCGACAGCGTGGCCCGCGTGCTGGGCGACGCCCAGATCGGCACGCCCGATCCCAAGACCGCACAGCAGTTGCTCGAAGGGATTGCGCCGGGTTATCCGGCCTCGTGGGTGACCCTGGCCAAGCTGCTCTACGACTTCCCCGAACAGGGCAATGTCGAGCAGTTGATGGAGTACCTCGACAACGGCCGCGCGGCCGACCAGCCCCGCGCCGAACTGCTGCTGGGGCGTATCTACTACGAAGGCAAATGGTTGCCGGCCGATGCGAAAAAGGCCGAGCAACACCTGAGTAAAGCCAGCGCCACCGAAATCTCGGCGCATTACTACCTGGGGCAACTGTACCGGCGCGGTTATCTGGGCCATGTCGAGCCGCAAAAGGCCGTCGATGAACTGCTGACCGCTGCCCGCGGCGGCCAGAACAGCGCCGACTACGCCCTGGCGCAGCTGTACTCGCAAGGGCGCGGCATCAAGCCCAACCCGGTCAATGCCTGGGTCTTTGGTCAACTGGCCCTGGCCACCAATACCCCGCAAGCCATTGAACTGGCCCAACAAGTCACCCAACAACTGCCACCGGAACAACTCGCCACAGCCCAAGCCTTGCTCGAACGCGAACAGAACGTCCGGGGTGCGACCGCCAGCCAGAGCGCGCTGGTCCTGCAGACCCTGCAAAAAGACAACGCTGAGGAAGCTCTATGAAGCTCAACCCTTTGATGGCCGCTGGCATGGGCCTTGGCTTTACCCTGTTGTGGGCGTGCCCGACGCTGGCCGCCATGACCGAAGACCAGAACTTCGGCCTGGAAGCAAAGATCACCGCACAAAGTGAAGACGACCGCGATCTGGGTACCCGCTCAGGGGGTGATGTCAACGGTATCGGTCTGGACCTGCGGCCATGGGTGTATGGCGAGCGTGGCGCCTGGAGCGGCTATGCGATGGGTCAGGTGGTGACCGCCACCGACACGATTCAGACCGACCCGCTGGAACAGACAGCGACCAACAGCAATGGCGAGACCGGCACGCAAGTGGCACGCGGCAATGCCAGCGAGCGCGAAGTGAAAAAGAGCTACGCCGCGCTGCGTGAATTCTGGGTCGGCTACAACGGCCTGACGCCCTACCCTGGCGAGATGCTCAAGGTCGGCCGCCAGCGCCTGCGTAACAACGACGGCCAGTGGCGCGACTCCAACATCGAGGCGATCAACTGGACCTTCGATACCACCCTGCTGCGCGCCGACCTGGGCGCCGCCCAGCGCTTCAGCGAGTACCGCACCGACCTGACCGAACTGTCGCCCGAAGACGAAGACCGCCAGCACCTGTTCGGCTCGGCCAGCTACCAGTGGACGCCGGGACACTGGGCCGGTATTCGCGCCCACCACAGTCACGACGACGGCAAGCTGAAACGCAGCGGTGAAGTGCTCGACGATCTGGACAAGACCGCCAATGGCGACCTGACCTGGCTGGGCCTGCAAGCCGACAGCGATGCCTTCAACCATCGCAACAGCAACACGGTGAATTACTGGGGCAGCCTGACCTGGCTGACCGGCGACCGTGACGAAATCGGCGCCACCTACGACAGCAATACCGATCAATACCTGGCCGGCGACAAACGCAGTCGCAATGTCGACGGCTGGGCCACCGACCTGGGCCTGCGCCTGCGCCTTGACCCGCAATGGCAGGTCGGCGCCGCGTACTCGCGCGCCAGCAAGAATTACGAACAGACCGGCCTTGAAAGCAACCGCTCGAACTGGACCGGCACCCGTTCGCGGGTCCACCGCTTCGGCGAGGCGTTCCAGGGTGAAATGGCCAACGTTGAAAGCGCCTCCCTGTTTGCCTCCTGGCAGTTGAACGACGAATACGACGCCTCGTTGATCTACCACAAGTTCCGCCGTGTCGACGGCAATGCACGCATCGGCGGTGCGGGCGTCAACCCGACCCAGGAACAGCTGGACGGCAACGGCATCCCGACCAACACCTTCAGTTCACTGCCGCTGGAAGACGGCCGCAAGGACCTGGGTCAGGAGATGGACCTGGTGGTCACCAAGTACTTCAAGCAGGGTCTGCTGCCGGCGGCGCTCAGTCAGTCGATCGATGAGCCTTCGGCCCTGATCCGCCTGCGCGCCGGCGTCTTCAAACCGGGCGACGCTTACCACGGCGACGTGGACAGCTACATGCACCGCGCCATCGTCGATGTCATCTGGCGCTTCTGATGCGAGCCGGACCTAGGAGTGCGATGAGATGAACAGTCAACCCAGCCATGCCCGCCAGCGGCCCTGGCCGCACGCGCTACTCGAAACAGCAGTGCTGGGCAGCGCACTGCTGATGGCCAGCGTGGCCCTGGCCAGTACGCCCGTGGTGTCGGAGCCGGTCAAGGAAGTGGTCAAGGAACTGCAACAAGCCAAGACCTACACCATCAGCAGCCCGCCCGTGGAGCCTTTGGCCATGGACAAGCCGGTGCTGCCCGACCTGTCCGGCTACACCACTGAAGCGGCCCTGAAAAAGATCCAGCGCAACACCAGGGGCAAGGTGCGGGTTACGCGGATGATGGATGAAAGCAACGGCATGAAGGAGTTCGTCGGCGGCGATAACAAGATGTCCGAGTGGGTGGCGCGCCAGCGCGGCATTCCGCAGATCATCGTGGTCGAGAACGGTTACGCCAGCCTGCAGGACATCGCCCGCCAGGTGCCCAAGCAATTGCTCAGCGAAGTGTCGCCAGGGGTGTTCATTGCCCGGGTGCCGATTCTGGTCAAGGACACCGGCACGCTGGAAATCGACAAGCGCACCCATGAGCTGCGCCTGTCTCAGGAGCAGGGCGCGTTCATCGTCAACGAAGGCAACCTGTTGATCACCCATGCACAGATCAACGGCTGGAGCGAGGCACGCAACGGCCTGGCCAAATGGCGCCAGGCCAAGGAATTCCGGCCGTTCCTGCTGTCCTGGGGTGGCTCGCACACCTGGATTGCCAGCAGCAAGCTGAACAGCCTGGGCTACGACCAGAGCAAGTCCTACGGCGTGAGCATTTCACAGTACACGCCCAACGCCGCCAAGGTGCTCAAGCGTCCCGAACCCACCGGCTGGATCGTCGACTCGGAGTTCGTCGACCTGTGGTACGGCTTCTACTGCTACGAAACCCTGGGGTTTGTCATCAAGGGCAATACCTACCGCGACAACATCGTCTACGGCATTGACCCGCACGACCGTTCGCACGGTCTGATCATTGCCGAGAACACCGTGCACGGGACGAAAAAGAAGCACGGCATCATCGTGTCCCGCGAGGTGAACGACAGCTTCATCTTTCGCAACAAGAGCTACGACAACAATCTGTCCGGGGTCATGCTCGACCGTAACAGCATCAACAATATCGTTGCCGACAACGATATCTATCAGAACCACACCGATGGCATCACCCTGTACGAAAGCGGCGACAACCTGCTGTGGGGCAACCGGGTCATCGCCAACCGTCGCCACGGTATCCGGGTGCGCAACAGCACCAACATCAAGCTGTACAACAACTTTGCCATGGGCAACGGCCTGGTCGGTGTCTACGGCCACATCAAGGACTTGAGCGACACCGACCGCGACATAGAGCTGGACCCCTTTGACACCCAGGTGTCGCTGCTGGTGGTCGGCGGTGAGCTGGCCGGCAATGGCTCCGGCCCGCTTTCAATCGACTCGCCGCTGAGCATCGAGCTCTACAACGTGGCCATGCTTGCGCCGACCAAGGCCAACGGCATCACCCTCAGCGGCATCCTGGGCGAAAACCAGTCACAGATATTCGACCTGTTGGTACGCCAGAAAAAAGCCGTACTGATCGATCCCGTTGAAAGCCAGACCGAGCTGCGCGAATGAGCCGAGGTATTTTCATGCACACCCATGTGATCAAATGGCTCGGTCTGCCGAGCCTTTCTACCACCTTGACGGCCACCTTGACGGCCGCCCTGATGGCCGCCGCAGGTGCAGCACGCGCCGATGAACAGGCGCCGGCCTTTACCGCAGAACCGTGCTGCCAGCTGTGCCCGGCCGCCCATGACGCGCGCAATTACACCACCCGCTACCAGCAGAACTTCACCACCCTGATCCAGGCCGAAGGCGACTGGCTGTTCCGCACCAAGGAAGACCTGCGCACCGAGTTCAACACCTCGGCGCTGGGCTACAAACGCCTGCAACAGTTGCAACGCGCGTTCAAGAGCAAAGGCGTGGAACTGGTGGTGGTTTACCAGCCGACCCGCGGCCTGGTTGATCGCAACAAACTGCTGCCCGCCGACCGCGAGAAGTTCGCCTACGACACCGCCCTGAAAAACTATCAGGACATGCTCGGCCGCTTCAGCAAGATGGGCTACTGGGTGCCGGACCTGTCGCCGTTGGCCAATGAAAATGAAGCCCACGATTTCTACTTTCGCGGCGACCAGCACTGGACCCCGTATGGCGCCCAGCGCACCGCCAAACGCGTGGCCGAGACGGTGAAAAAGATCCCCGCCTACGCGGATATTCCCAAGCGCGAATTCGAGAGCCTGAAATCCGGGCGCATGGGCAAGACCGGCACCCTGCACAACATGGCCGGCCAATTGTGCGGCACCAGTTACTCGGTGCAGTACATGGATCAGTTCGCCACCGAACCCAAGGGTGAAGCCGGCGACAGCGACCTGTTCGGCGATTCGGGCAACCCCGAGATCACCCTGGTGGGCACCAGCCACAGCGGCAAGAACTACAACTTCGGCGGCTTCCTGCAGGAGTACCTGAGCGCCGATGTCTACAACGTCGCCTTCCCTGGCGGTGGCCTGGAAGGTTCGATGCTGCAGTACCTGGGCAGCGAGGAATTCCAGAACAACCCGCCCAAGGTGCTGATCTGGGAATTCTCGCCGCTGTACCGCCTGGACCAGGAAACCGTATGGCGGCAAATGCTCTCGCTGCTCGACAACGGCTGCGAAGGCAAGCCTGCGCTGCTTAGCCGCGAGACCAGTCTCAAGCCCGGCAACAATGAAGTGCTGGTCAACGGCACCAACGGCATCAAGAACATTCGCAACAGCGACAACCAGGTCGATATTCGCTTCGAGGACACCTCGGTCAAAGTCCTGCAGGCACGCCTGTGGTACATGAACGGCCGCCACGAAGACCTGAAGATCGAAAAACCCGAAACCTCCGACACCGATGGTCGCTTCGCCTTCGAGCTGCGTGAAGACGAAGACTGGGCCAACCAGCAGTTGCTGGCGGTAGAAATCGAAGGGCCGCAACCCGGCACCAAAGCCCAGAAGGTCAAGGCCCAGGTGTGCAAACGCAATGTATTTTCCAGCCCCGCGCAACAGACCGCGCAAGCCGGACGATGAGGTGAATTTTATGCAGACCCGCAAAGCCCTACGCCCTGCACTGCTGTCACTGGCCATTTTGGCAACGACGCTTTCGATGCCGTCACAGGCGGGTAACGCAACCGCCACACCGGGTGCGCCGCTGGTAGCGCCACCCGGTTATTCAGCACCGATCGAGCAAATGAAGACCGGCAGCCATAACTTCAGTTGTGCCGCGATTCCGACGCCGTACACCGGCGAGCTGGTGTTTCGCAGCAAATACGAAGGCTCCGACAAGGCCCGTTCGACCCTCAACGCAACGGCAGAAAAAGCCTTTCGCGATGCCACCCAGGACATCACTGATCTGGAGCGCGGGATCAGCAAGGTGGTCATGCAGTACATGCGCGACGGCCGCCCGGAACAGCTCGATTGTGCGCTGAACATGCTCACCACCTGGGCCCGCGCCGATGCACTGGAATCGCAGCAGTACAACCACACCGGCAAGTCGATGCGCAAATGGGCGCTGGGCAGCATGTCTGCGGCTTATCTGCGCCTGAAGTTCTCCGACTCGCGGCCGCTGGCCAACCACCAGCAACAGGCTCAGGAAATCGAAGGCTGGTTCAACAAACTGGCCGACCAGGTGATCCGCGACTGGAGCAACCTGCCGCTGGAAAAAATCAACAACCACTCCTACTGGGCCGCCTGGTCGGTGATGTCCACCGCCGTGGCGACCAATCGCCGCGACCTGTTCGACTGGTCGGTGCAGGAGTTCAAGGTGGCCGCCAGCCAGGTCGATCCGCAAGGCTTCTTGCCCAACGAGATCAAGCGCCGCGAACGCGCCCTGGCCTATCACAACTATGCCCTGCCGCCACTGGCGATGATCGCCAGCTTCGCCCAGGCCAACGGTGTCGACCTGCGCCCGGAAAACAACGGCGCCCTCAAGCGCCTGGGTGACCGGGTGCTGGCAGGCGTCGACGACCCGGATGAATTCGCCGAACGCGGCGGCCACAAGCAGGACATGACAGACCTGAAAAAGGACCCGAAATTTGCCTGGCTCGAACCCTATTGCTCGCTGTACCAGTGCGACGCGAAGGCACTCGAAAAAAAGCACGAAAAGCAGCCGTTCAAGACCTTTCGCCTTGGTGGTGACCTGACCCGGGTCTATGACCCGCAGCATGACCGCGACGGTTCGTAAGTCGCTGTAATGAGTTGATGGTGTACGCCCCCTCATTTTTCACGGGGGGGTTTGGGGGGGCTTTGGCTCCCGATTCCGGACAATCGGAGATATGGGGATGGTCTTTTCATCCAATGTGTTCCTCTTCCTGTTCTTGCCGATCTTTCTCGGCTTGTACTACATAAGCGGGCAACGCTATCGCAACCTGTTGTTGCTGCTGGCCAGTTACGTTTTTTACGCCTGGTGGCGGGTCGACTTCCTGGCGCTGTTCATTGCGGTCACGGTGTGGAACTACTGGATCGGCCTGAAAGTGGGCGCCGCCGGGGTTCGCAGCAAGCCGGCACAACGCTGGTTGCTGCTGGGCGTGGGCGTCGACCTGTGCATTCTGGGTTACTTCAAGTACGCCAACTTCGGCGTCGACAGCATCAACGCGATGATGACCTCGGTCGGTCTTGAGCCGTTCATCCTGACCCATGTGCTGCTGCCGATCGGCATCTCGTTCTATGTCTTCGAGTCGATCAGCTACATCATCGATGTCTATCGCGGCGACACGCCGGCGACCCGCAACCTGATCGATTTCGCAGCATTCGTGGCGATCTTCCCGCACCTGATTGCCGGCCCTGTGCTGCGCTTTCGCGACCTGGTCGACCAGTTCAACAATCGCACCCACACGCTCGACAAATTCTCCGAAGGCTGCACGCGCTTCATGCAGGGCTTCATCAAGAAAGTCTTCATCGCCGATACCCTGGCGGTGGTGGCCGACCATTGCTTTGCCCTCGACAATCCCACCACCGGCGATGCCTGGCTGGGCGCGCTGGCGTACACCGCGCAGCTGTACTTCGACTTCTCCGGCTACAGCGACATGGCCATCGGCCTGGGCCTGATGATGGGTTTTCGCTTCATGGAAAACTTCAAGCAGCCCTATATCAGTCAGTCGATCACCGAGTTCTGGCGGCGCTGGCACATCAGCCTGTCGACCTGGTTGCGCGACTACCTGTACATCACTCTGGGCGGCAACCGTGGCGGCAAGTTTGCGACCTATCGCAATCTGTTTCTGACCATGTTGCTCGGCGGCCTGTGGCACGGCGCGAACATCACCTACGTGATCTGGGGCGCCTGGCACGGCCTGTGGCTGGCCATCGAAAAGGCCGTGGGCATCGACACCAAACCCTATGCCTTCAACCCGATCCGCTGGGCGCTGACCTTCCTGCTGGTGGTGGTCGGCTGGGTGATCTTCCGCGCCGAAAACCTGCACGTCGCCGGCCGCATGTATGGCGCGATGTTCAGCTTTGGCGACTGGCAACTGTCGGAACTGACCCGCGCCAACCTCACCGGCCTGCAAGTGGCAACGCTGGTACTGGCCTACGCCACGCTGGCGTTCTTCGGCCTGCGCGACTTCTACACCCACCGTCCGGCCAAACCGCTCAAGCCTGGCGCCGATGGCGTCACCCCCGACGCCCTCGGCACCGTCAAGGCAGTGCCTGGCGAAAACGCCAGCAGCATTCATCAGCCCGGCTTCAGCGTGGGCCACGAGGCGCAAGTGCAACCGGCTTACTGGCAGGCCGACTGGCCACGCTACGCCATGCGCGCCTTGATCCTGCTGCTGTTCGTGGCCTCGATCCTGAAACTGTCGGCGCAGAGTTTTTCGCCGTTCCTGTACTTCCAGTTCTGAGGAGCCTGAGATGAGCCGTTCATTACGCATCCTCTACGTCAGCGTGTTCATGGGCCTGTTGCTGGTGCTGGGCGTCTGGTCGCTGCGCAGCTTTGCCAGCTTCTCGACGACGCCGGCCACCACGCTGCTCAACGGTAAATGGGCCAAGGCCGCCGAGACTCATTACGACGATGAGTTCCCGATCAAGCGCCTGGGCACTAATCTGTGGGCGGCGCTGGATTACAAGCTGTTCAACGAAGGCCGCCCTGGCGTGGTCGTCGGTGAGGACCAATGGCTGTTCAGCGACGAAGAGTTCGACGCCATCAAAGGCGGCGAGCACAACCTGCAAGAGAACCTGGCGCTGGTGCGCGGCGTACAGGAAGCGCTGCGCAAACAGGGCTCGCAACTGGTGCTGGCGATTGTCCCGGCCAAGACGCGCCTGTACCCCGAGCACATCGGCGAACACACCCCGGCGCGCCTGCACAGTGACCTGTACCAGCGCTTTCATGAGCAGGTTGCGCAAGCCGGAATCGTCGCGCCGGACCTGCTGACACCGCTGCAACAAGCCAAGCAACGCGGCCAGGTGTTCCTGCGTACCGACACGCACTGGACGCCGATGGGCGCCGAAGTGGTCGCCCAGCAACTGGGCCAGACCATCGCTCGCCAGGCCCCGCTGAACGCCGAGCCGCAGCACTTTGTCACCGCCGACCAGGGCACCTCGGACTACAAGGGTGACCTGACCAACTTCCTGCCGCTGGACCCGCTGTTCAGCCACTTGCTGCCCAAGCCCGACGCGCTGCAAAAACGCAGCACTGAAGCGGTCGATGCCGCCACTGAAGGCAACGACGCGCTGTTCGCCGACCACGACATTGCCGTGGGTCTGGTGGGCACCAGCTACAGCGCCAACCCCAACTGGAATTTCCTGGGTGCGCTCAAGCAGGCGCTGCACAGCGATGTCGTCAACTACGCCGAAGACGGCCATGGCCCGGTCTTGCCGATGCTCAAGTACCTGCAAACCGATGCGTTCAAAAACAACCCGCCGCCGGTGGTGATCTGGGAATTCCCCGAGCGTTATCTGCCGGTACACAACGATCTGGGCGAGTTCGATGCCCAGTGGATCGCCGAGTTGAAGAAAACCCGCAATACCCAAGAAAACCTGGCGTTCAGCGCCAGACCATCCGAGACGCCCGAACGGGCGCATCACAGAGAGGACTGCCCTTATGACCTTACAGAACACTGCCAATCGTTCGGTTTCTGACCGCCTGCGCACCACGCGCCTGATCAAAAGCTGCGCCCTGGCGCTGACGCTGGGCATGGGCCTGAGCGCGGCTTCGCTGCCGGCCATGGCCGCCGGTGACGCGGCGCTGTACGGCCCGGTCGCACCTAAAGGCTCGACCTTCGTGCGGGTCTACAACGCCAGCAACAGCGAAATCAGCGCCAGCGTCGGCAACACCAGCCTCAACGACGTCGCCCCGCTGGGCAGCACCGCGTTCAGCTTCCTGCCGCAAGGCGACTACACCGCCAAGCTCGGCAGCCAGAGCCTGCCGGTGAAACTGGCCGGCGATCACTACTACACCCTGGTCAACCACGCCACCGGCAAGCCGCAACTGGTGGAAGAGTCGCCGTTCAAGAACAAGCAAAAGTCGCTGGTGCGCGTGCAGAACCTCAGTGACCAGTCCTTGAGCCTGAAAACCGCCGACGGCAAGACCGATGTGGTCAAGGCCGTGGCCGCCAAGGGCACCGGCGAGCGCGAGATCAACCCGGTGAAAGTCAGCCTGGCGCTTTACAACGGCGACACCAAAGTCTCCGACGTCAAGCCGGTGGCGCTGGAGCGTGGTGAAGCCGCCGTGCTGTACATCACCGGCAGCGGCAGCAACCTGTCGCCGGTCTGGGTCAAGCCACCGGTCGAAACCCGTTGAAGCATTTCCGATCCCCGGCCTGAATCCGGCCGGGTGATGAGGAGCAGCATCCATGACAACAAGACGCAGCCTCGACACACGACGCAACACTCGTCAGCAAACCCGTACGGCCCTTATTGAAAACGATTGGAGACATAAAATGATCCCGGTAATCCTGTCAGGCGGTAGCGGTTCTCGACTCTGGCCACTGTCGCGCAAGCAATTTCCCAAGCAGTTCCTGGCCCTGACCGGCGAGCACACCTTGTTCCAGCAAACCCTGCAACGCCTGGCATTCGAAGGCATGCAAGAGCCCATCGTGGTGTGCAACAAGGACCATCGTTTTATCGTCAACGAGCAGTTGACTGCGCTGAAGCTGCAAACCCAGGCCATCATCATGGAGCCGTTCGGGCGCAACACGGCACCGGCCGTGGCGCTGACCGCGATGATGCTGGTCAACGAAGGCAACGACGAGCTGATGCTGGTGCTGCCGGCCGATCACGTGATCGACGACCAGAAAGCCCTGCAACGCGCCCTGGCCCTGGCCACCGTGGCCGCCGAGCGTGGCGAAATGGTGCTGTTCGGCGTGCCGGCGACCAAGCCTGAAACCGGCTACGGCTATATCAAGTCCGGCGCCGATTCGCTGCTGCCCGAAGGCGTGCGCCGGGTGCAGAGCTTCGTTGAAAAACCTGACGAGAAACGCGCCGTCGAGTTCGTCAAGGACGGCGGTTATTTCTGGAACAGCGGCATGTTCCTGTTCCGCGCCAGCCGGTATCTGGAAGAGCTGAAAAAGCACGACCCGGACATCTACGACACCTGCGTGCTGACCCTGGAACGCAGCCAGCAGGAAGACGGCACCATCGACATCGATGAAGCCACCTTCGCCTGCTGCCCGGACGACTCGATCGACTACGCGGTGATGGAAAAAACCCAGCGCGCCTGCGTGGTACCGCTCAGTGCCGGCTGGAGCGATGTCGGTTGCTGGGCCTCGTTGTGGGCGGTGCACGACAAAGACGTCGACGGCAACGTCACCAAGGGCGATGTGGTGCTGCAAGACAGCCGCAACTGCATGATCCACGGCAACGGCAAACTGGTGTCGGTGATCGGCCTGGACAACATCGTGGTGGTCGAAACCAAGGACGCCATGCTGATCGCGCACAAGGACAAGGTCCAGGGCGTCAAGCAGATGGTCAACACCCTCAATACCCAGGGCCGCACCGAGACCCAGAACCATCTGGAAGTCTACCGGCCGTGGGGCTCGTACGACTCGGTGGACATGGGCGGACGCTTCCAGGTCAAGCGCATCTCGGTCAAACCGGGTGCCAGCCTGTCGCTGCAAATGCACCACCACCGCGCTGAACACTGGATCGTGGTGTCAGGCACCGCGCAGGTGACGTGCGACGAGAACGTGTTTCTGCTCACCGAAAACCAGTCGACCTATATTCCGATTGCCTCGGTACACCGCCTGAAAAACCCCGGCAAGATCCCGCTGGAAATCATCGAGGTACAGTCGGGCAGTTATCTGGGGGAAGACGATATCGAGCGCTTCGAGGACATCTACGGGCGGTCCGGCCCGATCGAGACCGGTGTGAAAACGCAAACGATCGCGCGTTGAGGTCTGGCCAGAAAAGCTGAACCGACGCCCACCCTGCGCACTTGCAGGGTGGGCGGCTCATGATTATCAGTCAATGAACGTATAAGGCACTGACACAGGCGATGCGATCCAGCCCACATTCGGTAGCCGCAGGTGGACTTGAGCGGTCGCTACATCTCCTGCCTTGAAAGGCTTGTCGGGCCACACTTGCGCTAGCGTCCGGGTCTCCTGGCCACGAATAAACGGCACGAATTCGGAGTGAATGCCCGCGCTGAAATTGGCGGTGTGGAATACAAATAAAACCTCGGTGTAATCAATATCGGAAAAAGCGGGCAACACCAGAGTGATCGGCTCGCCGACTTTAAGCGTGTCATTTGCGCCAGCCTCTTCCACATAGGGCGTGGTCGGCAATAAGAGACCGTTCGCCTTTGCGACCTTTAACGTGATGCATACATCGTAGCTACTCGATACTTCATTAGTGTTTGTCATTATGAAATCCCTGTTCATATAAATTAGACGAGCACTTCCATGTCCGCGTTGAATATAGGCCGTCGAAAAATCCTTGACCACTGACAGAAATGTCAATGGCCGACCAAACGCGCCTGGCCTTTCCTGCACCAGTCATGCCTTCTAATCACAGGCTCGTGTGCAGTGCAAGCATGGTCGCTGGGTCATGGCCAAGCGCGGTGCGCTTTCTGTAGGATGACCCGCATCTGCCACGCCGGAGCCCACCATTCATGCTGATTGGCATATTACTGATACTCACCTGGCTGATCCTGTTGCTGCGCTATCCGGCCAAGGCCTTGCCGGTCTCGCTGGTGGCCGCCGTGGCGCTGGGTATCGTCGCCACGCTGGTGATCTGGCAAGACAACCGCGAAACCCGCCAGCTTGAACGCCTCGACCTGCGCCTGGTGTATGCCCCGCAAAGCTGCCCGGCCGACCGGCCGCTGCAGGTCAGCCTGACCAACACCAACCCGGTGCCGCTGCTCGATTTACGCTGGCGCGTGGCGGTGTATGTGCCGGGCGATACGGTGAATCTGGCCGACAATACCTACACCTCGGCCCGCTACCGTGGCCCCAATGAATTGCAACCCGATGCCACCTGGCAGGAATGCCTGCCGCTGCCGGTGCTGCGCAGCGGCTATCGGGCACAAACCCTGGAGTTTCGCGCCGAACACCTGCAAGGCAACTTTTCCAATTAAGGTCGCCTCTTCAATTAAGGATCATTGATGCCCGTTACTCTGATCACTGGCTGCTCCAGCGGCATTGGCCGCGCGCTGGCCGACGCCTTGCGCGCCGCCGGCCACGATGTCTGGGCCACGGCCCGCAAGCCTGAAGATGTCGCGGCGCTGAGTGCCGCAGGTTTCACCGCCGTGCAACTGGACGTCAACGACAGCGCCGGCCTTGAACAACTGGGCCAACGGCTTGAACCGCTCGGGCTGGATATTCTGATCAACAATGCCGGCTATGGCGCCATGGGGCCGCTGCTCGATGGCGGCGTGGCGGCCATGCAGCGCCAATTCGAAACCAATGTGTTCGCAGTGGTCGGCGTTACCCGCGTGCTGTTCCCGGCCCTGCGCCGCAAACGCGGGCTGGTGGTGAATATCGGCAGCGTCTCCGGCGTGCTGGTCACCCCGTTCGCCGGCGCCTACTGCGCCTCTAAGGCCGCCGTACACGCACTGAGCGAAGCCCTGCGCCTGGAACTGGCGCCCTTTGGTGTGCGGGTGATGGAAGTCCAGCCGGGCGCTATCGCCTCACGCTTTGCCAGCCATGCCTCGCATGAAGCCGAGCAGTTGCTGGCTGAAAGTTCGCCGTGGTGGCCGATCCGCGAAGGCATCCGCGCCCGTGCGCGTGCGTCACAGGACAACCCGACGTCGGCCGAAGACTTCGCTCGCGGCGTAGTCGCCGCCCTCCAGCGCCCTCGCCCACCGCGCCTCTTGCGTTTGGGCAATGGCTCACGGCTGATGCCGCTGGTGGCGTGGCTGCTGCCGAAAGGATTGCTGGAGTTTGCGTTGAAGAAACGCTTCGGGCTGGGTGGACGCCTGTAGGAGCGCGCTCTGCCGGAATGCCGGACCACCGCGACCGGCTGCGTTAGCAGTCGTAAAATTGTGGCGTTTCATCAATTTTTATGGCCGCTTCGCGCCCAATCGCGAGCAAGCTCGCTCCTTGTATCGGGTCAAAGCACTTTGCGAAACGTTCCTAAGTAGGCTTGCGTAGGAGCGCGCTTGCCCGCGATTGAGTGCGAAGCGCTCACAGAAATCTATTAAACGCTGAAAGTGTACGACTGCTCACGCAGCCGGTCGCCGGCAAGCGGGCTCCTACAGGTATCGTGTCAGAGAGCTTTGCGAAACGTCCCAGAGTAGGCTTGCGTAGGAGCGCGCTTGCCCGCGATTGTTGACCGTGAACAGAGTATCTACAGGGCCCATGCTCACTGCGCGACAGCGGGTGTCACAATCCGGGCTTCACCACCACCGTGCAGGTCATCCCCGCCGCCAGCAAAACGCCTTCCGGCAGCGGGTCAAGGTGAATGCGCACCGGCACGCGCTGGGCCAGGCGGACCCAGTTGAAGGTCGGGTTGACGTCAGCGAGCAGTTCACGGCTTTCGGGGTTTTCGCGGTCGTAGATACCGCGGGCGATGCTGTCGACACGGCCGGTCAGGATCTGGCCGCTCATCATCTGCAACTCGGCGGCATCGCCGACCCGCACATGTGGCAGTTTGGTTTCTTCGAAAAAACCGTAGACCCAGAACGAGTTCATGTCGATGAGCGCCATCTTCGCCTCGCCGGCCTGCGCGTAGTCGCCGCGATGCACATTGAGGTTGGTCACGTAGCCGTCCACCGAGGCACGCACTTGGGTACGTGCCAGGTTCAGTTCAGCGCTGTCCAGCCGCGCCTGCGCTTGCTGGTATTCGGCCTGGGCGGCCAGCGCCTGGTGGCCGGCGTCATCGCGGTTTTCGGCCGAGATCACCAGCGCGTCCATGTCGGCGCGGCGTTTGGCATTGCTGAGGCGCATGTCCCACGCGGCCTTGCGCGCCGCCACTTCGGCACGGGCCTGCTTGACCGCCAACCGGTAATGCTCGGGGTCGATCTGCAACAGCAGGTCGCCCTGTTTCACTTGCTGGTTATCGCGCACCGCGACGTTGACCACCAGCCCCGAGACATCGCTGGCGACATTGATGATGTCGGCGCGCACCCGGCCGTCGCGGGTCCACGGTGTGTCCATGTAATGCACCCACACGCTGTGCCCAAGGCCGATGGCAAGGGCCACAATCAACAAGGTGGCAGTCAGGCTGAACAGCTTTTTCATCCGCAGGATCTCGAACCGGGCATCAACGATAAAGGGCCAGCGCCAGGGCGCCGAACAGGCAGGCAAACAGGCTCAGGCGCAGCAGCGCCGGGTGCCAGAACAGGCGGTACAGGTCCAGCGCGGACAGCACGCGGTCCAAAACCCAGGCCAGCACCAGCGCGAGCAGAAACACCAGGCTCAGGGTCGGCATGTACACACCCTGCACAGCGATTTCACGCGGCATGCGCGGCTCCTGAAGAAGTGCTGGGCGCCAGGCTGGCCAGCGGCGATTGCGGGTCCAGCAGGCAGGTGCGAATGAAGTGCAGGTAACTCTCGACCCGGCGCAGCGGCGAGGTGTCGAAGTGCGAGGCGAACGGCTCGTCGGTCTGGCGCACCCGGCCGATGGCGCGATTCACTGCGGCCAGGCTACGGCCCAGATTGCGGGCGTCGGGCTGGATGAACAGGCGGATCAGTGAGCGGCCCATGACCCGGATCGACACGCGCCATGAACGATGCGCTGCATAGCTGGGGTGCACCGGCAACAGCGCCTGCTCGCGGCGCAGTTCGATGATCGCGTGGCCGATCTCCAGCACCACGAACATCCAGCGCAGCAGTTCGCGCTGCACCTCAGGCTTGCCGGCGGCCAGGGTGTCGGCCTGGTGCATCACATCACGGGTCTGGCTCTCGAAACTCGATCCCAACCGTGCCAGCGGCGCGCTGATGGCGAACACCACCTGGCGACGCAGATCATCTTGCAGGTGGCGCCACATCCAGCGGCTGTTGGGCGGCAGGATGATTGCCCCGGCCGCTGCGCAGATCAGCATGCCGACGATCATCGCCAGATAATCGTTGATGAACAGCGCAGGGTCGTAGCGGGTCAGGTTGTCGGGCAGCGAGCCCATGCAAAAGAACAGCATCAGGCCCAGCCCATAGCCGGCCCACTGCGCACGCGAGGACAGAAACGTGCCGAACACCAGCACCGGTGCCAGCACCACACACAGCAAGGGAAAGCCGTCGATGCGCGGAAAAATCGCAAAGGTTTCGACGAAGCCGAACACGGCGCCCAGCAGCGTGCCGCATGCCATCTGCAACGACATGCGCCACGGGTTGGCATTCATCGACGACAAGGCCACGGTCACTGCCGAGACCAGAATCATCGTTGCGCCGCTGGGCCAGGCGGTCAGCACCCAAAAGGCGCTCATCAGCCCGACCACCAGCGCTGCACGCACGCCGGCGCCCAGCGCGGCCATGCCGTTGGTGCGGCTGACAAAGGGCTCTTCCCACTGTTCGCGCACATGATTGTGATCGGCCAGCGATGCATGGGTCAGCGCGTAGTTGTGCAGTTCGCTGACCAGGCGGTACAGCAGCTCGAAGGCGGTGTGAAAATCCAGGCGCTCGGCCTCGCTGGGCTGATTGTCTTCAAGGTCCTTGCGCAACTGGCGCACCAACGGCGGCAGTTCGGCCTTCCAGTGTTCAAGACGCAGCACCAGCCGCGCCGCATCTTCAAGGCTCAAGGCATGGTCGGTGCAATGCTCCAGCACAGAAGCCAAGCCTGTCATTCCCGGCGTCACATAGCCCAACACTCGTCCCTGCGGCTGGCTGCGCAGCCTTTCCAGCAACTGGTGCAGCGCATTGAAGCGCGTGGTGATGGCCATGAACTCACTGTTCAAGCGGTTGAGCCGACCGTTGCGCCGACGCATGTACGGGTCTTCGAACAGCGTCACGCTGCGCAGCCCTTCAAGGCCGATGGCTTCGGCGACAAAACGCAGGTTGCCCGCCTCGAAGTCAGCTTGTGGATGGCCCTGGCGCAGGCCGTCGACCACAAAGCGGGCATAGCGGCCAAAGCGCTGAAACAGGGTGTTGCGCATCGCCGCGCTGGCGCTTTGCGGCAGGATCGCGGCGCTGACCAGCGTGGAGCAGAGAATGCCAAGCGAGATTTCCAGCACCCGCCACACCGCGGCCATGAACGCACCTTCCGGGTGCGCCAGCGCCGGCAGGCCGATCAAGGCGGCGGTGTAACCGGCCAGCACAAAGGCATAGGCGCGAAAGTTGCGAAAGCGCGCCGCACCGGCCGCACACAGGCCGACCCACAGGGCCAGGCAGCCCAGAAACGGCACCGAATCCTGACCGAACAGGGCCATCAGCAGCACCATCATGGTCGAGCCGGCCAACGTGCCGAGCAGGCGATAAAAGCTCTTGGCGAACACGTGCCCGCTTTGCGGCTGCATGACCAGCACCACGGTAATCACCGCGATGCGCGGCTGCGGCAATTCCAGGCGCAGCGCCAGCCAGTAGGTCAAAAAGGCCGCCAGCAACACCTTGGCGATGTACACCCAGGTCACGCCATCGCTGCGCAACCAGGCATCGAATTCACGCCGCCACGGCAAGGCGACCAGACGTTGTAGCGCAAGATTCATGGATGAGGTGCCTTGAGTGCAGGTTCAGCCGGTGAATCCGCGCCGGCCTGCAAGCCGCCGCCCAAGGCAACCACCAAGCCTGCATAAGCGCCCAGCCGCGCCGCTTCGACCTGTTGCTGAATGTCCTGCTGACGCCACAATTGGGTCTGCGCCTGCAACACATTGAGGTAATCGACCAGCCCGCGCTGCCAGGCCAGGCGCGCCAGGTCGCAGTTCTTCTGCGCCGCCGCCACCGATTCGCCGGCCAGCGTCTGTTGCTGGTCCAGCGAGTCGCGGCGTACCAGTTGATCGGCAATGCCTTGCAACGCGCTGACCAGCGTCTGCTGGTAGTGCGCCACGGCCAGGTCGTAGCCGGCGCTGGCCTGGCCCAGTTCGGCACGCAGACGCCCGCCATCGAAAATCGGCAGGCTCAAGGCAGGCCCGACGTTCCAGGCCAGCTTGCGTGTGCTCAAAAACTCCAGCAGGCCACCGCCGGTGGCCATGTAGCCGAGGCTCGCGGTCAGGTCGACATTGGGATAGAAACCGGCGTGCGCCACCTCGATGCCGCGCGCCTGGGCCGCAACCTGCCAGCGGCTGGCAACCACATCCGGGCGCTGGCCGAGCAGTTGCGCGGGCAAGGCCGCAGGCAACGGCAGCGGCTGATGCAAGGCCAGCGCCGGGCGCTGCAATTGCGCACCCTGCTGCGGGGCAAGGCCTGCCAGCGCCGCCAGTTGATGCCGGGTCAGGGTGATGGCTTCGTGCAGGTCGTCGATCTGCCGATGGGTTTCCGGCAACGGCGCCTCGGCCTGGCTCACTTCCAGCTGGGTACCGATGCCTGCGGCCAGACGCCGACGGGCCAGTTCGAGAATCTGTGTTTGCTGCTCCAGCGTCGACTCGACAATGCCCAGCCGCGCATGCTGCAACGCCAGCTGGATGTAGGCACGCACCACGTTGTCCTGCAAGGTCAGTTGCGCCTGGCGCAGCTCGGCAGCGCGTTGGTGGGCGATGTCCAGCGCCTGTTCGCTGGCGTTATGTTCGCGGCCCCACAGGTCCAGATCCAGGCTCAGGGCCAGGCCTGCATTGTTGTCCCAGGTGCGGGTATCGGCCAGACTGCCAGGGCCGTAAAAACCATCGTTGGGCCAGTTGCGCCGGGCAATGCGCGCGGTGGCATCAACCTGCACGGCTTCGCGGGACTCGACCACGCCGGCCAGCGCTTGCGCCTCACGCACCCGGGCTGCGGCGGCGGCCAGGCTTGGGCTGCCACGCCCGGCGCGCTCGACCCAGGCATCGAGTTGCGGGTCGCCATAGGCACGCCACCACTGCGCATTCGGCCAGCCAGCGTCGCGCCCGGCCAGTTCGATGGCCAGCTCGAGGGTGGGCAAGTGCTCGGTCTGCGGCTTGATGCCTTGGGTTGAAATACAGCCGTTGAGTAATGCGGATACTGCCAGAAGGCTGAGAGCCCTGATGATGCGACGCGGCACTGCTGCAAATTCCCAAGAGGAATGAAACGACTTAGGGCACCTCTAAAAACTACCTGCGTTGCCATCGCTGCGTTAAAAACAGACTGGAGCGCCAGCCCGGTCAAATGCTCATTGACAAGCCGTCAACTCCGCTTGCTCGCCTGTTTTTGCCTTGCGCTGGCTGCCTCGCCTACGTTTTTAGAGGCACCCTGTAAGTGCGGCGATTCTAGGCGGCGCCTGTGGCGGCGATAAGCGGGAACGAATGCGATTCTTTGTTACAGATTTTGAAATAATCATTACATTGAGGATGGACAGATCACGGTAACTTCATGTCACAATTTGCCAACTGTGATAGACGTTCCTCCCAGAGATACACCATGGACACCCTGCAAAACATGCGCGCCTTCAGTTGCGTGGCGCAAGCGGGCAGCTTTACTGCGGCTGCCGCCCAACTGGACACCACCACCGCCAATATCTCGCGGGCCGTTTCCAATCTTGAGGCGCACCTGCAAACCCGCCTGCTCAATCGCACCACCCGACGCATTGCACTGACCGAAGCCGGCAAGCGCTATCTGCAACGCTGCGAGCAGATTCTGGCGTATGTCGAAGAGGCCGAAGCCGAGGCCAGCGACGCCCATGCGCGCCCGGCAGGCCAGCTCAAGGTGCATTCGATGCCGGGGGTCGGCCAGCATTACGTGATCGATGCGATTGCCCGCTACCGCAGCGACCATCAGGACGTGTCGTTCGACCTGACCCTGACCAACCGAGTGCCGGACCTGCTTGAAGACGGCTACGACGTGTCCATCGTGCTGGCCAGCGAACTGCCCGACTCCGGCTTTGTGTCGCAGCGCCTGGGCATCACTTACAGCATCGTCTGTGCGTCGCCCGCCTACATCAAGGCGCGCGGCATGGCGCACAAGCCAGCCGAGTTGCTGACGCACGCCTGCCTGCGCCTGGTCAGCCCGGTGTTCCCGCTCGACAAGTGGCAGTTCAACGGCCCCGATGGCCAGGAAACGGTCACGCTCAATCACTCGCCGTTTCTGGTCAATTCCGCCGAAGCGATGAAAACCGCCATCGCCAGCGGCATGGGCGTCGGTATCCTGCCGATCTACTCGGCCATCCAGGGCCTGCGCGACGGCACGCTGGTGCGGGTATTGCCGCGCTACCGCTTTCAGGAGCTGAACCTGTACGCGGTCTATCCATCGCGCCAGTACCTGGATGCCAAGATCAAGACCTGGGTCGAATACCTGCGCAGCACGCTGCCGGATATTCTGGCCGCCGACGAAGCCGACTTGCAGGTGCACACCCTCAGCTAGGCAGTTGTACGACAAGAAAACGGCTGACCAGAAAGGGATGAAATGTTAGCGTGCTACTCATTCATCCGGTCAAGAGTGACAGCACAATGAAAAAAACCGTACTCGCCTTCAGCCGTGTCAATCCGCAACTGGCTGAACGCCTGGCGCAGGACTTCAACGTAATCGTGCCCGATCCGAAAAAGGGCGACCTCAACGCGCAGTTCGACGAAGCCTTGCCCCAGGCGCACGGACTGATCGGTGCAGGCCGCAAGCTGGGTCGCGAGCAACTGGCCACGGCCGAAAAACTGGAAGTGGTCTCAAGCATTTCGGTCGGCTACGACAACTACGACGTCGACTACCTCAGCGAGCGCGGCATTCTGCTGACCAACACCCCGGATGTGCTGACCGAAAGCACCGCCGACCTGGGCTTCTCGCTGATCATGAGCAGCGCCCGCCGCGTCGCCGAGCTGGACGCCTACACCAAGGCCGGCAACTGGAAACGCAGCATCGAGCCGCCGCACTTCGGCACCGATGTGTACGGCAAGACTCTGGGCATCGTCGGCATGGGCAACATCGGCGCCGCCGTGGCCCGTCGCGGCCGGCTGGGCTTCAACATGCCGATCCTGTACAGCGGCAACAGCCGCAAGACCGAACTGGAACAAGAGCTGGGCGCACAGTTCCGCAGCCTGGATCAACTGCTGGCCGAAGCTGACTTCGTCTGCCTGGTCGTGCCGTTGAGCGAAAAGACCCATCACCTGATCGGCCGTCGCGAACTGTCGTTGATGAAGCCAGGCGCAATTCTGGTCAACATCGCCCGTGGCCCGATCGTCGACGAACCGGCGCTGATCGAAGCCCTGCAGAACGGCACCATTCGCGGTGCCGGCCTGGACGTCTACGAGAAAGAGCCGCTGTCCGACTCGCCGCTGTTCCAGCTCAGCAACGCCGTGACCCTGCCGCATATCGGCTCGGCCACCCACGAAACCCGCCAGGCCATGGCGGACCTGGCCTGCACCAACCTGCGCAGCGCCCTGCTGGGTGAACGCCCGCAGAACCTGGTGAATACGCAGGTGTGGAAAGGCTGATTCAGGCTACAGGCTGACGCGCTCTATCAGGGCGCGTCATGCCAGCTTGCCCTGCGCCGTCACCTGCACCACCCGCGGTTTCCTGAACACCAGCACGTTACCCACCATCACCAGCACCAGCCCGAACAGCGCTGGCAGCGTCCACTGATAGCCTTCGACAAACACCGAGATATTCAGCGCCACCACCGGAAACAGCACGGTGCAGTAAGCCGCCCGCTCAGGCCCCATGCGCCCGACCAGAGTCAGGTAGGCGGTAAAGGCGATCACCGAACCCGGAATGACCAGATAAACCAGCGAGCCCACATAGCGGCTGTTCCATTCGAAATGCAGCGGCACGCCGCTGATCAGGCAGTACAGGCTGATCAGCAGTGCCCCGTAAAGCATGCCCCAGGCGTTGGTGGTCAGCGGGCGCAGGCCGGCTTTCTGTTGCAGGCTCGACAGCATGTTGCCGGCCGAGAAGCACAGCGTACCGATCAAGGCCAGGCCCAGGCCGAGCAGGGTTTCGCGGCTGGCGGTGTGGCCGACCAGTTCCGGCCAGAACAGACAAGCCAGGCCGCTGAGGCCCAGGGCGGCGCCGAGCAGTACGTTGCGGGCGATGCGCTGGCCGAAGAACACGCGGGCATTGAGCGCATTCCACAGCGTGGAGGTGGAGAACACCACGGCGATCAGGCCGCTGGGGATCCACTGGCTGGCGGTGTAGAAGCACATGAAGTTCAGGCAGAACAGGCACAGCCCTTGCGCCATGCAGATGAGCTGACCACGGCGGTTCATCGGCTGCAGGCGTTTGCTGAGCAACAGCACGGCAAACAGCACCAGCGCCGCCAGGCCGAAGCGATAGGCGATCGACAACGGAATGGCGACTTCGCCCAGTTGCAGTTTGAGAGCGATCCAGGTGGTGCCCCAGATGATGACGGTGAGCAAATAAAGCGAGAGGTTCATGATGCGGCTCCTGATGAGCCTTGAGTCTGCTGCCCGACCCTGATACGCGCTTGCACAATCTTGCGCATTTACGTCGGGCGTTGCTGGCAAACGGCCTTGCGCGGCGTACGATAGGCAGGTCAGAGGAGTCATCATGTCCGCGCTCGAATCAATCCAGGTCTTCCAGTGCCTGAACAGTTCACCCCACGCCCGCCTGGAGCAGAGCGCGCTGCTGGGTGACGGTCTGATCGCGGCGCAGTGGAACAACCATCACGATATTCGCGAGTACCATTCGCCCACGCACCACACCTTGTCATGCTACATCGCCGATGGCACCGGCACCTTTCGCCGCGATCAGCCCGACCAGAAAGGCGCGCCCGGCAAGCTGTGCGTGCTGCCGGCCGGGCATGAGTCGGCCTGGGTCATCAATGGCGAGATTCGCCTGGCGCACCTGTATGTCAGCCCCGAGCAGTTTGCCCAGGGCTGCGTCACGCTGCTGGACCGCGAGCCGCGCGAGCTGCAACTGCGTGAAAACACCTTTCTCGACGATGCCCGCCAGACCGAGCATTTTCGCCAGTTGATCAACCTGAACTGGCACGAGCCGGGCGAGCGCTTGCTGACCAGCAGCCTGGCACACGAGATGCTCAGTCACGCCTTGCTCAGCCAGGTCGGGCTGCGTGACGGCTTGCGTCTCAAGGGTGGCCTGGCAGCGCATGCGCGACGGCGGCTGGTGGAGTTTATCGAGGCGAACCTGAGCGATGCGCTGAGCCTGGGTCAATTGGCGAGCCTGTGTGCGCTGTCCGAATATCACTTTGCGCGGATGTTTCGTGAAAGCTTCGGCATGCCGCCGCATCGCTACGTGTTGGCGCGGCGCCTGGAGCGCGCCCGGCAGTTGCTGCGTGAAACCGTGCAGCCGGTGGGCGATATCGCGCTGGACTGCGGCTTTGCCAGCGCGAGTCATTTCACCAACCGCTTTCGCCAGAGCATGGGCGCAACGCCGGTGGCGTATCGCGGGGTGGTTGGAAAGACCTAAAGCAGTGCAACCAGCGGGCTGAACAGCAGGCCGGCGCCGGCCAGTGCAAGCACCCAGCGCGGTCGGTAAGGCATCAGAAACACTAGCAACACGGCGCTGGCCATCAACACCGCGCTCCATTTCACCAGGCCCATGGTCCAGCCCTCGGCGCTGACCGCTGCCCAGATTGATACCGCCAACAGCAACCAGCCCGCCGCCTTGAGCAGACGCCGCCGGCGCAGGCTCGGCTTGCCGGCCAGCAGATCGCTGTAGTGGCGCTCCATCGACAGGCACAACGCGGTGAAGCCGACATAGCACAACAAGGCAGGCAGCAGCATCAGTTGGCCTCCTGTGCAGCAGCGCCTGTGGCCTGGTTGTTAGCTGCGACGGCTTTACGCGCAGGCTTGGCCAGCGCCGGCCTGTTGCGAAACTTCAGCGCCGCCCAGCCCAGTATCAACCCGGTGCCCAGCGCCGTCAGGTCGAAGCCGATCAGCACCCAGTCGCCTGCTCGCAGGGACTCGATCAGGTGCGCGCGGCTGGTCAGCAGGTCCAGCAGCGGCAAGCCGGCGAACAGCAGCGCGGCGAAGCCCAGTTGCTCACGCCATGCCGTTTGCCCGTTGCGCAGCAGCGCGTGCAGCACCGACAGGCCCCAGAGGGTAAAGAACGCATTCACTTCCCAGTTCTCGCGCCCGGCCATGCTGGCCGGCAACAAGCGGTTGGCCCAGAACACTGCCGCCACAGCGAGCATCAGGCCGGCCATGCTGGCGATATTCAGCACTTGCACCAGACGCAACTCGAACGGCAGGACACCGGCCTTGGCGTGCTTGAGCGCACGCTTGCCCAGCCACATCACCAGCCCCGTGCCGATCATGGCGGTGCCGGCGATGCCGAAGATAAAGTACAGCCAGCGCATCACCGGGCCGGCGAACTGGCCCATGTGCAGGTCGTAAAACGCTTCGGTGACCACCGACGGCACACCTTTGTCCGGCTCGGTATCGGACTGCAACGCACCACTGGTGGCATCGAAGGTCAGGGTATCGCCGCTGCGCCGGACCAGCCGGTCGTGGGTGTCGCGGTAGATGACTACCGAGGCACTGGCATCGTTAGGGTTATTGATGACCACGCGCCCGACCCGATTCTCGCCCCAACGCTCGTTGGCCACCCGCAGCAGTGAGTCGAACGCGATCATGTTGGCGGGCACGTTCTGCGCCTTGGGGGTGACCGAAGACGGATACAGCTCATCGTAATAGGCCCGCGAATCAGTGCCGTAGGTGCTCAGGATGCTCGCCGGCATGACCATCGACATGAAGAACAGCAGGCTGCTGTAGGTGATCATCAGGTGGAACGGCAACACCAGAATGCCCAGCGCGTTGTGCCCGTCCAGCCAGGAACGCTGGCCCTTGCCGGGGCGGAAGGTGAAGAACTCCTTGAAGACCTTCTTGTGCACGATGATCCCGGTGATCAGCGCGATAAACATCACCATGGCGGCGATGGTGGCCAGCCAGCGCCCCCAAGGGTGCGGCATTTCCAGCTGGAAATGGAAACGGTAGAAGAAGTCGCCGCCGCGGGTCTTGCGCGCCTGCACCTCGGCGCCGGTCTGCGCATCGAGGGTCTTGCGCTCGAACTTGCCACGCTCGCCCGGCTTGCCCGGCATCATCGACATCACCCCAAGACCCGGCTCACGCACATCGGGCAGGTTGATGAACCAGCGCGTCGCCGTCGGGGCGCTGCGTTGCAGATAGTCCTGGGCCAGACGCACGCTGTTGCCGGCGTCCAGTGGGTGCGCGATAACTTCCGGGGTCATCCAGTGGGTGATTTCGGCCTTGAAGTACGACAGGGTGCCGGTCAGGAAAATCGCAAACAGCAACCAGCCGAAGATCAGCCCCAGCCAGGTATGCAACCAGGCCATGGCCTGGCGAAAGCCCTCTTTCATAGCAGCCACCGATCGCAGCCATACGCTGCGCCAAGGATCACACACGGCAGTAGCACGCCGCTCCATGCCCGCCAGGCCGTGCGGCAGGCAAAGCACCAGATGAACGCGCCCAGATACGCCAGGAACGACAGCATCATGCCGGTCAACACAGCCTCGGCGCGGGGCAACGGTAGCCAGCGGGTCAGGCACACGCTGAACAGTGAGGCCAGCAGGTAGCCGGCAAACGTGGCTGCCATAAAGCGTGAGGCCACGGCCAGGCGATAGGCCACTGAAACACCGGCCTGTCTGGCCTTGGGCGTACGTGGCGTGGCTTTTGGAGGAGTGCTGGTAACCGTGCCGTCCATCGGGAGACTCGTGACTGACCTGAGGATAAGGAGAAAAGCGCGGCCAATAGTAATGATAAATATTCTCACGCGCAAAAGAGTCTGCCAGAATCTGCGCCCTCTTCTTCTTCGTCGTGGATTGCACACCGCCATGCCCACTGCCCAGCCTGCCGTGTACCCCACCGTCGAAGGCCTGTATCAGGAGCATCACTCCTGGCTGACGACGTGGCTGCGACGCCGTCTGGGCTGCCCCGACAATGCCGCCGACCTGGCGCAGGACACCTTCGTCAAGGTGCTGCTGGCCCGCGATACGCCGCAACTGGTCGAGCCGCGGGCATTCCTGACCACCATTGCCAAACGGGTGCTGAGCAACCATTACCGGCGTCAGGACCTGGAGCGTGCCTGGTATCAGGCACTGGCTGAACTGCCCGAGTGCGTGGCGCCGTCCGAAGAAGATCGGGCGATCATCTTCGAAACCCTGGTTGAGCTGGACCGCCTGCTCGATGGTTTGCCGATGGCGGTCAAGCGTGCCTTTTTGCTGTCGCAGGTCGATGGCCTGAGCCATGGCGAAATTGCCGCGCAACTGGGCATTTCCATCGCCACGGTCAAACGTCACCTGAACAAGGCCGCGTTGCGTTGCTATTTCGCACTGTGAGTCGACATTCATGAACAGCAACAGCGAATCGCTGAATAAATCAGACATCGCCCCTGCCGTGGCGCGTCAGGCCGTGGCCTGGCTGATCGAAATGCAGGAAGGCGCACTCAGTGCCTCGCGCCAGCAGGCCTGGCAGCAGTGGCTTAACGGCAACGCGGAACATCAGCGCGCGTGGGCGCATATCCAGCGGGTCAATCAGCGTCTGGGCGGTCTGTCTTCACCTTTGGCGCATGCCGCTCTGGGCGCGCCTAAATCGGCCGGCCGGCGTCACGCGGTCAAACTGTTGGTGCTGCTGGGGGTTGGCGGCACATTGGGCTGGAGCCTGCGCGACGAACAGGCCGTGCAGTCGTTGCTGGCCGACTACACCAGCAAGGTCGGCGAACGACGCAAGGTGGCGCTGAGCGACGGCAGCCAGTTGCAGCTCAATACGGCCAGCGCCGTGGATGTGCGCTACGACAGCGGTCAGCGGCTGATTCGCTTGTTGCAGGGCGAAATACTCATGGCGGCCGCTGCCGACCCGCGCCCGCTGAGCCTGTTGACCGGTGAAGGCCGGATTCAGGCCGGCAGCACGGCCAGCCGCTTCAACCTGCGTCAGTTCGAGGGACGCACGCACCTGGCGTTGCTGGACGGCACATTGCAACTGCAACCCACGGCGCACAGTGGCCCGGCATTGGTGCTGCAAGCCCGCCAACAGGTGAGTTTCGACCGCAATGCCTGGGGCCCGGTGCAGACGCTGGACGCCAGCAGCGGCGCCTGGGCCGACGGCATGCTGGTGGCCTCACGCATGCGGCTGGCGGACTTTGTTCAGGAGCTGGGGCGTTACCGTCATGGCCGCCTGAAGTGCGATGCCAAGGTGGCCGACCTGTTGATTTCCGGCAGTTACCCGCTGGCCGACAGCGAGCGGATTCTGGACATGCTGGAGGTGGCGTTGCCGGTGAAGGTGCAACGCTTAACCCGCTATTGGGTCACGGTGCAGGCAAAAGCCTAGAAAGAATTTCAAATTCAGTGAGCCGTTTTGCACAGCTCGCGTGACAGACAGGGAAAGCACCTCTCAACCCTTACGTCAAAGGACGCCCGAATGTCTGCTCGCCCTCTGCAACTGTCCCCGCTGGTGCGCACTTTGCGCCATGTCATCTTTGGTGCCGGCCTGTCGCTGGCCGGTCTGCCACTGGCGTATGCCGACGCCCCGGCCAAGGCCTATCACATCGCGCCCAGCGAGCTGGAGGCGGCGCTGAATCAGTTTGGCCGTGAGTCGGGCGTACTGATTTCCTATGGCTCGCAACTCACCCAAGGCTTGCGCAGCCACGGCCTGCAAGGCCAGTTCACGCCCGAGCAAGGTCTGGCGGCGTTGCTGGACGGCACCGGTTTGCAGGCGCGCGCCGATGGCCAGGACGGCTTCACCTTGCAGCCGGTCAGTAATGCCGCGGTCAATGCACCGATCGAACTGGGTGCATCGAGCATCGTCGGCGACTGGCTGGGCGAGGCCAAGCAGGACAACGTCTTTGAACATGCCGGCGCCCGTGACGTGATCCGTCGCGAGGAGTTCGAGCGTGTCGGCGCCAGCAGCGCCCGTGAAGTGCTCAACCGCATTCCGGGCGTCAATGCCCCGGAAAACAACGGCACCGGTAGCCATGACATGGCGCTGAACTTCGGTATTCGTGGCCTCAACCCGCGCCTGGCATCGCGTTCTACGGTGTTGATGGACGGTATCCCGGTGCCCTTCGCACCGTACGGTCAGCCGCAGTTGTCGCTGGCGCCGATCAGCATGGGCAACATGGATGCGGTCGACGTGGTACGTGGCGGCGGTGCGGTACGTTATGGCCCGCAGAACGTCGGCGGCATCGTCAACTTCGTGACCCGCGCGATCCCCGACGAGCCAACGGTCAAGGGCAGCGTGCAGACCCAGGTCAGCCCGTCCTCTAGCCAGGACGGTTTCAAGACCACGGGTAACCTGCTGGCTGGCGGCACAGCCGACAACGGCCTGGGCGGCGCGATTCTGTATTCCGGCGTGCGTGGCAGCGACTGGCGCGAGCACAGCGATACGCAGATCGACGACCTGATTCTGAAGGGCAAATACCAGATCGACGAGGCCAACAGCCTCAATGCCATGGCCCAGTACTACGAGGGCGAGGCCGACATGCCCGGCGGCCTGAGCGTGGCGGCCTACAAAGAAGACCCGTACCAGTCCACGCGCCTGAAAGACAAGTTCTGGGGCCGCCGCACACTGGTCAACTTTGGCTACCGTTTCGAGCAGGATGCCCGCGTTTTCACCGCCAATACCTTCTTCACCAAAACCCTGCGCAGCGGCTATCTGGACCAGGGCACATTCATGTCGCTGTCGCCACGCGAGTACTGGGTACGCGGTCTGGAAACCCGTTTCTCGCAAGGCTTCGCGCTGGGCGAGAGCTGGCACGAAGTCGGCGTCGGCTACCGCTACATCAACGAAGCCGGCCATGAACTGCGCTTCCGCGAGCCACTGACCGGCGACATGCCAACCACCGCCAGCCGCAACGACCGCGACACCCGTGGCGCCACCGAGGCCAATGCGTTTTACCTCGACGACCGCATCGACATCGGCAAGTGGACCATCACGCCGGGCATTCGCTACGAGATGATCGACACCGCGCAGAACAACAACCTGACCAACGTCAAATACCAGGGTGATTACAACACCGCCCTGCCGGCGCTTAACGTGCTGTATCACCTGACCGACAGCTGGAACCTGTACGCCAACACCGAAGGCTCGTTCGGCAGCGTGCAGTACAGCCAGATGCCCAACCGGGTGGCCGGCGGTGAAGTCAAACCCGAGAAGGCCCGCACCTGGGAGCTGGGAACGCGCTATGACGATGGCGGCCTGCGTGCCGAAATCGGCGTATTCCTGATCAACTTCGATAATCAGTACGAAAGCAATCAGACCAATGACAGCGTGATCGCGCGCGGCGAAACCCGTCACCAAGGTGTCGAGACCAGCATCAACTACGCACTCGAAGGCCTGACCCCCGCACTGGCCGGCTTCGATGTGTACGCAAGCTATGCGTTCGTCGATGCGACCATCCGCGAAGACGGGCCGAACAAGGGCAACCGCGTGCCGTTCTCGTCGCGCCATAAAGGCACCTTGGGCGTGAGCTACACCGAAGGCCCATGGAAGCTCAATCTCGACAGCGCGTTCCAGAGTGACCAATTTGCCGATAACGCCAACACTCGCGCTGAAAGCGCCGACGGCAGCACCGGCAAGATTCCAGGCTACATGCTGTTCGGCACACGGGCGGCGTATGACTTCGGCCCGCGATTGTCGGACCTGAATGTGGCGGTCGGGGTGAAGAATATCTTCAACCGCGAGTACTTCACCCGCTCGTTCGACGACAACAACAAAGGCAAATACGTGGGCGAGCCACGCACCATTTATGTGCAGACCTCTGTCGCATTCTGAGGCAGGCAGTTCACCACGCAGGAGCGGCTTTAGCCGCGAAAATACGCATTTTTCCGGATTTTCGCGACTGAAGCCGCTCCTGCGAACGTATATGTGAATTTTTTGGTGCGAAATATTTCTTCCATCTGGGGGGTTGAAATATGAATCGTTTGGCGCCAACACTGTATTCGAGCGCAGACAAAAACGTATGACTGCTCAGGAGCCGTACGTGTCGCCTCGCACGAGCCAAGCCCTAGTAAGGATTAATTATGCAAATCCAGGTCAACAGCGATAACCACATCGAAAGCAGCATCCGACTGGAGAATTGGGTTCGTAGTACCCTTGAAAGCACGCTCGAACGTTATGACGATTACCTGACTCGCGTTGAAGTCCATCTGCGCGACGAAAACGGCGACAAAACCGGCCCGAACGATATTCGCTGCCAGCTTGAAGCCCGCCCTAAAGGTCACCAGCCGATTTCTGTCACGCACAAGGCTGACTCGCTCGAACTGGCCATCGATGGCGCCGCCGTCAAACTCGATCACGCGCTGGAGCACTTGCTGGGCAAGCTGCGTGACAAGCAACGCAACGTAGTGTTGACCCCGGACGAGATCGAGACTGAAAGCGCCGACGCGCTGCTGGAAGAAGAGTTTCTTGAAAAAGAACAGGAGAAAGAAGTCGCTCGCCTGATTTGATCCAGTCTTTTTACCGCTGACAAAAGCGGGCCTCGATGGCCCGCTTTTTTGTGCCTGCACATTTTTCAGGCGTTGGCCTGAAGCATGCATAGTTGTCCACGTCGCAACCGACACCCGAACAGTCGCTCATGTGCCACCGCCAAGTGAACCGAGGGACTACGCTGTACTGATCCAGGCATATTCGTGACCGCTTATCTGTCGCCGAGAACCAAAAGGATCACTACCCGGTCAACTTATGCAGACCCCATGAGCAGGTATTAATTTATGGACAATCCGGACAATCCTTTTCAGATGATCACTGACACGTTTCACCCTGATTATCGGGTGAACCTCAGTATTCAAGGGCTGGACGGCAGCATCATGCTGACGTTGTCCAACGATGATGGCGTGGTGGCCAAACGGCTGATCAGCGCCGAGCAGCGCAACGAGCCCAAGCGCTTGCGACGCCTGATCGAGAGCGTGCAGTTCGGCATTGCCATCGAGCAAGGCCATAGCGCCATGAGCATCCTGGCGGCCATGACCGACAGCGACCGGATCAAGCAATTGACCATCCCGGTACAGCCACACAACTGGCTGCGCAACCGGCCGAACCTCTCGGTCGGGATCTGAACCGACTGCCTGTGCTTTAACGAAAATGCCCCGCATCTGGCGGGGCATTTTGTTATCCGGTTCTATTATTTATCCGTTACGTTGTCGCCGACGTATTCGCCCGTCGAGTCGATGGCCTTGCTCGACGGAAACTTGTACGACGCATAGCGCACCGCCACAACCGACAGCGCCAGCAGGAAAATCCCGCCGCACATGTACAGCAGGCCAACCTCGGGTGCCTTGTGGTGCGAGACATCACCGATCAGGTAGCGGGTCAGCGCGGTGATGGCGATGTACAGCAGAAAGCGGATCGGCAGATGGTTGGTCTTGAAATAGATCCCCACCATCGCCCCCAGCTCGAGATAGATGAACAACAACAGAATGTCATCGATGCTGGCATGGCCCTTGTCGAGCATCTCCATAAAGGCCATGACCGATGCCCAGGCCGTGACGCCGCCAATGGCAAACAGGCCCAGATAGTGAAACCCTTCGACCAGCAGGTTCCCGATGGCGTTGGCGCCATCATGCATGCGCTTGCGGCTGTTGTTTGCCCACTTCATCTTCTATTTCCTCAAGAACCAATCAGGTAGTGCGGCCAGCTTTGTAAAGCAGGATCAAGGCCAGATCCAGCTTCATAGGCGCGTCCAGTTGTCGCAAGGCACGTTTGACGGTGGAAAAGATCTTCATGAGCCACTATGCATGAGAGGTGAGAATGGCGTATCCTCGACACTGTATAAAAACACAGTTACCGTAAATCAATCTGGAAGGCTTGTGAGGTGGTGAATGGCCGTCGAAGTGGTATACCGCAGCAGCCGAGATCTGGAGCGTTTGTTCATGGATAAAGCCGAAGCTGACCGTCATGACAAAATGCTGGAGCTCGCCGAGTTGCTTGGATCGGTGTTGAAAAAAGCCGTGCCGTCGTTGACGGAAGAGCAGCTTGAAGAAGCCGGCATTTATATGGCCAAGAACCGCGATGTGTTTGCCCGCGCGTTCAAGAGTCAGCCGGACGCTCTGAACGAGCTGATCAATGGTGCCGAAGCCGAGTGACGGTTTCGCGACATTGAACAGGTTTGTACGCCAGGCCGTTTGACCCGCAAGCAGGGGCCCGCAAAGAGTGCGGTAATGCCCTGCTGACGGGTCAGGTCAACCCAACCGTTATTCGCTGGTCCGCAGGCTGCTCACCAACGTATCCAGGCTCGCAAAGAGCCCGTTGGCGTTTACCAGCCGCGATTCGCTGCCATGACCGACCACCAGTGCCGGCACGCCGTTTACTCCCAGTCTTTCCATCATTGAACGGCTTTTCGCAAGGCGCTCCTCGTTGAGGCTACGCAGCGTTTCACCCTGCGCGGTCAACACATCGGCCGCTTGCCTGAGCCCGATATCGCTGAGCGTCTGCGCCAGAATATTCGGGTCGGTGATATCCAGCCCCTTTACGTAACGTGCCTGCTGAATAGCTTTCAAGGCGGCAAATTCAAGTGTCGGCGCCGTGGCGGCCACAGCAGTCAGTGCACGTGTGGCGGGCCCGGAATCGAACAGGCTGGCGTGGTCAGCGAGCACCTTGTTCTGGTAATCCTCAGTGAAACGCTGCCCGGTGAGGCGCTCGATACGCTGGTCGTTGGACCAGGCGTAATCCGCAAAACTTTTGTTCATGGGCCGCGCATTGCGGTCGGCGAACAGCCCGGTCGGGCAGAGTTCTATCTCAAACTCCGGCATGCCGATAAGTTGCTCCAGCACAGGCGATGCGCCGTAGCACCAGCCGCACAGAGGGTCAAAAAGGTAGGCGATGTGCAAAGGATTCATCCTGTCATTCGTAAGCAGGTCGAAAGACTAATGGAGATGAATGCCCCGAAAAACGCCGAATCGCGCCCAGGTTTGTTTCTGGAACCGGACAAATAAAGGCCAGCCGTGACACGGCTGGCCTTCCCCATGCTTACTCAGGCTTCTCCAGTGCCTGCACCAGCGCCTTGAAGAATCGGGCCGCCTCGCCGCCCGTCACCGCCCGGTGATCGAACGTCAGTGACAACGGCAAGATCGGGTGAATGACCACCTCGCCGTTGACAGCCACCGGCTCATCGCGAATGCCGCCGGCCCCGAGAATCGCCACTTGCGGCGGCACCACCACCGGGTTGGCGTAGCGTCCGAACAGGGTGCCGAAGTTCGACAGGGTAATGGTTGCACCCATCATTTCCTGGGGCGGAATGGAACGCGCTTTCACGTCGCTGCGCAGACGGTTCATGCCTTCCTTCAGATCCTCGGCGCTGCGACCGCCGACATCGCGAAGCACCGGGACGAACAATCCGTCGGGAGTGTCCACGGCAATTCCCAGGTCCAGTTGCTCGTGCTGACGAATCGACAGGGATTTACCCTCGAACCAACTGTTAAGCACAGGTTCGACCTTGCACGCCTCGGCCATGGCCTTGCCGATGCGGATCAGCGGGTCGCGGGCCTGCCCCCACGCATGCAAGTCGGCATCGGCAAACAGCGTCACCGGCACCACCTCGGCATGCGAGCGGGCCATGTTGATCGCCATGCTGCGCCGCACACCGCGCAGTTTCTGGCCGCCAAAACGGTCGCGCTCAGCCTGGGCGGCGCCCTCTACATCGCTGCGGGTGATCAGCCCGTCGTTACCGGAGCCGGTCAGGCTATTGAGCTCGACGCCCAGTTGCCGGGCCAGTTGGCGCACGGCAGGCGTAGCACGGGCGCCCAGGTGTTCGCGGGTCGAAGGTGCGGCACCGACGAAGAACTGATCTTCATGACTGCCGCCGCCTTCCAGCTTGCCGACCACGGTGCCGTTGTCGCCCTCGCCTTCGAACGCAATCAGCGGTTCGCCCACATGCAGAATCTCGCCATCGGCGCCAAACAGCTTGGCCACCACCCCGTCATAAGGGGCAGGAATATCGACCAGCGCCTTGGCGGTTTCGACCGACACCAGTAGCTGATCGGCCTTGACGCTGTCGCCGGCCTTGACGTGCCACTGCACCACTTCGGCTTCTTGCAGGCCTTCGCCCAAGTCAGGCAATTTGAAAAATTTCATCGCAACCTCCTCGGGTCTCAGGCGTAATCCAGCGCGGTATCGCAGGCGTGCAAAATGTCTTCGACGCCCGGTATATACAGGTGCTCCAGCCGGTACAGGGGCGGCGGAATGTCGGGAGCGGTGACGCGCTGGATCGGCGCCTGCAGGTCGAGCAAGGCACGCTCATACAGGCTGGCGGCAATTTCTGCACCCACGCCACACGAGCGCGGTGCCTCATGAATGATCACGCAGCGCCCGGTCTTGCGCACCGAGGCCTCAAGCGTGTCCAGGTCCAGCGGCTTGATACAGGCCACATCGATGACCTCTGCCGACACCCCACGCTCGGCCAGAGCCTGCGCCGCTTGCAGGGTTTCATGCACGCTGGCGCCCCAGCTCACCAAGGTAATGTCGCTGCCTTCACGCAACGTGAAACAGGTATCCAGCGGCAGGCGCTTGCCGTCATCGAGCAGCGGTTGCGGATTCATGCGGTAGAGCCGTGTCGGCTCCAGAAAGATGACCGGGTCCGGATCGTCGATGCTGGCCAGCAGCAAACCGTAAGCCCGGGCCGGTGACGACGGGATGACCACGCGCAGGCCCGGTATATGGGCAAACAGCGCTTCAGTGCTTTCGCTGTGATGCTCCGGCGCACGAATGCCGGCGCCCATCGGCGCGCGCAGCACCATCGGGCAAGTCAAACGGCCGCGGGTGCGGTTGCGTATCCGGCTGGCATGCGACACCAGGTGTTCCATGGCGGCATAGATAAAGCCCAGAAACTGGATCTCCATCACCGGTTTCAAGCCTTGAGCGGCCATGCCGACCGCCAGCCCGCCGAGCATGGTTTCGGCCAGTGGCGAGTCGATGACCCGCTTGAAACCGAAGCTGTCGCGCAGCCCTTGGGTTGCACGAAACACCCCGCCATTGACCCCGACATCCTCGCCCAGCACGACGACGTTTTCGTCTTCGTGCATGGCCCGGTGCAGGGCCATGTTGACCGCTTCAAGCAAGGTGATTTTTTCATTGTTCATGCTGTTCGCCCCCCTCACGCCGTGCGACCCGCTCCAGGAACCCTTCACGCTGATCGGCCAATGCGGCAGGCCACTGGGCGTAGACATGGTCAATCACCGATTCGGGCGGCTGCCGGTCGCGGCTTTCATAAGCGCTTACGGCGTCTTGCACCAGAGCCTGGCATTCGGCAATCAGCGCCTGCTCGCGGCTCTCATCCCAGATGCCCTGCCCGGCCATGAAGCTTTGCAGGCGTTTGATCGGTTCTTCGTGCCAGGCCTGGCGGACCTCTTCGGCGGAGCGATAGCGGGTCGCGTCGTCGGCGGTGGTGTGATCGCCGAGTCGATAACTCAGGCACTCCAGCAACACCGGCCCCTTGCCTTTGCGGGCGCGGTCAAGCGCAATGCGCATCCGGTCGTAAACGGCGAGGATGTCGTTGCCGTCGACCTGTTCACCGTGAAACCCGGCGCCAATGGCTTTCTGCGCCAGCGTTGGCGCGCCGCACTGAATACGCCGGGGCACGGAAATCGCCCACTGGTTGTTGTTGATGACAAACACCACGGGCAACTGCCAGGCGCCGGCGACATTCAATGCTTCAAGAAAGTCGCCCTTGCTGGTTGCACCATCGCCACAGGTGGTGACCGCCACCCGATGCTCGCCGCGCACCTTGAAGGCACTGGCCACACCACAGGCATGCAAGGCCTGGGTCGCAATCGGTACACACAGCGGAAAATCCTGCGCTGCAGCCGGTTCGGCATAAGCACTGCCGCGCTCGTCACCGCCCCAATACAGCAGAATCTCGTCCATGCGCACCCCGCGCATGAGTTGCACGGCGGTGTCGCGGTAGTACGGCACCAGCACGTCTTCGGCCTGCATCAGGCTGCCGATGGCCACACCGATGGCTTCCTGGCCCAGGGTCGGGGCAAAGGTGCCGATACGCCCGGTGCGTTGCAAGGCGACGGTTTTCTGGTCGAACAGGCGGGTCAGCACCATCTGCCGGTACAGCCTTGTCAGCAGATTGAAGTCGTCTGCCCAGGCAGGCAGCGGTGCGATGAGTTGGCCATCAGGGGCCAGGTAACGGGTATACGCAAGCTCATTGTTGTTATTGGACATTGCCTACTCCAGGCACGCAGGGTCTGCGTGGTACTCGTGGTTCGCAGCTTGTGGCTGCATGGAACCGTCGGGCGGCACCGGGTAATGGTGCGCTGGCCGACACTCAAAAGGCTCAATGAATGGAGCATGAACCTCCCACAATCGTAGCCCGATTCGGAAAATATGCGCGACCGGCGTGGCAGGTGCTGCCAGGGCTGGACGAAACCCGGCCAGAGGGCTACAACATGAGCGTGTCGTCCAGTCAGTGGTTTGAAACAGGGAAAGCGGGAGGAGATCATGACTCCACGTCAACAGTGCCTGGCCTGCCTGCAACGCACGCCAATCGCGGTATTTGAAGCTGCGCTATGGATCAGTGCCGAGCACGATTCCAGTTTTACGCCACCACAGATCATTGAAGACATGGACCGGCTACAACGCCAGATCAGCGCGCTGCTGCCTGCGCTACCGGCCCCCGAGCTGGCCCAGCCGCTGCTGCGCGAGTTCATCAGCCTGGGCTTTCAGCGAGACGAGTGGAACCCGCCCAAGCCGGAATCGGCGCTGCTGCACCGCATCGTCCAGCGCCGCAGGGGCCAGCCGTTGGGCCTGGCGCTGGTAGCCATGGAGATCGCCCGGCGCCTGGGCATTCCCATGGAAGGGGTGAATTTTCCGGGTCATTTCCTGCTGCGCGTACCCGGCGCCGATCATGTGCTGGACCCGTGCAGCGGTCGCCGCCTGTACCCCAAGGACTGCCGCGAGCTGCTGGTGCGCCAGTACGGCCCGGACATGACCTTGCGCGCCGAACACATGGTCCGCGCCAGCCCCTTGAGCCTGTTGCAGCGCATGTCGCGCAACCTGCGGCATCTGCATCAGATCAACGATGACTTTCTCTCGGCCCTCAAAGACGCCAACCGCATCGTCGAGCTCGGCGAAGCAACCAGCAGCGACCACATGGCCCGCGCCAGCCTTTATCAGACCCTCGACTGCCCGCAAGCCGAACGTTTCGATCTGGAACATGCCCTGCTGCTGAGCGAAGACCCGCTTCAGCGCTTGCGACTGACCGAGCGAATCAGCCAGCTACCCGGCAGCCGCGCGCTGCACTAGCGTTATTGAATGCCGTTTCTTTGCGCGGCCTTGCTCTTTTGCATTTCATAACTGTCACCTGAACAGGCGAAGACCTGCAGATTCTGGATGACATGAATGGCGCGTATGTAATCGGGCATCAAGGTCTGCGCATACGGGTCGCCCCACGCCGTTTTCTCTCTCATGATCAGGATCTGATTGGCGAGAAACTCCAGCGCATTGATCGGCTCATCGGCATTGATGACCTTGCCGTCCTTGTCGAACGCAGCGCCTGTGCGGTTCATGAGGTCGGCGGTCAAATTATCGATAAAGCCACTCTTGTACAGCAGCGTGCCCGCCTTGCTGAGTTCCTTGGGAGTGATGTGTTCCGGATTGAAGCCCTTGAACAGTTTTTTCATATTGCTTTTTTCCATCGCCAGCGAATTGAGTGCAATGGCGTTTTCGCCCACTTCACTGAGCACTTGAAGTGCCTGTCCGCTGATGGGGCTGACCGCACTTTTCTTTGTGAGTGATGAAGGCCTGATGGTAAACGGCGAAAGATCGCCCCAGATGGGCTTTGACATTATGGATGCTCCTGAAGAGTGCAGTGATGACTTCAACACTATCGGAGCTTTCTGGAGTTAATTAAGAGTGCAATTAAAAACCATACCAAACCTACAACATGAAAAGAAAAGTCCCACATTCGAAAATCAGATAAATTTATAAAAAGTAGACACTGTTCGCTTTTATCTAAAGCATGGAACGCTCCTACACAACTTTCAGATGGGGACCTACAGTAAAACCACTCGAGGTGTGTTTAAAGGTTTATTAATACGTTGATATCTCAATATCACGAATTGAAAACCAGGCCAGTCGCTTTGCGAAAAGGCCAAAAAAACAACAAGGGATGCACCATGAAAGCACTACTCTGCACCGCACTTACCCTGATCTCTGCCTATAGCTACGGACAGGAAACCACTATCGAAAAAGTCTCTGCACCGAGAACGATTCGACTCGTCAACCATGACAGCGCAGCTTCTTACTTCCGTGTGAAGTTCGTAGATCTGCCAAGGACTTTATCGCCTGCCCCCATGAAGCTTGAGCAGTTAAGCTGGAGCGCCACACACTACCCTTACGCCGACGTCACTGAACAATTAGAGGTGTGCTATTACCCCTATGGGGAAGGAAGAAATCAGTCAAAAGTCTGTGACAACGCAACCCCTGGCGCAACGGGAACATCCATCAAATTCAATTCATTGCGATTTGGCCATGAATCCACTGTTCAGGTTATCCATAAAGTCCAGGGTGGCCGACAGACCATCAGCCCTGCAGGCAACGACATGATACTGCTCAGAATCTCTTATCAATGATTATCAGGCACTCCTTGTTCATGCCGAGACGGGAGTGCCTTTTGGCATAAATAAATGTTCCAGGCTCCTGGATGCATTTAATAACACGGATGAAAAATCCATGATTATTACCAACAGCAATATTCTGCCTGTCCACAGCGTCTTACAAGCCACACCAGCGAATACGTCTGTATCAAGTGATTCAGGCACAGAAAAAAACGTTCCTGTCCCTCAAGAGTCACTCTCTGCCACAGCACTTCAAATGAGCAAGGCCTCTACTCGCGCCGCCGTCCGTGGCACAGCCTTGAGCCCCGATGAGCGCGCTGCATTACTGGAACAATTCACCGGCGAACGTTATCAAGCCAACAAGACCCGACATGACGCAGAGCAACCTGCCATTCAAGATATCGGTTTGCTGGCCCGCGCCAGACAGGCTACTGATTTCAGTAATGGCCTGGACAGCAACCCATTCAAAGCCATGCCAGTGGATCAACTGGCTCTGATTGCCTTTGATGCCAACAATACCTTTACCGTCAACGAGCGCCGGGCGGCCTGGCAAGAATTCCAGATAGCAAACACTCCGTATCGAACAAACCTTACAGATGGCATAAATCGAGAGGGCTATGACCTCTTGGTATCACGGCTGTTCTATGCGCAGGAAGGTCCGGTACGCGATAAGGCGGACGGTTATCTTCTGGAAAACATCAGTAATCCGGACGCTGACTTTCTGACCTCGCAGGACCGAAGCTTGATCTCTCATGTGTATGCCTACGCTCAGGAACAAGGTGCCAACTTAAAGTATGTCGACGACCTGGCTCGGGATATTGCCGATTATCGCAGGCATGAAAATGGCAGTACGTTGCGCAACATGAATGATGGTCACCGGTACGATGGCGAAGGCCGCCAATTGAGCGTCAACTTTGTTGCCCCTTATGCCGCCACCGCCCAGCGCGTGTTGGGCGGTACGGCGATTAATAGCACTTTGCTGGACAAGGGATTTGTGCGCTTCAATCTTGATCCGGGCTTTCGTCCCTACAGCTATAGCGGTGACCCCGGCTTTCTGGAAGCGATGGTAATAAAGTTCTCCGCCGACGCTGGCGAAGACTACACACTCGACAGCCGTTTCCAGACCTATACGCGAGATCCCAAAATCAAAGACAAGATCGTCCACGCCTCAGAGACGATAAGGCTGCCGCCACGTGAAGAGCCTGTACTTATCAACAAACAGGGCGTCTGGACGATTACGGCAACCGGCAAGGCGGCAGGCTATGTCATGAACCCTGTCACCGGCATACCGGAGCAGATCGAGAAAACACCTGACATTGCTGCCAAACCAAAAGTCCCCATCAACCCTTTCGAGGGCCTGATCGGCAAGAAGCCCGACAAGTCCCGCCTGCTCACCCTGTTCGATTACCTGTTCATGAAAATGAAAACACAAGGTCGGGGGCGCAGGCCTTGATGGATGTGCCTCAACCCAGCTTCTGGATGAATTCGGCCAGCCACGGTTCGGCATCGGTGTCAGGGGTGACGCTTTCGCTGGCATCCAGGCGCAGCATGTCCTGCACCTCGTTCACGCCCAGTTCACTGAACAGGTCACGAATCTGTGCGCCACCGCCGCAAAAGGTGTCGTCATAGCTGGAGTCGCCCAAGGCGATCACGCCTCCGGGCAGGCCGCGAAAGGCCGCCGGCAGGGTGTCGCGAAGCTGGTAATACAGCGGCTGCAGGTTGTCGGGCAGCTCGCCCATGCCAGTGGTCGAGGTCACTGCCAACAGCGCTTCTGGTGCAAAGGCCAGCAGCTCGGCCTGGGTCAGGCGCGTGTTGAACAGGGTTTCGTGACCGGCATTGCGCAGCAGTGTGCTGGCATGTCGGGCGACGTCTTCTGCCGAGCCAAAGACGGTTCCGGAAAGGATGGCGATTTTCATAGAGATTCCCGTGACAGGATAAAAATTCAGGCATTATGCATCATTCGATCGACCTGCTTGTGCAACAGGATGTTCTGCACGACGATGACGTGCAGGAATCGAAAAAATGACCAACGGTCACAACATGGTCGGAAATTTATTGTCTCTTTCCCATCTTACGGATCGATCCGGGTTTCATCATGCAACCTGAAACAATTCTGACCCAGGACGAACTGGATTTTATCCTGGGCATGCAGCGTAACCCTCAGTTGAACGTGCGCGACTCGACACGCAACCTGATCGTCAATGGCGGCATCCAGATCCAGGATCTGTTGGCGCGACTGGCAGCCAGTGAACAGGTGACGATCCAGGCACAGTTCAACAACCAGAAAATCAGCTTTCCACTGCAAATGGTGGAGGATGAGTTTCATGCCCAGCATCTGGAAATCGGTACACCCAGCATTTATGAAGAAGGCCCGCAGATTCGTCCGTGGCGCCTGGTGCTGCCCAGCCCGATTCCGCTGGAAACCGAACACGGTGCATTAACGGCTCTTTGGGTGCACGAAGTGTCGTTCAAGGGTGTGTTGATCGAATACCGCCGCAAAGGCAATCCGCCCCGGCATTTCTCAGCCTGGTTCAACGCCGCAGGTCACGCTCCGATCGCCATGCGCGGCCGTCTCGAACGCATGACCGAAAAAGGCATGGCGGCCTATCACCTGAGCGAAAAATACCCCGAAGACACCGAGCGCTTGCGCCAATACATGCTCAACGAGCATCGTCGGCTGCATCCGGCGGTGCATACGCTGGCCGGGTAATTTGCCAGACGGGCCAGCAGATGGCTCCTTGCTATAAATTTTCATGGCGTATTTCAGGATTTCAGGAATAATCCTCGCTTGCTTCTTACCCGAAGCTGACACGTTGCCACCACCCCGGCGTCGTGCCTGATGAGTTCCCTACCCGGGAGCCTCATACCGCCCATGGAGATACACAATGTCTACCGCTCCCGTCACCTTGATGGTAGCCCGCCGTGTTGCCCACGGCCGCTATCAGGAACTCCTTGCCTGGCTGCATGAAGGCGAACGACTGGCCACCGACTTTACTGGCTATCTCGGTTCGGGCGTATTGGCCCCACCGCCCGGTGACAACGAATTCCAGATGATTTTCCGCTTTGCCGATGCGCAGACCATGCACGCCTGGGAGCATTCGGCCTCGCGACGCGCCTGGTTGGTGCGTGGCAGCGGGTTATTCGAGCGACCCAGCGAGCATCGCGCTAGCGGCATCGCCGGCTGGTTTGGCGCGGCCGGCTCTCGCCCGCCACGCTGGAAACAGGCCGTGGCTATCTGGCTGGCGTTCTTTCCGGTGTCATTGCTGTTCAATTTTGTACTCGGCCCGCTGCTCAGCCAGATGGAGCTGATGCCCCGCATCATGTTCAGCACCCTGATCCTGACGCCGCTGATGGTGTATCTGTTTATTCCCCTCTCGACCCGCCTGCTCGCGCCCTGGCTGCAAGGCAATACAGCGCAGCCACGCGACAATACCGAGTCGGCTTCCTCACGCTGACCGACTCGCGCAGCCGGTGCCTAAAACCATCAGGCCCCGGCTGCGAATCACGACCTCCGATGCAGCAGGCCGCCCCAAGGTTGTACAGCGTTCGGCATTGGTATAACTTTGCCACTCAATGCTGTTTTCCGACCTATTGATGGGATCGTGTTCCCATCATCCCGCCTGCCCGGATTCGTGAGCTGTCGATGGCCTCCAGCCCTGCACCGATATTGATCACCGGCGCCAGCCAGCGCGTCGGCCTGCACTGTGCCCAGCGTTTGCTCGACGAGGGTCAGTCAGTGATCATCAGTTACCGAACCCTGCGCCCTGGCGTCGAGCAGTTGCGTGCGGCCGGTGCCATTGCCCTGCCTGCGGACTTCTCCAGCGAAGCCGGCATCATGGCCTTCATCGAGCAGTTGAAGCTGCACACCGATTGCCTGCGCGCCATTGTGCATAACGCTTCTGAGTGGCTGGCCGAAACCCCGGGCAGCGAAGCTGAAGTCTTTACCCGGATGTTCAACATCCACATGCTGGCGCCCTACCTGATCAACCTGCACAGCGCCGAACTGCTGCAACGCAGCGCGGTCGCAGACATCGTGCATATCAGCGATGACGTGACCCGCAAGGGCAGCCGCAAGCACAGTGCTTATTGCGCCAGCAAGGCCGGCCTTGAAAGCCTGACCCTGTCGTTTGCCGCACGCCTGGCGCCGCAGATCAAGGTCAATGGCATCGCCCCGGCCTTGCTGATGTTCCAACCCGATGACGACGCGGCATACCGCGCCCAGACCCTGGCCAAGTCGGCGCTGGGAATCGAGCCCGGTGCCGAGGTGATCTACCAGAGCCTGCGCTACCTGCTCGATAATCCCTATGTGACTGGCACAACCCTGACCGTAAACGGTGGACGGCACCTTAAGTAAGTCACTTGAGCCGCCGCCCCGAGGATCCCGATGATGAGCGAATCCCTGCCACAGCAATACCGAGACATTCTCGTGGGCCTGGGCGAAGATCCAGACCGCGAAGGCCTGCTGGACACTCCCAAGCGTGCCGCCAAGGCCATGCAATACCTGTGTCACGGCTACAATCAAAGCCTTGAAGAGATCGTCAATGGCGCGTTGTTCGCCTCTGATAACGACGAGATGGTGATCGTCAAGGACATCGAACTGTATTCGCTGTGCGAGCATCACCTGCTGCCGTTCATTGGCAAGGCGCATGTGGCCTATATCCCGACCGGCAAGGTGCTGGGGCTGTCGAAAATCGCCCGGGTCGTCGACATGTTTGCCCGCCGCCTGCAGATTCAGGAAAACCTGACCCGGCAAATCGCCGAGGCCATTCAGGGCGTGACCAACGCCGCCGGCGTTGCGGTGGTCATCGAGGCCAAGCACATGTGCATGATGATGCGCGGCGTCGAGAAGCAGAACTCGACCATGAACACCTCGGTAATGCTCGGCGCCTTCCGCGAGTCGAGCACCACGCGCATGGAGTTTCTGCAACTGATCGGACGGAGCAAGGACTAATGGCCAGACTGGAACCAGGCACTGCACGCATCCGGGTCAAGGACCTGCGCCTGCGCACGTTTATCGGCATCAACGAGGACGAGATTCTCAACAAGCAGGATGTGCTGATCAACCTGACGATCTGCTACGCCGCTCAGGAAGCAGTGCGCGATAACGACATCGATCACGCCCTGAACTACCGCACCATCACCAAGGCGATCATTCAGCACGTCGAGGGCAACCGCTTTGCCCTGCTGGAGCGTCTGACCCAGGAAGTGCTGGATCTGGTCATGAGCCATACGGCTGTGACCTATGCCGAGGTTGAAGTCGACAAACCGCACGCGCTGCGTTTTGCAGAATCGGTGTCGATCACCCTCGCCGGGCAGCGCTGAACCCTCTTATCATTGCGCGCCTCGATAGCGCCCGACATGAGCGAGCAATCTATATGACCGATCAACAACGCCTGGAACTCGAAGCCGCCGCCTTTCGCCGGCTGGTCGCCCATCTGGACAGCCGCAAGGATGTGCAGAACATCGATCTGATGAACCTCTCCGGGTTCTGCCGTAACTGCCTGTCCAAGTGGTACAAGGCCGCCGCCGACGAGCGCCAGATCGACGTCAGCCTCGACGATGCCCGGGAAGTCGTCTACGGCATGCCCTACACCGAGTGGAAATCGCTCTACCAGCAAGAAGCCAGCGCCGAGCAACTCGCCGCCTTCAAGGAACCCAAGCATGACTGATCTGAACACCCTGCGCGCCAGCCTGCGCAGCGACCAACACGCATTCGCCGACACCCTGGCCTTTATTGCCCAGGGCTACGACTACCAGCCCCAGGCCTTTCGCAACGGTGACGTGGAAAACGCCGCCGGGCAGAACGAGGGTTCGTGCAAGACCCTGGGCCTTGCCCTGCTCGAAGGCCTGAGCGACGAAGAAGCGTTGCTGGCATTCGGTGAGCACTACCGCTCGGTTCAGGCCACGCCTGAAGGCAGCGACCACGGTAATATCCGCGCCCTGATCGCCCATGGCCTGGCCGGCGTGAAATTTGCCGCCGAGCCGCTCGTGCGTAAGCCGTAAGCTCAACGGGCAACAAAAAACCGGCACAAGGCCGGTTTTTTGTTGCTTGCAAAACGCGATCAGAACGACACGTTGGCCAAACCGTCCAGATAACGCTCGACGTCCAGGGCCGCCATGCAACCGGCGCCGGCCGAGGTGATGGCCTGACGGTAAACGTGGTCAGCCACGTCACCGGCGGCGAACACGCCTTCCACGCTGGTGGCAGTTGCGTTGCCTTCACGGCCGCCCTGCACAACCATGTAGCCGTCTTTCAATGCCAGCTGGCCTTCGAACAGCGTGGTGTTCGGCGTGTGGCCGATGGCGATGAACACGCCGTCGACTTTCAGCTCGTCGCTGCTGCCGTCGTTGTTCTTCAAGCGCGCACCGGTCACGCCCATGTTGTCGCCCAGCACTTCGTCCAGGGTCGCGTTGAGCTTGAGCTCGATCTTGCCTTCGGCAACCCGCGCATGCAGCTTGTCGATCAGGATCTTCTCGGCGCGGAAGGTCTCGCGACGGTGAACCAGGGTCACCTTGCTGGCGATATTGGCCAGGTACAGCGCCTCTTCCACTGCCGTGTTGCCGCCACCGACCACAGCCACCGGCTTGTTGCGGTAGAAGAAACCGTCGCAGGTGGCACAGGCCGAAACGCCTTTGCCCATGAACGCTTCTTCCGAAGGCAGGCCCAGGTAACGGGCGCTGGCGCCGGTAGCGATGATCAGCGCATCACAGGTGTAGGTCGCGTTGTCGCCCTTGAGGCTGAACGGTTTGCCGGCCAGGTCCACGGAGTTGATGTGGTCGAAAACGATCTCGGTCTCGAAACGCTCGGCGTGCTCGCGCATGCGCTCCATCAGGGCAGGGCCGGTCAGGCCATGCGGGTCACCCGGCCAGTTGTCGACCTCGGTGGTGGTGGTCAACTGACCACCCGCCTGCATGCCGGTGATCAGCAGCGGCTTGAGGTTGGCACGGGCGGCATACACCGCGGCACTGTAACCGGCAGGGCCGGAGCCGAGAATAATCACTCGGGAATGACGTACATCAGACATGACACACTCCTGGCGACCGGCTATTGATGCCGACGTCGCAACGATTTAACGGGGTGGATCAGCGCACACGCACTGATCGCGTAATCAGATTGGTTGCGCCTTACAAGGCGTTGGCGTTGGACGCCAGGTAATCGGCAACGCCTTGAGCGTCAGCCTTCATACCTTTCTGGCCCGGGCGCCAGCCGGCAGGGCAGACTTCACCGTGTTCTTCGGTGAACTGCAGGGCTTCGACCAGACGGACCATTTCGTCGACGTCACGGCCCAGTGGCAGGTTATTGACCACCTGGTGCTGAACCACGCCCGCCTTGTCGATCAGGAACGAGGCACGCAGGGCCACGCCCGCATCGTGCTCGATGCCGTAGGCGCGAGTGATCTCGTGCTTGACGTCAGCGACCATGGTGAACTCGACTTCGCCGATACCGCCCTTCTCGACCGGCGTGCTGCGCCAGGCGTAGTGGGTGAATTGCGAGTCGATGGATACGCCAACCACTTCAACACCCAGCTCGCGAAATCTGGCGATGCGGTTGTTGTGGGCAATGATTTCCGACGGGCAGACAAAGGTGAAGTCCAGCGGCCAGAAGAACAGCACGACGTACTTGCCGCGCAGGGAAGACAAGGTGAAGCTGTCGACAATCGAACCGTCGCCCAATACGGCGGCGGCATCGAAGTCCGGGGCTTGCTTGTTTACCAGTACGCTCATGAATGACTCCAGTTCAGAAAGGGGAAGGATAGGTCAGGAAAGTGATCGCCAGCCTATCGGGGTGGCGCAGATTAAGGAAATTTCGTTTCACAATCCACTTCATAGACTTCGCCTATGTAGAAAACGCAGGGCATTACTTTACGCCACGTGCCAGGCAATCGGGAATGGCTGTCAACCCAGGCCCGCAAACCATCGCTTTAACCGTCACAGCAAAGCCGGTAAGGTCAGCCTTCGAGCACTTTTCGGAGACCATGATGCCCTTACCCGCCCTGACCGGCCCGCAATACCTTACCCAAGGCTTGCAACTGATCATGCGCCCTGGCCTGCGCCTGTTCGTGCTCTTGCCCCTGAGCATCAACCTTGTGCTGTTTGGCGGCCTGGTCTATCTGGCCATGCACCAGTTCGGTATGTGGGTCGATACCTTCATGCCGACCCTGCCGCACTGGCTGAGCTTTCTCAGCTATATCCTCTGGCCGCTGTTTGTGGTGCTGGTGCTGTTGATGGTGTTCTTCACCTTCACCTTATTGGCCAATATCATCGCCGCACCGTTCAACGGCTTTCTGTCTGAAAAGGTCGAATCGGTAATCCGTGGCGTAGACGACTCACCACCGTTCAGTTGGGCGGAATTACTGGCCATGATCCCGCGCACGCTGTCGCGTGAGTTGCGCAAACTGGGCTATATGCTGCCGCGTGTGATTGCCTTGTTCATCCTGTCGTTCATCCCGGTGGTCAACCTGATCGCCGCACCGCTGTGGCTGCTGTTCGGCGTGTGGATGATGGCGATCCAGTACATCGACTACCCCGCCGACAACCACAAGATGAGCTGGCAAGACATGCTCGCCTGGCTGCGCGCCAAACGCTGGGCCAGCCTGAGTTTTGGCGGCTGCGTGTATGCAGCGTTACTGATCCCCTTCGTCAATATCTTCATGATGCCGGCGGCAGTGGCCGGGGCGACGTTGTTCTGGGTACGTGAGCGGGGTGCGCAAGAACTGACGGGCGCACGGGGTTGATTGAACGGCAGGGTGAAGATTTTTATCTTTGCCCTGCAGGTTTATTGACTTACTACAACAACCCGTAGAAATAAAAGAAACGCCCTACACATAAAAAAGAAAACAGCTCTATTCCTTACGCTTCTTTTTAATACCGCTATCGGCCATACTTTTCCGGCATCGGCAAATACCCGCCTGATGATATCTGTTGGCGTCTTATAACATTCCCGGTCAAATAAGTTACTCATCCCTGCTATGGCTAGGCCAGACCGTCAATCCAGGGACATGTTCCAACTCTGGCACCCCGTTTGCTCTTGTGTTCTAAACAACCCAAAGAGTAAATGCCATGAATGTTACCTCGCCCGCTGTTGATACCCGTCGCGCACTTGCTGCCCTGGAGTCCGCGCCGACCTCCCGTGCCTCGGGTTTCAGTCAGATATTGCAGAGTCTCAACACCGATAAAATATCGGCCGTCATCAATCCGGCTTCCGCTACGCTGATCTCTCTGCCTTTACAACGAGGCGACGCATTTATACAGAACATGACTCGCGAACAGCGAAGATCAATTGTGCTGGATCCAGACTTTCTAGCGGCACCTGCGGCGCTTGAGCGTCTTTAAAATAACCGGGGCTGACGGGCACTTGATCATGAATATTCACCCGTATGAGATTCAGGATCAAATACCGGGGTCCCTGAAAGCAACGTCACAAACCCATCACAAATCCTCCACAGAACCGCAACCCGGCCAGTCGACACTGGCCTCATGAGTACATTCCTGCGTGTCACCCTGGTCACTGAAACCTACAGCCCCGAGATCAATGGCGTTGCCAACACGCTGGGACGCTTGTGCGACGGGTTGCGGCTGCGCGGGCATACGGTGGAGCTGGTGCGCCCGCGTCAGGGTGGCGAAGCGGCACCTGAGGCGCCGGATGAGTTGATGCTGTGCCGTGGCTGGCCGATTCCGGGTTATCCGGGGCTGCAATGGGGCCAGGCGTCGATGCACAAGTTGCTGCGCCGTTGGCAGCGGCGGCGCCCGGACGTGTTGTATATCGCCACCGAAGGGCCGCTGGGTCTGTCGGCGTTGCGGGCGGCACGCCGGTTGGGAATCGCGGTGGTCAGCGGCTTTCATACCAACTTCCCGCAGTACAGCCAGCAGTACGGCATGGGCTTTATCACGCGCTTGCTGACCCACTATCTGCGCTGGTTCCACAATCGCTCGCAGCTCACGCTGGTGCCCAGTGTCAGCCAGAAACTGGAGCTGGAGCGCCGGGGTTTCGAGCGCGTCGAGCAATTGTCGCGGGGCGTGGACAGCCAGTTGTTTCATCCCTCGAAACGTTCATCGGCGCTGCGCGAGCAATGGGGGCTGCAAGACGATGAAGTCGCCGTGCTGCATGTCGGCAGGCTGGCGCCGGAGAAAAATCTGGGCCTGCTCAAAAGCAGCTTCGAGGCGCTGAGCGAAAGCTACCCGCAACGCAAGCTCAGGCTGGTGGTGGTCGGAGAAGGGCCGCAACGGGCTACATTGCAGGCGCAACTGCCCGAGGCAATCTTTTGCGGTATTCAGCGGGGTGAGTTACTGGCGAGCCATTACGCATCGGGCGATCTGTTTCTGTTTCCCAGCCTGACCGAGACCTTTGGCAATGTGGTACTTGAAGCCCTGGCGTCGGGGCTGGCGGTGGTGGCTTATGACGAAGCGGCCGCCGGGCAGCATATTCGCCACGGCCACAATGGCGCGCTGGCCATGCCGGGTGACGAAGAAGCCTTTATCGACGCGGCCCGCTGGCTACTGGAAGACAGCGAAACCCTGCGCCGGGTGCGGCTTAACGCAAGGCAGCACGCCAGCCGGCAGGGCTGGCAGAGCATCATCGACCAGTTTGAGCGACAGCTCTACGGGGTTTGCCCCGATCAAGTCGATCTACCGACCAGACCGGTGTCATCACCGCGTATCACTTAGCCCAACGCTTTCTCGATTGCCGCAATGATCGCTGGATCGTCCGGGCTGGTGCGCGGCGAGAAACGGGCAATCACGGCACCGTTGCGACCGACCAGAAATTTCTCGAAATTCCAGGTGATGTCACCCGGAAACTCTGCGCCTTCGCCGGCCAGTTGCACGTACAACTTGTGACGGTGCGGGCCGTTGACGTCGAGCTTTTCGCCCAACGGGAAGGTCACGCCGTAATTGACCTCGCAGAACGACTGGATTTCCTGCTCGGTGCCCGGTTCCTGGCCTGCAAACTGATTGCAAGGCAGCCCCAGCACACTGAAGCCCCGGTCCTGATACTGCTTATAAAGGCTCTCAAGTGCTGCGTATTGTGGCGTCAGGCCGCATTTGGAGGCGACGTTGACCACCAGAACCACTTTGTCCTTGAATGGTGCCAGTGGCAATTCCTTGCCATCCAGCCCATTCAGCTTAATGCCGTGAAAAGCACTCATGAATCATCCCCTTCAAGCCGTACCCGCAAAAAAGGCGTCTGGCAAGCTGCGCAATATGCAGACCTGCCTGGACGCCTCGGCGGTTATCTGAGCCTAGCAGCGGATCGCTGCCTGACACAAATCAATGGTGATGGCCACCTTCGCCATGGACGTGGCCATGAGCGACTTCTTCTTCGCTGGCTTCACGGATTGCAACGACCTTGACCTGGAAGGTCAGGCGCTGACCGGCCAGAGGATGGTTGCCGTCAACGGTGACATCGTCGCCGTCCAGATCGCGAATGGTCACGATCTGCATGCTGCCGTCAGGACCGGATGCGTGGAACTGCATGCCGACTTCGAGTTCGTCGACGCCTTCGAACATGCTGCGGCTCAGGGTGCTGACCAGCTCGGCGGAGTATTCGCCGTAAGCATCTTCAGGTTCGATGGAAACGTTCAGCTCGTCACCGACGTCTTTGCCTTCCAGCGCTTTTTCCAGACCCGGGATGATGTTGCCGGCACCGTGCAGGTACACCAGCGGCGCGCCGCCGGACGAGCTGTCGATGACCTCACCAGCATCGTTGGTCAGGGTATAGTCGATGGAGACAGCCTTTTTGGCAGCGATAGGCATGAGGGCAAAACCTTTGCTTGATATGAATGAAAGAACAAGTCTAACCAAGCCATCGCCCGAAAGCGAACGCAACACCGACCGGTGGACCCTATGCACGCGACAACCCTGACCGGCTGGCGCCAGGATGAAGACGATCATTGGGTCGCAATTCTGGCCTGTGGCCACACCCAGCATCTACGTCACCAGCCGCCCTGGCAATCGCGGGCCTGGGTACTGGACCCGGTCCTGCGACTGGAAAAAATTGGCCAGCCCTTTCACTGTGGGTGGTGCGCAAAGGGCGTCGATAACGATAGTCTTGACCGCAATTGAGACGCTGCGAAAGACAGCGCCCTGTTACAACAAGCATTTCGAGAAGCGCCACGCCCCTTGCACTGCCTAATTCGGAAGCCCGCATGCAGACTTTTTTCATTGCGCCCACAGATTTTGGTGTGGGCCTGACCTCCATCAGCCTTGGCCTGGTCCGCACGCTTGAGCACGCAGGCCTCAAGGTCGGCTTTTTCAAGCCCATCGCCCAGCCGCACCCAGGCGATACCGGCCCGGAGCGCTCCACCGAACTGATTGCCCGCACCCATGGCCTGAAACCGCCAAAACCACTGGCGCTGGCGCATGTCGAGCGCATGCTGGGCGACGGTCAGCTCGATGAGCTGCTTGAAGAAATCATCAGCCTTTATCAGCAGGCGGCTGTCGGCAAAGACGTGCTGATCGTCGAGGGCATGGTGCCTACCCGTAGTGCCAGCTACGCGGCACGGGTCAACCTGCACCTGGCCAAGAGCCTGGATGCCGAGGTGATCCTGGTCTCGGCGCCGGAAAACGAAGTACTCACCGAACTGTCGGGCCGGGTCGAGTTGCAGGCGCAGATGTTCGGCGGCCCTAAAGATCCGAAAGTGCTGGGCGTGATCCTTAACAAGGTGCGCACCGATGAAAGCATGCAAAGCTTTGCGGCGCGCCTCAAAGAGCATTCGCCGCTGCTGCGCAGTGGTGATTTCCGCCTGCTGGGCTGCATCCCCTATCAGGCCGACCTCAATGCCCCGCGCACCCGTGACGTGGCCGAACTGCTGGGCGCCCAGGTGCTCAACGCCGGCGATTACGAACAGCGGCGCATGTCGAAGATCATCATCTGCGCGCGCACGGTGGTAAACACCGTGCACCTGCTCAAGCCCGGCGTGCTGGTGGTGACGCCCGGCGACCGCGACGACATCATCCTGGCCGTGAGCCTGGCGAGCATGAACGGCGTGCCGCTGGCGGGCCTGTTGCTGACCAGCGAGATCGTGCCGGACCCGCGCATCATGGAGTTGTGCAAAGGCGCGCTGCAGGCCGGTCTGCCGGTGATGTCGGTGACCACCGGCACCTACGACACCGCCAACCGCCTTAATCAGCTCAACAAGGAAATCCCGGTCGACGACCGGGAGCGCGCGCAGATCATCACCGATTTTGTGGCCGGGTATCTGGATGCCGACTGGCTGCACCAGCGCTGCGGTACGCCGCGTGAGTTGCGCCTGTCGCCCGCTGTATTCCGTTACCAGTTGATCCAGCGCGCCCAGGCCGCCAACAAACGCATCGTGCTGCCTGAAGGCAACGAGCCGCTGATCATCCAGGCCGCGGCGCTGTGCCAGGCGCGTGGCATTGCTCGCTGTGTGTTGCTGGCCAGGCCCGAAGAGGTGCATGCAGTGGCCAAGGCGCAAGACATTGTCTTGCCGCCGGGCCTGGAGATTCTCGACCCGGACCTGATCCGTGAGCGCTATGTCGCGCCCATGGTCGAGCTACGCAAGAGCAAAAGCCTTAATGCGCCGATGGCCGAACAACAGCTGGAAGACCCGGTGGTGATCGGCACCATGATGCTGGCGCTCGACGAAGTCGATGGCCTGGTCTCGGGGCTGGTGCACTCCACCGCCAATACCATTCGCCCGGCCCTGCAACTGATCAAGACCGCGCCCGGCTGCCGACTTGTGTCGTCGGTGTTCTTCATGCTGTTCCCCGAGCAGGTGCTGATCTACGGCGACTGCATCATGAACCCGCACCCGGACGCTGAGGCGCTGGCGGAAATTGCCCTGCAAAGCGCTGACTCTGCGCAAGCGTTCGGCATCACCCCACGGGTGGCGATGATCAGTTACTCCAGCAGCCATGCCGACCACAGCGACGAAGAGGTGGAAAAGGTTCGCGAAGCCACGCAACTGGCCCGCGAGGCACGCCGTGGCCTGCTCATCGACGGCCCGTTGCAGTACGATGCGGCGGCCAACGAGAACGACGCTCGGCAACTGGCGCCCGACAGCCAAGTGGCCGGGCGTGCCACGGTGTTCGTGTTCCCGGACCTGAACACCGGCAACACGACCTACAAGGCCGTGCAACGCAGCGCCGACTGCGTCACCCTCGGGCCGATGCTGCAAGGTCTGCGCAAGCCGGTCAACGACCTGCCGCGCGGCGCTCAGGTCGACGATATCGTGCACACCATTGCACTGACCGCGATTCAAGCCGACACACTGTCCTGATAAACCTGCAGATGCCGATGCGTTGAGCCCGGCATCGTTTCTTTACCTGGAGTTATTCATCGTCATGGCTTTCTTGCCTGCTCCCTTGCGTGGCGTTATTGCCTCGCTGCTGTTGGCACTCAACACCGTGGGCTGCTGCATCCCGTTGTTTGTGGTGACCCTGTTCAAGCTGTGCCTGCCCTTCCCGGCCGCCCGGCGTTTTTGCGACTGGCTGATGAGCCATATCCAGGAAACCTGGATCAGCAACAACAATGCCTGGATCCGTCTGCTGGGCCGCACCCAGTGGCAGGTCAGCGGCCTGGAGAAACTCGACTACCAGCATTCGTATCTGGTGACCAGCAACCACCAGAGCTGGGTCGACATCATCGTTTTGCAGTACCTGCTCAACCGCAAGATCCGCCCGCTGAAGTTTTTCCTCAAGCAGGAACTGATCTGGGTCCCGGTCATAGGCCTGGCCTGGTGGGCGCTGGGCTTTCCGTTCATGAAGCGCTATTCCAAGGCATACCTGGCCAAGCACCCGGAAAAGCGCGGCAAGGATCTGGAAACCACCCGCCGCACCTGCGCACGCTTTCGCGATAACCCGGTGAGCATTTTCAACTTCGCCGAAGGCACACGTTTTACCAAGGCCAAGCACGCCGAGCAGCAGTCACCCTTTCGCAACCTGCTCAAGCCCAAGGCCGGCGGTATCGCTTTTGTACTCGATGCGATGGGCGAACAACTGGAGTCTATCGTCAATGTGACGCTGCACTACCCGCAAGGCCGTTCAGGCTTCTGGACGCTGCTATGCGGCGAGCTGAACGAGGTGGTCGCGCACATTGAAGAAATCCGTATCCCGACACAGTTCATCGGCAAGAACTACGACCAGGACGAAGCCTACCGCCGGGAATTCCAGCAGTGGATCAATGCGCGGTGGGAAGAGAAGGACCGGCTGCTGGACCAGTTGAAAGCCCGGCAGCCAGGAGACAGGACTTAGTATTGCTGGCCTGGAATCGGCTTGAGGTTGACTTCTACGCGGCGATTTTGCGCCCGGCCATTGGCGTCAGCGTTGCTGGCGATCGGTTGGTCGGGGCCGGCACCACGTACTGACAAGTGACTCTGGTCGACACCTTGAGACGTCAGGTAGGTCGCCACACTCTGCGCACGTTGCTGCGACAGGTCCATGTTGTGCTGGCGGCTGCCGGTGCTGTCGGTATAACCGATGATTTCGATGTTGTTCTGGTTGAACTGACGCAGTGAGCCCGCCAGGTTATTCAGCGGCGAGTAGAAGCTGCTGGAGATGGCCGAAGAGTCAGTGGCGAAGGTGATATTGCCCGGCATGATCAACTTGATCTGGTCGCCCTGACGCTGCACTTCGACGCCGGTATTGGCCATCTTGGCGCGCAACTCGGCTTCCTGGCGGTCGGCGTAATAGCCATAGCCTGCCGAGGCTGCACCCACTACGGCGGCACCGATCAGCGCACCCTTGCCGCGGTTGTTATGGTCGATGGCCGCACCGGCCACGGCACCTGCCAGCGCACCCAGCCCACCGTATTTGGCGGTGCGGCTCACGCCTTGTTGTTGCTCGTTATTGCCATAGCCTCCCTGCCCCTGATTGTCGTAAGGGTTGGGCGAAGCACAGCCAGCCAACAGGGCCACAGCCGTGGCAGCGATGATCAGACGCGGTGAGGTCAACATGGAAAAAACTCCTGATTTCAGTGAACGCTCATGGCCCTTTGGAACACGTATCCAGGCAAAAATTCCTTGCCCTGCCAAGCCTCTGCCACTGGCGCCACCTTAAAACAGGCCCCCAATTACCGTAATGAAAGAAATTTTAATCAGGTTTCTGACGTCAGAAATTCAAATTGTCGCAACACTCTGATTTATTTAGGGAACCCTCGAACAACAAGTTCCTGACGCTTTTTTAATGTCATGCAAGATCACAAAAGCACGCCATATACTGGCAATCAGAGATCAGATCTTTCCTGATGCCGTCCAAGGGGGCCACCAACATGCCCGGAATTACTCGCCCGATCGGGCAATCTGCTGTTCCCACCTTCCCCACTATGAGTCAGGCATGGATTGCCAGTGCGACCGTCGAATAAATCGGTGACCGGCCATGCTAAGAAAAATACCGGTTTGCGAACTCGTACTGGGTATGCACATTCACGAATTCTGCCGCCCATGGAGCGGCGACCCGTTCTGGGGCGATCAGGTCGAAGCGGTCCTGCGCGACGCTGATGTGCTGGAACGCATCCAGCGCTCTGACACCCGTGAAGTCTGGATCGACACCAGCCTGGGCAAGGCACCTGCCAATAACGCCATGGCGCCGAATGAAAACACCGCGCCTGTCAGCCTGGAAAAGGAACTGAACCGCGCGCGGCTGATTTGCGGACGCGCCAAGCACGCCGTGATGACCATGTTCAGCGAGGCCAAGATGGGCCGGGCCATGAACGTCGCCGACGTCGGGCTGATGGTCGAGGAAATTTCCAACTCGATCGTGCGCCATCCGCATGCGCTGATCAGCCTCTCGCGCTTGAAAAGCTCCGACGAATACACCTACATGCATTCGGTCGCGGTCTGCGCCCTGATGGTCGCCCTGGCCAGACGCATGGGCCTGAGCGAAGAGCAGGTGCGCGATGCCGGTGTAGCGGGCCTGATGCACGATGTCGGCAAGATGCTGATGGACCCGGACATCCTCAACAAGCCCGGGCGCCTGACCGACGACGAGTTCGCCGCGATGAAATCGCACCCCGAAGCCGGGCTGAAGATTCTCGAACAGAGCCAGCCGGTAATCCCTGCCGCGCTGGATGTGTGCCTGCATCATCACGAGAAGTTTGACGGCTCAGGCTACCCGCACGGCCTCAAGGGCGAAGACATCAGCATCTTTGCCAGGATGGGCGCGGTCTGCGATGTCTACGACGCAGTAACCAGCGACCGCCCCTATAAAAAGGCCTGGGAACCTGCCCAGGCCATTCGTGAGATGGCGTCCTGGAAAGGTCATTTCGATGAGCGGATCTTCCAGCATTTCGTCAAGACGGTAGGCATCTACCCGGTGGGCGCGCTGGTGCGCCTGGAAAGCGAGCGGCTGGCCGTGGTCATGGAACAGAGCGAACAGTCGCTGTTGATGCCCAGGGTCAAGGTGCTCATGTCGGTGCGCACACGCAAGCCCCTCGAGCCACGGATCATCCAGTTGGGCAAGTGCACAGAGGCGGACAGTATCGTCAGGATCGAGTCCCCCGGCGACTGGGGGATCGAGAACTTCAACGAGCTATGGGCGGGGCCTGCGCCGCATTGATCAGCCTGACCCGCTGGCCTGGGTGCGCAGCTTCATGCGCACTCAGCAGTGCATAAACCTGTGGGGATCTATCATTGCCAGTATGTTTTTCTTACTCGTCGCTATTCTTACAGGCTCTCTGCTCTTCCTGTCAGGCCCCGCTGCGATTGCCGCACTCTCAGCCGTGAAGCTTATGAATTGGGACGATCACCACTTCGTTACCGTCGACGGCAAGTACCGGATTAGCGAGGCACATACCACCGACCTCACCCGCCTCCCTAACAAGGATCTGTTCGAGCAATATCTGGCCTTTTTACGTACCGTCGTCGCGCCGCACGCAGAATTCACCGAAACAGTCTGGAAGTGGTAACCCGCCAACCTCACGTCCCAGAAAACAGCGCTGCGTCATCGACACAGCGCTGTCAGGCGATCAATCAGCGCACGCCGTCCTGACGCAATGCGTTAGCCGTAAAGTCGCTGGTATTGGCCTCGAATCCAAACTCGTAGGCACGCGCCTCTTCGTTTTTCATGCCCAGCGCCATGTAGCGGCCCGATTGCAGGTCGTACAGGGTTTCGACCACATACCACGGCACTTGCTTGTCGTAGTAGTTGACCGCATGCGCCTCGGCCACACGCCATAGCTGGTCGCGGCCATCGTAGTGGTCGATAACCGCCGCTTGCCAGGTGTCTTCGTCGATGAAGAAGTCGCGCTTGGCATAGATATGCCGCTGGCCGGGCTTGAGGGTGGCGGTTACGTGCCAGACACGGCGCAGTTCGTAACGGGTCAAATCCTGGTTGATGTGCCCGGCCTTGATGATGTCGTCGTACTTGAGCGAGGTGTCATCGAGTTTGTGGCTGTTGGCCGGAATGTACAGTTCCTGCTTGCCGACCAGTTTCAGGTCATAGCGATCCGGCGCGCCGTTGTACATGTCGAGGTTGTCGGAGGTGCGCGTGCCGTCGGAAGCGGTGCCCGGTCCGTCGTAGGCCACTTCCGGGGCCTTGCGCACACGGCGCTGGCCGGTGTTGTAGACCCACGCCGAGCGCGGTTCCTTGACCTGGTTGAGGGTTTCGTGAACCAGCAGCGCGCTGCCGGCCAGGCGCGCCGGCGCGGTGACCTGTTGTTTGAAGTAGAACAGGATATTGCCCGGATTTTTCGGGTCGTAGTCCTTCATGCGGTCGCGGAACACGAACTGGTCGCTGAACTTCACGATCAGGTACGAGCCGTTGGGCTGTGGCGTGGCCTGGGTGACCAGGCGCTTGACGGTGCCGCCGCGGTAACGGGTGATGTGGTTCCAGATCACCTCGACGCCGCTGGCCGGAATCGGAAACGGAATGGCCGTCTCGAAGTTTTCCAGGCCGTTACCGCCATCGGTCAGCTTTGTGTTGGTGGCGTTGCGCTTGATCGCGGCAAGCACTGTGTCCGGCACCGTGGCCCCGCGATGGCTGGGGTACACCGGTATGCGATAGGTTTGCGGGTAGCGCTTGAACATCGCGTACTGCCCCGGCGCCAGCTTGCTTTTGTATTGCTCGACGTTGCTTGCGGTAATGACAAACAGCGGCTTTTCACTGGCATACGGGTTAGCCAGGAAGCCTTTGCTGTCCACGGCGCCGGCGTTTTTCGGCATCGGGCTCCAGGCCGGGATGCTGTTGTCGGCGTTGCCGGCTTTTTCCGCGCCCATGGGCGTCAGCGAGGCACCGAGCTTTGCGGCTTCGGATTCCGATACCGCGGCCATTACACCGGTCGCCAGCAGCGACAACCCCAATACACCGGCCTGTAACAGGCCTTTGGTCATTTTCATATTGATAGTCCTGAAAACCGATGTTTAGAAGTTCACGCCAAAGCTGAGCGCCACAAAATCGCGGTCATCCACCGTGGTGTACTTGCCGTCGAAGAAGTTGGTGTAGAACAGGCTCGCGGTGTAGGTGTTCTGGTACTCGGCATCGAGCCCCAGGCTGACCGCCTTGCGACCTTCCTCGAAGTTACCGCCAGGGCTTGGCGAGTAACCCTTGACGTCGTGAGACCACGCCACGCTGGGCCGCAGGTTTACCCCGGCAAGTACGTTGTTGTAGTCCCAGATCGCCCGGGCGCGGTAGCCCCAGGAATTGCTGGTGGTGAAGCCGTCGTTTTCGCAATAGCGGGTCAGGTTGTTCTGCGCGGTGCCGGTCAGCGTACCGGCGTTGAGCGCCGCACATTGGCCGTTCGGCAGCGGGCCCGGCCCGTACACCGGATCGCGGCCATAACGCAGCTTGGAGGTGCTTTCGAGCCCGCCGACATGGGTCCAGCCCACCTCGCCCACAACCGTCAGCCGTTCGGCGCCCATTACCTGATCGAAGAAGTGCGTGAAGGTGGTCTGCAGTTGAGTGATTTCCTTGCGCGAGTAACCCGGCTGATCGGTCTCTGGCCGGCCATTAAGCAGCGAAACGCTGGGGTTGAGCGGTGACAGGCCCGAATACAGGATGTCGGTGGTGTTGATCTGCACCGGCGCGTTGGGCCGGTAGCTGATTTCCCCGCTCCAGGCCGTGCCGGTGGGCAAGGTGGTGGAGAAGCTCAGGCCATACAAGCGAATGTCTTCAGGGTATTCGACGTAGTAACTGGAGTTGCCGGCGACCACCACCGGCAACAGGGTCGGCGCCAGGGCTGCGGCGGTGGCGGCCGGCAAGCCGTTGCGCATTAGCGAGCCGACCAGCGACGAGGCGCTGTAGGCACTGGCTGAGCCGCCACGACCGCTGAAAATCGGCAAACGGCTGTGGTAATTCATCATGTAGGCGCCGAACTCGGTGTTCAGCGGTGCGAAGTTGTAGCGCATGGCCAGGCCGAACTGGCCGCTGTCGCGGGCATCGCGGTCAGGACCACGGCGTACGATCACGCCTTCATCGGGCGAGCCGAAGGTTGCGCCCTGCTGGGCCAGCGCATTGAACGCCGCGCCCCGCGCCGCTGCGGGCAGGCCGGCGGCGGTCAGCGCCGAGTTCAGGCCGCTCTGGCTGCGCAGTACCGCCAGGTTGCTGCTGCAGCCGTCGGCGATCACATCAGGCTGCGAGAAGAAGGTGCCGCAGTTGTCGACCACCGTCTGGTCCCATTCCAGCTGGTAGAAGCCCTCGGCGGACAAATCCTGGGTCAGTCCCTGGGACAGATAGAACATGTTGACCGGGATCAGGCCTTCCTTGATCTCGGAACCGGGCCGGCGAAAGGCTGAAACATCGATCGGGTTGACGCTGTTGATGCCGCCGCCAATAAACGTGCTTTCACCCCAACTGACCACCTGCTTGCCGAAGCGAACGGTGCCCGGCTCGTCGCCGAGCGAGTAGCGGTGATAGACAAAGGCATCGAGCAGTTGCGCGCCGGACGACTTGGCGCCTTCCTTGCGGTTGGAATCGCTGATGTCCTTGAACTCGCGGCCTTCATCCTTGAGTTCGAAGTCGTACCAGTACTTGCCACGCAGAAACACACCGGTGTCGCCGTACTTGAGTTCAAGGTCATGGATACCCTTGAAAACTTTTGAAAAGGTTTCGCCGCGTTTAAAGTTCAAATGGCCGTCGTCAGAGGTCTGCGACAGGCCACGGCCGCCGTTGTTGGCGCCGATCAGGTTCTTGTTGGGGCTGGCTGTCGACCAGCTTGAACCGATGGAGAGCGACGAGTCGAAGCTGCCTTCGATTTCACCGACATTGAAACTGACGCCGAAGGCGGGGCCTGCAAGCGTTGAGGCAAGGCTGACGGCCAGAGGCAATCGTGCCCGGCGCCAGAAGGGGGTTGCTGTGGTCATCGTCGCTACTCCGTGTGCTTTTATTTTTTATGGCACTCAGGACGCCCGGTGCTCCAGTCCAAACCGGGGGCATGCTTAATCTGGCAATTACGTGTTGCCACGTCCTTGTGCCGACTCCTCTGAAACACATAAACAGCATCATCAGGCCCGCCGACTCTTACCCGAGAGCGCGACAGGCTTCGAGGGAGAATGGCTGAATATGGCGATTTGGCAAGCGAAGTGTAAGACCCGTCTTACAGAACACTCTGCCGCGCGTTGAGCGCGCGGCAGAGAGCAGGATCAGAGTGTAGACAGCAAAGCGCTATTACTGTTCTGCCACTCGGCGATGTCCACGCGCATGCGCTTCTTGTCGAGCTTGCCGACGCTGGTCTTGGGAATCTCGGAGACCACGGCAATCTGTTGCGGAATCGCCCACTTGTTCAGATGGCCCTGCTCGACAAACGGCGTGAGGTGTTCCTTGAGCGTTGCCGCATCCAGCGGCTGGCCCTCATGTGCAACCACCAGGGCAAAGGGTCGCTCGCCCCACTGTGGATCGGGAATACCGACCACGGCGACCTCGCGCACCGCCGGGTGACGACTGCACAAATCCTCCAGCGCCAGCGAGGACAACCACTCGCCGCCGGTCTTGATCACGTCCTTGATGCGGTCACGAATGTCGATGAAGCCGTAGTCGTCCAGCGTGGCGACATCGCCGGTGTGCAGCCAGCCGCCGGCCCACAGTTCGCGGCCTTTTTCCGGCTCGTTCAGATAGTTTTCGGTCAGCCAGGGCGCGCGCAGTACCAGCTCGCCCTGGGTCTGACCGTCGGCGGGCAAAAAGTTACCCTCCTCGTCGACAATCGCCGCATCGACCAGCATGCCCGGCACACCGGCCTTGATCTTGAAGCGAATGCGTTCGTCCTCGGAGCCTGCAAGCAACTCTTCGTTGAAATGCGCGACGGAAATCAACGGCCCGGTTTCCGACATGCCATACGCCGCGGTCAGCTCGATACCCTTGGCCTTGGCTGCCAGGTACAGGCTGCGCGTCAGCGAGCTGCCGCCGATGATGATCTTCCAGCCACCGAAATCCTTGTCTTTGGCGCCTTTGGCGTTGAGCAACATCTGCAGGATGGTCGGCACGCAGTGCGAGAAGGTGACCTTTTCCGTCTCCCACAGGCGCACCAGCAATTCCGGGTCGTAACGTCCCGGATAAACCTGCTTGATGCCGAGCATGGTGGCGGCATACGGCATGCCCCAGGCATGCACATGGAACATCGGCGTGATGGGCATATAGACATCGCCGGAGCCCAGAACCCGCTCCTTTTCGACGCAGCCCAGGATGGAAGCCACGCCCAGGGTGTGCAGCACCAGTTGCCGATGGGTGAAATACACGCCCTTGGGATTGCCGGTGGTGCCGGTGGTGTAGAAGGTGGTCGCTACCGAGTGCTCGTCGAAATCGGCGAATTCGTATTCGGGACTGGCATCGGCCAGCAGCGCTTCGTACTCACCGATCAGGTTTGGCAGCTCGACGGGCTGGTCCGGGGTGTCGGTGAGCAGCAGGGTTTTCTCGACGGTGGTCAGGTGCCCGGCAATACCCTGATACAAAACAGCGAACTCGCTGTTGACCAGCACCACGCGATCGTCGGCGTGATTCATGGTGTAGACGATCTGCTCCGGCGACAGGCGCACGTTGATGGTGTGCACCACCGCGCCAATCATCGGGATGGCGAACATGCACTCAAGATAGCGGTGGCTGTCCCAGTCCATGACCGCGACGGTGTCACCCGCCTTGACTCCGGCTGCACTGAGGACATTGGCCAGGCGCCGGACGCGCTGGTTAAGGGTGGGATAGTCATAGCGGACTGAATCGCGGTACACGATCTCGCGGGTTCTTTCATAGCGGCTGCCGGAAACCAGCAGGCTTTTGATCAACAGCGGGTACCGATAAGCGCCTTCGGCTGGCGCAAGAACGCGAGTCTGCAACATAAGAGTCCCTTTCCAGAGTTCACAGGCGAAGCTCCAATATGGACGCTGATGGTCTGTCTCGCCAGTTGCATTGATCAAAGGGACAATTTGCCGACCCATGCGCCATTGCAGCGCACGGGCCGGACGCCAATTATCCCGCTTGCGTGAACGCCAGCTTCACGCCAAGCGCCACCAGCACGGCGCCCATGGCGCGGTCGAACCAGTGGCCCATGCGCGCAAAGCCTGCGCGCACTCGTTCCTGGCTGAACAGCCGCGCCACCATGCAAAACCACAGCGCCGTGGCGATGGCCAGATAAACGCCATAACCGCCCTGCACCAGCAGCGGCGTGTGCGGGTCGATGACCACGGTGAACAGCGACAGGAAGAACAGCGTTGCCTTGGGGTTCAGACCATTGGTGACAAAACCGCTGACATAGGCGCCACGCGCCGAGCGCTCGACGCTCTGCGCCTTGATATTTTCGGCCGACGCGCTGGCAGGTTTCGCGCGCAGGGCCTTGATGCCGATGTACAGCAGATAAGCGGCCGCCGCCCACTTCAAGGCGTTGAACAGCATGATCGACTGGGAAACGATGATGCCGATACCCAGCAGCGAATAGCCGACATGGACAAAAATCGCCGAGCCCACGCCCAGCGCCGCCCAGGTGCCGGCCTTGCGCCCGTGGGTCACGCTCTCGCGCACGACCACGGCAAAATCGGGACCGGGACTGGCCACGGCCAGCAGGTGAATCAGCGCAACGGTCAAAAACTCAGCCCAGTACATGGAATTCTCCGGGGACGAACAGCCTGACTGCGGCAGATAAAAACTGTCTGCGCGATCTACAGGCTGTGATAGAAAAAAGGTCTGCAACCATACAACTCCAATTCCTCCCACAAAAGGTACAGCGATGAGCAATGTCGGCAGAGCAGTTTTTCTTGATCACACCTCTCTGGATCTGGGCGATCTCGACCTGAGCGTTCTGGAGGGCAGCTTTGCCGAACTGGTGCTGCACGCCAGCACCACGCCCGATCAGGTCAGCGAGCGTCTGCACGGTGCGCAGGTGGCGATTACCAACAAGGTGAGAATCGACGCCAGCACCTTCGCTGCCTGCCCGCAGCTCAAGCTGGTGCTGGTTGCCGCCACCGGCACCAACAATGTCGACCTGGTTTCAGCCCGGGAACACGGTGTGACGGTGTGCAACTGCCAGGGTTATGGCACCGCCTCGGTCACCCAGCACACCCTGTTATTGCTGCTGGCCCTGGCCACGCGCCTGCCCGATTACCAGCGCGCGGTGCAGCAAGGGCTGTGGCAGAAGTCTTCGCAGTTCTGCCTGCTCGATTTTCCGATTGTCGAGCTGGAAGGCAAGACCCTAGGCCTGCTTGGCCACGGCGAGCTGGGCGGCGCGGTGGCGAAACTGGCCGAGGCGTTCGGCATGCGCGTGCTGATCGGCCAATTGCCAGGCCGCCCGGCCCGTGCTGATCGATTGACGCTGGATGATCTGTTGCCGCAGGTCGATGCCCTGACCCTGCACTGCCCGCTCAACGAACAGACCCGGCACATGATCGGCGCCCGTGAACTGGCTCTGCTCAAGCCGCATGCACTGGTGGTCAATACGGCACGCGGCGGGCTGATCGACGAACAGGCGCTGGCCGACGCCTTGCGCAACGGACACCTGGGCGGCGCGGCAACCGATGTGCTCAGCGTCGAGCCGCCGGTGGATGGCAACCCGCTGCTGTCCGGCGATATCCCGCGCCTGATCATCACCCCGCACAGTGCCTGGGGCGCCCGCGAGGCCCGGCAACGTATCGTCGCGCAGATTGCTGAAAATGCGCAGGCATTTGCCAGTGGTACGCCGGTAAGGGTGGTTGCCTAACCTGTTAAACTGCGCCCTTTTTCAGGAGCCAGGACATGGACCCGCGCAGTGAAGTGATACTCCGCCAGCCCGAGCTGTTTCAGGGAAAGGTGCTGCTGGCCGGGCTGCCGGCCGATGACTTGATGGGCAAGCTGCCCAATGCCCATGGCTGGTCCTGGCATGCCGGTGATCGGGCGGCGCTCGATGCGCGTTTCGAAGGCCGCACGCATTTTGGTACCGAACACCCGGCCGATGAGTTCGAGGCCGTGGTGCTGTTTTTGCCCAAGGCCCGCGACCTGACCGACTATCTGCTCAATGCCCTGGCCTCACGCTTGGCCGGGCGTGAGCTGTTTCTGGTCGGCGAAAAACGCGGCGGGATCGAAGCCGCCGCCAAGCAACTGCACCCGTTCGGCCGGCCGCGCAAGCTCGACAGCGCCCGGCATTGCCAGCTCTGGCAGGTCAGCGTAGAAAACGCCCCGCAAGCGCAAACGCTCGACAGCCTGGCCAGGACCTATGAAGTCGAACTGGCCGACGGTCCATTGAGCGTGATCAGCCTGCCCGGCGTGTTCAGCCACGGCCGGCTGGATCGCGGTACGGCGCTGTTGCTGGAGCACCTGGACAAAATGCCCGGCGGCTCTTTGCTGGATTTCGGCTGCGGTGCAGGCGTGCTGGGGGCTGCGGTAAAACGTCGCAACCCACAGACTGAAGTGGTGATGCTCGATGTCGATGCGTTTGCCACCGCCAGCTCCGCGCTAACGCTGGCGGCCAATGGCCTTCAGGCTCAGGTAGTGACCGGCGATGGCATCGATGCCGCCCCCAAGGGCCTGAGCACGATTCTGAGCAATCCGCCCTTTCATGTCGGTGTGCACACCGACTACAAGGCTACAGAAAACCTGCTGAAAAAAGCCCGCGAACATCTGCGATCCGGTGGCGAACTGCGCCTGGTAGCGAACAGCTTCCTGCGTTACCAACCGATGATCGAAAGCCAGTTCGGCACCTGCGAAACGCTCGCCCAAGGCAACGGCTTCAAGATTTATCGCGCCCGTCGCAGTTGAAAATAAGCGCTTGCCCAAAGCGTTTTGCGAAGGCAGAATCCGCTCCGTCCTAGGGGAGTAGTCTCCCACGAGCACCCAGCTCGAATGGCATGCATCAACATACTTGGTCCACCGACCATGGTGCATGCGACCCGGAATCCGCAAAGACGGATCAGCGGTTTGACAAGACCTATGACACGCACACCTTACCGGGCGGGAAGGCTGTACGTGTCATAGCCGTGTCGACCCGCCCCCAGGAACCCTGATGCTGGAATCGCTACTTATCCCTACCGCTGTTGTGGCGCTCGCCGAGATCGGCGACAAGACCCAACTGTTGGCGCTCATTCTCGCCGCCCGCTTTCGCAAACCCTGGCCGATCATCGCCGGTATCGTGGCCGCCACATTGGCCAACCATGCTGCTGCCGGTGCCGTGGGCGCCTGGTTCAGCCAGTATTTCTCGGATGTGGTTTTGCACTGGGTGCTGGCCGCCAGCTTCACCGCCACGGCGCTATGGACACTGGTGCCGGACAAGATGGACGAGGACGAAGCGAGCACCAAGCGCCAGTTCGGCCCGTTCATGACCACGCTGATCACCTTCTTCATCGCCGAAATCGGCGACAAGACCCAGATCGCCACCGTGATGCTCGCCGCGCAGTATGATTACCTGTCACTGGTGATCATCGGTACCACGGTCGGCATGCTGATCGCCAATGTGCCGGTGGTGCTGGCGGGCAATTTCGCCGCCGACAAACTGCCCTTGACGCTGATACGCCGGCTCGCCGCCAGCGCCTTTTTCGTCCTGGCACTGGTGGCGGTGTACAAGGCCATGCAGGTGAGCGGCTGGGTTTAGTTCTTCGGCGCTTGCTGGTAAAGCGGCATGACCTTCGGAATTGCCGCATTCAACGAGGCCATGCGGCTTTCGGAGGCCGGGTGAGTGCTCATGAATTCAGGCTGCGAACCGCCTGATTTCTGGGTCATCTTCTGCCACAGGGTGATTGCAGCATTGGGGTTGTAGCCCGCGCGGGCAGCCAGTTCCAGTCCCAGCAGATCAGCTTCGTTCTCGTTGCTGCGGCTGTTGGGCAGGGTCAGGCTGTAATTGACCACGGTGTCGGCCAACGCCAGGCTGTTCTCGCCCAGCCCCAACAGAGCACCTGCGCCTTGCTTGGCCATTTCTACGCCATATGCCTTGGACATGGCTTCACGGCCATGCTCGCGCAGGGCGTGGGCGATCTCGTGGCCCATGACCGCTGCGATCTCATCGTCGCTCAGGTTGAGCTGGTCGATAAGACCCGAATACACAATGATCTTGCCGCCAGGCCCGCAGTTGGCATTGAGGTCATCGCTCTTGATCAGGTTCACTTCCCACTGCCACTGCGCCGCATCCGGGCGTAGCTTCGGTGCCTGGGCGATCAGCCGGTGGGCGATGGCCTGTACCCGCTTGGCGTTGTTGCTGGTGGTGTCCAGCACACCCTTGCTGGTCGCCTCACTGACTGTCTGCTGGTAAGACTGGGCATACATCTGGTTGACCTGATCGGTCGACAGCATGCTGAACATATACTGCTTGCGCTCAACCCCTACCGAGTCGCCACCGGTGGTGTTGACTGCCTGGCAGCCAGCCAGCAACAGCGTGGCGCTCAAGGCAGACAAAGCAAAATACTGACGCATTACTGGACTCTCCTATCAAACGTGGCGGTCATGCTAGGTCCTGCAGCAATTCTGCGCCAGAGACCAGCCAATTGCCCTATTGGTCCATCATGACCGGGCCTTGGTTCCGTGGCTGCCGGTAATCAACGCTTGCCTGCCTGAATTCCAAAGCCCGGTTCCCGATCAACTACAAGATTTGCTGGCCTGTCATACAGATGCACCCATTTTGATGGCTGAATCGGCTCATGATTTTCTCGTCTCGGGCGATAGCGCTTTATAGAGCGTGCCCTCTTGCCGTGCGGAGCCGATATGAAGTTCAAGTCGATCCAGTTTTCCATTGCATCCCTGGCCGGTGCCATCGTGCTGGCCGTAGTTCTGGTGCTGATTGGTTATGCCCTGTATGCCGGCGCCCACACTCAGTCGCTGGTCGAAGAGCGTACCCGCCAGCAGTCGGAGCTGGCCGTCAGGCAACGCCTCGAAGCCCTGGCGCACAGCCAGGCCAGCGCGATTAAACAGGCGCTGGAGTTGCCGTTGCAGGCCGCCACTCATCTGGCGCAGATCAATGCCCTGCTTGGCAGCGTCGACAGCCAGGGCCGCGCAGCCCTGAACCTGAGCCGCGAAGACTTGATCGCCCTGACCCGCGACGTCGTTGACCAGAACCCGCGACTGGTCGATGCCTATATCGGCTGGGAACCCAACGGCCTGCTGAATAACGATGCCCAGTACGCCGGCCAGCCCGGCATGGAACAGGACGGGCGCTTTATCCCGCTGTGGTTCCGCAATGCCGATGGCAGCGTTGGGCTGGACAAGCTCACCGACCTGGATAACAACAACCTGTTGCCCACCGGCGTGCGCGCCAACGAGTATTACCTGTGCGCCAAGGAAACCGGCAAGGGCTGCGTGGTCGACCCGGCGCCCTACCCGATCGGCAACCGCACCATCATGCTCTCTTCGTTCATCGCGCCGATCATGGTCAACGGCAAATTCCAGGGCATCGCCGGCGCCGACCTGTCGGTGGACTTCATTCAGGAAATGCTCGAAAACGTGGACCGCAGCCTGTACGACGGCGCCGGCGAAATCGCCCTGATCGCCAGCAACGGCGGCGTGGTGGCCTACACCAAAGACAAGACTTTGCTGGGCCAGAAAGCCAGCGCACTGCTCGATGCCAACGAAGTCGCCAACCTGAGCAAGCTGGCCAACGATCAGGTGAGCTACGACCTGGACGAAGAACACGGGCATGTCGAGGTGTACATGCCGTTCACCATCGGCGCGACCAATGCACGCTGGACCCTGATGATGCAGTTGCCACTCAGCGCGGTCATGGCCGATCAGGAAAAGCTTCAGCAAGACCTGCAGGCACAGCGCAGCAGCGACATCGTCGGCATGAGCCTGGTTGGCTTGGTGATCGCACTGGCAGGACTGCTGGTGATCTGGCTGGCGGCGCGCGGCATTGCCCGGCCGCTCAAGCAGATGGTCGCCATGCTCGACGACATCGCACAGGGCGAAGGCGACCTGACCCGTCGCCTGCACAGCGACCGCGCCGACGAACTGGGCAGCATTGCCAAGGGCTTCAATACCTTTCTGGGCAAGTTGCAGACCATGATCAGCCAGGTGGTGACCTCGGTGCAGAAGGTCAGCGACTCGTCGGAACACACCGCCGACATCGCCATCCGCACCCACCAGGGCATCCAGAAACAACTGGCCGAGATCGATCAGGTGGCCACGGCCGTGCAAGAGATGACCGCCACCGCCCAGGACGTTGCGCGCAACGCCACTCAAGCGGCGCAGGCGGCCAGCCATGCCGACAGCGCCGCCCATGAGGGCATGAGCATCGTGCAAAGCACGTCCGACTCCATCGCCCATCTGGCCCGCGAAATCGGGCGTGCCGTGGAGGTGGTGCAGACCCTGTCGCGCGACAGCGAGAATATCAATGCGATCCTGACCACGATTCGCGGCATTGCCGAGCAGACCAATCTGCTGGCCCTCAATGCCGCCATCGAGGCCGCCCGCGCCGGCGAGCAGGGTCGCGGCTTTGCGGTGGTCGCCGATGAGGTGCGCAATCTGGCGCAGAAGACTCAAGCGGCAACCCAGGAAATCCAGAGCATGATCCAGCAACTACAGTCCGGCACCCGCCAGGTGGTGCAGGTCATGCAGGACAGCCAGAGCCGGACCGACGAAAGCGTCAGTCACGCCACCCAGGCCGCCGAGGCGCTGGGCAGCATCACCCAGGCGGTGTCGGTGATCAACGACATGAATACCCAGATCGCCAGCGCCGCCGAAGAACAGAGCGCGGTGGCCGACGACATCAACCGCAACGTGATCAATATCGGCCAGGTGGCCCGGGAAGTTGCCGGCGGCGCCGATGAAGCCAGCAAGACCAGCACCGAGCTGACTCGCCTGGCCGAACAGCAGCGGCGCCTGATCAATCAGTTCAAGGTGTAGCGCGGGGATTACAGCGGGGTCAAACACTCGGGGCCGTTGATTTTCGGGTCATTGACCAGATTGCTCAGCGGCCGCTCGCGCAGCGGGATCTGCCTTGAAACCAGCAGTTCCTGCAACACGTGCTCGCTGGTTTCAGGGTCCAGCCAGGCCTTTTGCCCTGCTTCGTCCAGGATCAGTGGCCGACGCTGGTCCATGGCCGGCTGGGTGATCAGCGCCACACTCAGCCAGATTTGCTCCTGCACCGGATAGGCCTCCCAGATGCCGGCAAAAAACAGGGTCGAGCCCTCGCCCGGCGTCAGCCAGAACGGCCGCTTGCGCACCCCGCCGCGCCATTCATAGAAACCGTTGGCCGGCAGCAGGCAGCGCCGGTGGTTGAAGGCATCGCGAAACATCGGCTGTTCAGCCACGGTTTCGGCTCGCGCGTGCGCAGGGGTGCGGGTCAGGTCGGTCAGCCAGGGCGGTGTCAGCCCCCAGCGCGCACGCGCCAGGTTCATGCCGTCTTCGCCTGCGCGCAGCATCAATACCCAGTCGGCCGGGCAAATGTTCCACTTCGGCGGGTGCTTGTCAGGAAATCCCGGCAAGGCCGCAAAGGCCGGTGTCCAGCGAAACAGCGCATAACGTCCACACATTTTTCAGCACACCAGTACATCGGGATAACTGTCGGGCTCATCGCCGTCCAGAGGCAGCGCGGCATTGTACGCACTGATCAACGCCTGCGCCTGATCGACCTGCGCATCATCGACTTCGATACCCAGCAGGCCGGTCACCGGTAGACAGCCCATGCCGCCCAGCAGATCCTGCCCGGTCAGGCGTGCCTGCACGCCTTCGCTGGCAAGCATGGCCAGCAGCAGCTCACCTTCCAGCAGGTGTTCCGGCTCGTAGATCCTTTGCATCATTCGTTCTCGCTGCGGGTATCCAGGGTCCATTCTTCGCCGTCGGTGCGCAGGTCGAAGACGATCGGCCGGCAACAGACCTGGCAATCCTCGATGTACTGCTGATCGCCGCCAGACAGGTCCAGCAGGGTCTCGACGGGCTCGCCGCAATACGGGCATTGGTAATCGACTAGTTCTTGCATCGGGTCTGACCTCAAGTTTTGCGTATAATCGGCCCTCTGTTCGAGGGCCGAGCCTTTTTGCTGAAACCGGAGTCTGTTATCCGTTTTATTTCAGACCGGCCTTCCCTTAACTCTATCCGTTCCCTACAAGAGAGCATGATGGGCGAATTCGATGCCATCCGACCTTATAACGACGCAGAAGTAGCCTCTGTACTGGCGCGCCTGCTCAGTGACAAGGACTTCCTCGCCACCCTGACCAAATTCCGCTTTCCGCGCCTGGCAGGCTCTTTGGGCTGGATTCTGCAACCCGCCCTGGCGCGCAAGCTGCGCCGCCAGTTCGCCGGAATCGACTCGGTGGCCAGCCTGCAAGACAAGGTCGAGGTGTATGTCGACCACACCATCGACCGCGCCACCGACGGCGTGACCTATACCGGCGTCGAGCAATTCAAGTCCGGCAGCGCCTATCTGTTTCTGGCCAACCACCGCGACATCGTGATGGACCCGGCCTTCGTCAACTATGCGATCTATCACGCCGGCCTGCCGACCCCGCGCATCGCCATTGGCGACAACCTGCTGCAAAAGCCGTTCGTCAGCGACCTGATGCGCCTGAACAAGAGCTTTATTGTGCACCGCTCGATCAGCGGCCGCCGCGAAAAGATGGCGGCCTACCAGTTGCTGTCGGCGTACATCAATCATTCGATTACCCGCGATGTGCAGTCCATCTGGATTGCCCAGGCCGAAGGCCGCGCCAAGGACGGTGACGACCGCACCGAGTCGGCGATCCTCAAGATGTTCCACATGAGCCGCAAGGACGAGCCGTTCGCCGAGGTGATCCGTTCGCTGAACCTGACCCCGGTGTCGATCAGCTACGAATACGACCCGTGCGACCACGCCAAGGCCCGCGAGCTGTACATCCGCGCCACCACCGGCAGCTACACCAAGACCGAGGGCGAAGACGACATCAGCATCGCGCTGGGCATCACCGGCTACAAGGGCCGGGTGCATGTCAATTTCGCCCAGCCCATCACCGGGGTATTCGAGGACACCAAGCTGCTGGCCCAGGAAATGGATCGGCAGATTCTCGGCGGCTACCGCTTGTTCCCGGTGCACTATCTGGCCTGGGCGCAATGGAGCGAAGCCGATGCCAGCCTCAATGTGCCTACGGCCAGTGAGCTGTTCGGCACTCAGGAACTGGACAAGGCGCGTGCCGAGTGGGAAAGCCGCCTGGCCGGCTGCCCGGCCGAGCACCGGCCTTATCTGATCCAGCAGTACGCCACGCCGGTGCGCAACCAGTACCGGATCAAGGCTGGCCTGGCCCTGCCTTAAAGGCAGCAAGCGTCACGCGATCGTCATCATGTGACGGCATTGTATGGCTCCTCAAACGGAGTGTGGCAGCGCAACGGCGCCTGCCACACAGCTTGCAGGGAATGCCAACATTGCGGAGTCACCATGCTGCACGCCAATAACCAGGACCGTCTTTACCTGATCGCCCAGAACGAAGAACAGCAGGACCTTGTCGATGCGCTGGCCTTCAATGTCCACGACCGTCGCTGGCTGGTCTACTGCGCGCTGGGCGGCTATCAGCATCAGGACCTGCCCGAGCAGGATCCTGATACGGGCTTCAGTTTCCTGGATTTCTCCCAGCAGGTGGCCTGACGCTGTATCGCAGGCAAGAAAAAGCCCGGCATCTGTGCCGGGCTTTTTCGTCGTGCCATTGCAGCTTACTGCGCCAGCGTGGACGCAATGGTCTGGTCCTGGAACACGCGGGTCAGGGCATCGCTGAGGACATCGCTGACCAGCTTGGTGTTGGTTTCCTGGTTGGGTGCCATGCCGAAGCGCTGGTCCAGCGAGGCGGCGTAGCGGCCGTTGTAGCTGCGGCCGGAGTTGTTGTTGCGCACATCGGCACGGAAGGTCGAGCTGATGGTGGCTTCGGTCACATACAAACCTTCCTTGGGCGACTGATAACGCAGGTCGGCCAGGGTCACGGTCAGTTGCGGCGCGTTGCCGCCTTGCGTCGGGGTAAAGCCCAGCAAGCGCACGGCGGCTTCGGCCTGGGCCTGCAGCTTGGGCAGCAGATCGGCACCGTTGACGGTGATCGCGCTGGTTTCAGGGTACAGACCGCCACGGGTGCCCAGCGACTGGCTCTGACGGCCATCGACAACGCGCACCACGACCGGCTGGCCATGACCCACCGGCGCCAGTTGTGTAGTGATTCGTGGTTGCGGGCTCAGTTGTTGCGGGCTGTGGGCACAACCGACCAGAGTCAAACTGCTTACAGCAAGCAGACCAAACAAAACGCGACGCAGCATGCTCAATTCTCCATGGGCCAGGCACTCGATGGGCGGCAGTATAGCGGCGACCTCTATCGCCTCACTAGCTGAAATTCCGACCATCGGCGCCTGACAGTGGTTCAGCCAGGCCTGAATTGTAATCAGCGTGTCACCTGTCCCGGCCAAGCTATGCCCATTGATTGCACAGGAGCACTGTCATGGGATTTTTCTGGTCACTGTTCACCGCACGCTCTGCACTTCGCCACTACGCTCGCGTCGATCAGGCCGGTATTTGTCGTGCGCTGAAGCACTGCCGCCAGGCGCCCGAGGGCCACGAATGGGTCGAAGTCGTCGAACAACGCCTCGCCTGGCTGGGCCAGCCACTGCCCGCCAGCGCCCGGATTGCGCCGCGTGCAACACGTTCTGGCCTGCGTCCAATGCTCGCTGCGTGATTTCCTCGCGAATAAATGTCACTTAAGCCGATCAATTCCTGATATTTCATCGCTATAATCTCCCCCCGATTATAAGGACGTCTCCTGATCGGGCCTCGCAGCATCGCTAATCCACGAAATTAGCTCCCCGCCATGCCCACAGAGAGCCGCCCACGCAGTCTGCTTCATGCAGGATTTCGATGGACGGTGTGCGATTGCCCGCATTCGGGCGAACCTTTGCCAACCCTCGACGCCTATCCGTGAAGACAGCACTGGCCAGAGCTGCATTGCAGCCCTTTTTGAGGTTTGGTTCGCGTGTCCAAAAGAGCGCGAAATAACGGGTTTCACAACTTCACAAGAGTGTGGCGAGCACATGAATAGGTTTGAAGATGCACCCTTGGTGTCCCCATCGGCTTCACCCGGCAGGGTCGAACGTCGCGGCGCAACCTCCCGTAAAGGAGCCTGAGCCATCGTCCTGACGATGGTCGAATGGTCCTGCGGGCTGCAAAATGCGTTCATGACAGTGTCACGAACCCTTGAACAGCTCGACCGGACCTGCGCTTGAGATGCAAAACATTGCGAAGAATCGGACACTCGATCCCGGCCAGTTACCGTGGGGGCACAACCTTGATCCACTCCCCACACACTGGCATCCAGCCTCGGGATCGCAGGCCGTCAATTGGGTGCTGCAGATTTTGGAGACGCGTTAATGGCGCATAACGAAGCAGTCGACGTGGTATTGGTCGGGGCCGGCATCATGAGTGCCACCCTGGCAGTACTGCTCAAAGAGCTTGACCCCAGCCTGAAGCTGGAAGTTGTCGAGCTGATGGATTCCGGTGCCGCAGAGAGTTCCAACCCATGGAACAACGCCGGCACCGGTCACGCCGGCCTGTGCGAGCTGAACTACACGCCGCAGGCGGCCGACGGCACCGTCGACATCAAGAAAGCCGTGCACATCAACACCCAGTTCGAGGTCTCGAAACAATTCTGGGCGTATCTGGTGCGCAAGGGCAGCTTCGAAACGACCCGCACATTCATCAATCCCGTCCCGCACCTGAGCTACGTGCAGGGCGAGAAGGACATGTCATTCCTCAAGGCACGCTTCGAGACCCTGCGCCAGCACCATGCCTTCGCAGCCATGCAGTACACCGAAGACAAGGCCAAGCTGGCCGAGTGGATGCCGCTGATGATGTCCGGGCGCAAGCCTGACGAAAAGCTGTCGGCCACGTATATGAGCAACGGCACCGACGTCAACTTCGGCGCCCTGACCATCCAGTTGCTCAAGCACCTGTCCAGCACGCCCGACGCGCAGGTCAAGTACAGCAAGCGCGTGACCGGCCTGACCCGTAATGGCAAGGGCTGGACTGTGACCGTCAAGGACGTCAACAGCGGCAGCAGCCGCGACATCGACGCCCGCTTCGTCTTTCTCGGTGCCGGCGGCGCGGCCCTGCCGCTGTTGCAGATGTCGGGTATCGAAGAAAGCAAGGGTTTCGGCGGTTTCCCGGTCAGCGGCCAGTGGCTGCGTTGCGACAACCCCGAAGTGGTCAAGCACCACCAGGCCAAGGTCTACAGCCAGGCCGCCGTGGGCTCGCCGCCGATGTCGGTGCCGCACCTGGACACCCGCGTGGTCGACGGCAAGAAATCCCTGCTGTTCGGACCGTTCGCCGGCTTCACCACCAAGTTCCTCAAGCACGGTTCATTCCTCGACCTGCCGTTCTCGGTGCGCCTGGGTAACATCAAGCCGATGCTGGCCGTGGCCCGCGACAACATGGACCTGACCAAGTACCTGGTCAGCGAAGTGCGGCAGACCATGGAACAGCGTCTGGATTCGTTGCGCCGCTTCTACCCTGAAGCCAAGTCTGAAGACTGGCGCCTGGAGATTGCCGGCCAGCGTGTGCAGATCATCAAGAAAGACGCCAAGAAAGGCGGCGTGCTGCAATTTGGTACCGAGCTGGTCTCGGCCGCCGACGGCTCGCTGGCCGCTCTGCTGGGCGCATCCCCTGGCGCATCGGTGACGGTGTCGATCATGCTGGAACTGATCGAGCGCTGCTTCCCGGAGCAAACCAAAGGCCAGTGGGCTGCCAAGCTCGACGAAATCTTCCCGGCCCGCGAAAAAGCCCTGGCCACCGATGCGCAGCTGTACCAGCGCATCAGTGCCCAGAGCGACGAAAACCTCGGCCTGGTCGAGCATCCGCACAACGAGGCGCAAAGCATCGCTTGATGCCTTGAATCTTGAGGCCTTGAATGGCGGATAAAGAAAAACCCCGTGGGCTTACTTAGCCACGGGGTTTTCTTTTTACGGCAGGCCGCTCTTACAAGCGCTTGGCCAACACAGCAATGTGTTCCGGGCCAATGCCACAGCAGCCGCCGATATGGGTAGCGCCGCGCTGAACCCAGTTGGCCGCCCACTGTTGGTAGCCTTCGGGGTCGAGGTCTTCGCGCAGCTCGTCCAGGCCGTCGTTGGCGGTGGCGTCCTTGGGTTGCGGCGGGAAGGCGTTGGCGTAAGCACCGACGCCGATCTCCACACCCAACTCGACAAACACCGCACGGGCGGCATCGATGGCGGCGCCGATCACTTCAGGCTGGCTGCAATTGAACAGCAACGTCGCTGCACCCAGCTCAGCCGCAGCACGGGCGGCATCGGCCACCGGCTCGCCGGAGCGCAGGCGCGGTGTTTCATCGATGTCTTCGTCCTGCAAGGTGAACGACAGCCAGAACGGCTTGCCATCGGCAGGAAGTCCTGCGCGAATGGTCCGCGCCTCGACAATGCTGCTCTGGGTTTCGGCCAGCCACAGGTCGACATGCTCGCTCAGGCCGCGCACCAGCGGCTGAAGAATCTGGCTCGCATGCGCGGCGTCGAACAGATCCGGGCGATAGGAACCGAACAGCGGCGGCAAGGAGCCAGCCACCAGCACATTGGCACCGTTGGCATCGGCGGCCTGGCGCGCCAGCTGGCCTGCGGTCGCGGCCAGCGCTTCACCTTCACGGGCAAAGCGCTCTTCGCCGATATGAAACGGCACCACCGCATAACTGTTGCTGGTAATCACCTGCGCGCCGCTGTCGATATACGCCGCGTGCACGGCGATGACCGCCTCGGGGGCTTCGGTCAACGCCAGCGCCGACCACTCCGGTTGCCGGAACGGCGCGCCTCTGCGCTGCAGTTCACGGCCCATTCCACCATCAAGAATTACTGTCGAACGCTGAGTCATATTTGATCTACTTATATACATATGAAAAAGACTCATTAGAATCGAGCCCTATATAACGTATTTAATACGCCCCTTTATTCCAACTACAACCGTTTTTTTGAGGTTCTGACGTGAAACTACGCACGCTTGTGGGTATCGGCCTGTTGGCCCTGACAGTCTCCAGCCAGGCCCTGGCGGGCGCCACCCTGCAAAGGGTGGAAGAGAAAAAAGAGCTGGTCAACGTGCTGATGGAAAGCTACCCGCCCTTCTCGTTTCTCAATGACCAGAACCAGCTTGACGGTTTCGACGTCGATGTGGCCAAGGCCGTGGCCGCCAGACTGGGCGTCAAACTGCGCCTGGAAACCCCGTCCTGGGACGTGATCGCCGCCGGCCGCTGGAGCGGTCGTTACGACATCTGCATCTGCTCGATGACCCCGAGCCAGTCGCGCGCCGAAGTGTTCGACTTTCCGGTCGAGTATTACGCCTCCCCTGCGGTAATCGTGGTCAATGCCAAGGATGACCGCATCCAGTCGGCCAAGGACCTGAGCGGCAAGAAAGTCGGCCTGACCAGCGCGTCGAGCTACGAAAGCTACCTGAACAAGAACCTGGTCATCGAAGGCGCTACCGGCAAGCCGCTGGAATACCCGTTCGAAAACGTGCAGATCGCCCCTTACGACAACGACAACGTCGCCTTCCAGGACCTGGGCCTGGGCGCCGGCAAGCGTCTGGATGCGGTGCTGACCAACCTGGTCACCGCGCAGCCACGCCTGGATCAGGACAAACGCTTCAAGCTGGCCGGCGCTGCACTGTATGAAGAGCCGAACTTTGTCACCGTCGAGAAAGGCGATGCCGAGTGGAACGCCAAGGTGCGCGAGGTCTTCGAAGAGCTGAAGAAGGACGGCACACTGAGCAAGCTGTCGCAGAAGTGGATCGGCGCCGACATCAGCAAATGACCGGCACTCCTTCACAACGTCCACCTGAGCCCGCCAAGGCCAGCCTGCTCAAGCGCGTGTTCAACTTTCGGACCCGCCTGTACCTGACCTGGGCGGCGATGTTCGCCCTGTTTGCCGGGTTCTTCCTGAGCTTCGACCTGAAGTTCTCGATCATCCTCGACAAGCTGCCGAATCTGGTGGGCCTGAGTCTGGCGCCCAACGGTTTTCTGCAAGGCGCGGCGCTGACGCTGTTTGTCTGCGTGTGTTCGATCGCGGTGTCGGTGTTGCTGGGCTTTGTGGCAGCGCTGGCGCGGCTGTCGCGCAGCGCGGTGGCGTTTGGTATTGCCAGCTTCTATGCCTCGTTCTTTCGGGGCACGCCGCTGTTGATCCAGATCCTGCTGATCTACCTGGGCCTGCCGCAGATCGGCGTGGTGCCGGGCGCCATCGTCGCCGGCATCATCGCCCTGTCGCTGAACTACGGCGCCTACCTGAGCGAGATCTTCCGCGCCGGCATAATCAGCGTCGCCGCCGGACAACGGGAAGCCGCCATGGCCATGGCCCTGCGCCCGGTGCAGGTGTTCTGGCTGGTGACCCTGCCGCAAGCGATGCGCACGATCATTCCGCCGACCACCAATCAATTCATCTCGATGCTCAAGGACTCGTCGTTGATTTCAGTGATGGGGGTCTGGGAAGTGATGTTTCTGGCGCAATCGTATGGGCGGTCCAGCTATCGCTATATCGAGATGCTGACCACCGCCGCGGTGCTGTACTGGATCATGTCGATCGGCCTGGAATTGCTCCAGGCACGAATGGAGCGGCATTACGGCAAGGCGTATCAGCCGCGTCAGTAGCACATCGATCAGGCCTTGCGGGCCTGGTCGATCAATTCGATGTATTCCTCGGCATTGCGCTGATCCTTGATCAGGTCGACAAAGGTGCTGCCTTTCTCGTCCTGGCCATCGAGGTCATAGCCGGCTTCACGGAAGAATCCCAGGAAGCGCTCGAAATCGTCGATCCGCAGGCCACGATAGGCCTTGATCAGTTTGTGCAGCGACGGCGAAGTCGCATCAACCGGCTCGAATTCCAGGAACAGTTTGATCTGATCGTCGCCGATTTCGTCGCCAATGATCTGTTTCTTGTCTTTACGCATTACGGACTCCAGCGGGTCGCGGTCACTCATCAAGGTCGGGCAGTTTATCGCCAGTATTCAGCCAGCTCAACGCGGCTTTGAACTGGCCGTGTGCAGGTCGGCCCAGACGTGGCCGTTGGCGTAGGTCAGGAACTGGCAGTAGACCTTTTCATTGCGCAGCAGGTCGACCAGCACCGGGTAATGCGACTGCGGGTAGTACAGCGTCAGGGTCCGGCTGGCATCGTCGTAACCAGGCTTTTTCAGGCTCTTGCTGTCCGCGCCGTCGAAGTGGATCTGCACCTGCACCACGGTGGCGCCCTTGTTCAGCGGCTTGCCCTTGAGCAGGATCGACAGCGGCGAGGTCACCGGAATCGGCTGCTGGTTGGACGGCCGCTGGTTGCCGACCACCACCGAGTACTCGGTCACCAGCAGCAATTGCTGTTGCTCCGGCGCGCCGACGCGCAGGCTCTGGTCGTCCGGCGGCAGGTATTGCTCATGCATCGGTGCGGCCAGGGCCGCGTCTGCCAGCATGGCCAGCGCCAGGGCGCCGGGTATCATCAATGACTTCATCAACACCTCTAGACCATTCCCTGAACCTGCCGCCATGAGTGCCGCAGGTATTACATTCCTTTTACAGCAAAGATGCCGGCGGCGTTACGCCAGTACCCTTTGTAGTCCATGCCGTAACCGAAAATAAACCGGTCGATGCACGGCAGGCCGACGAAATCGGCTTTCAGGTCCGGACGCGCCTTGCGGTTGTGGTCCTTGTCGATCAACACGGCGGTGTGTACCGCGCGGGCGCCGGCATGCCGGCAGAAGTCGATGATCGCGCCCAGGGTGTGACCTTCGTCGAGGATGTCGTCGATGATCAACACATCGCGGTCGATGAACGACACTTCAGGCTTGGCCTTCCAGAACAGCTCGCCGCCGCTGGTTTCGTTGCGATAGCGAGTGGCGTGCAGGTAGGACGCTTCCAGCGGGAAACTCAGGTGGGTCAGCAGCTTGCCGGAAAAGATCAGGCCGCCGTTCATCACACAAAACACCACAGGATTGCGGTCGGCCAGCGTGGCATTGATCTGCGCGCCGACGCGGGCGATGGCCGCCTCGACTTCGGCTTCGGTGTACAGGCAGTCAGCCTCGCGCATGATTTGACGGATATGCTCGAGATCAGCAGACATTGATCGCTCCAGATGGCGTGGGGAAAAACGCGCAAAGGTACGCATCCGCTGCATTCAGGGCAAGCGGATATGGGCTAACGTTGCCAGAGCCTTGCGATTTGGCTTCGAATGAAGTCAGACAATACGTCATGTGCAGTAAGACAGTAACCGCACAATCGATTAATCTAGGCCGTTTTTTTGCCCGCCCCCAGGAGCATTGCCATGCCTGTCCGTGAAATCCGCCACCCGTTGATTCGCCACAAACTCGGCCTGATGCGCCGTGCCGATATCAGCACCAAGAATTTCCGCGAGCTGGCTCAGGAAGTCGGCGCCCTGCTCACCTATGAAGCCACCGCCGATCTGCCGCTGGAAAACTACGATATCCAGGGCTGGGCCGGCACCGTGCAGGTCGAGAAAATCGCCGGCAAGAAAATCACCGTGGTGCCGATCCTGCGCGCCGGCATCGGCATGCTCGACGGCGTGCTCAGCCTGATTCCGGGCGCCAAGGTCAGCGCCGTGGGCGTGGCGCGCAACGAAGAAACCCTTCAAGCGCACACTTACCTGGAAAAGCTGGTGCCGGAAATCAACGAGCGTCTGGCGATGATCATCGACCCGATGCTGGCCACCGGCAGTTCCATGGTCGCCACCATCGACCTGCTGAAGAAAGCCGGTTGCCGTGAGATTCGCGCCATGGTGCTGGTCGCCGCCCCCGAGGGCATTGCCGCCGTCGAAAAGGCGCACCCGGACGTGCTGGTATACACCGCCTCGATCGACGAGCGCTTGAACGAACACGGTTACATCATTCCGGGCCTGGGCGATGCCGGCGACAAGATTTTCGGCACCAAGCAGAAGGACGCCTGAATAAATGAAGCCCGACGAGTTCAATGATCCTCTGTGGCGCACGGTGCTGTCAGGGGCGCAGATGCTGTTCGTGGCCTTCGGCGCGCTGGTATTGATGCCGCTGATTACCGGGCTTGATCCCAACGTCGCGCTGTTTACCGCTGGCCTGGGCACCTTGTTGTTCCAGCTGGTCACCGGGCGTCAGGTGCCGGTGTTCCTGGCTTCAAGCTTTGCCTTTATCACCCCGATCATTCTTGCCAAGGGCCAGTTCGGCCTGGCCGCCACCATGGGCGGCGTGATGGCGGCGGGCTTTGTCTACACCTTCCTGGGTCTTGCGGTGAAGATCAAAGGCACCGGTTTCATTGATCGCTTGCTGCCGCCGGTGGTCATCGGTCCGGTGGTGATTTCCATCGGCCTGGCCATGGCGCCGATTGCAGCGAACATGGCGATGGGCAAGTCCGGCGACGGCGCCGAGTTGATCCCTTACCAGACCGCCATGTGGATCTCCATGCCGGCGCTGCTGACCACCCTGATCGTGGCGGTGTTCGGCCGCGGCATCTTCAAACTGGTGCCGATCATTTCCGGCGTGCTGGTGGGCTTTGCCATGGCGTTCTGGTTCGGTGTGGTCGACACCGCCAAAATCGCCGCCGCGCCGTGGCTGGCGATGCCGCATTTCACGGCACCGGAATTCAACTGGCAGGCGATTCTGTTCATCGTTCCGGTGGCGCTGGCACCGGCCATCGAGCACATCGGCGGGGTGATTGCGGTCGGCAGCGTGACGGGCCGTGATTATCTGAAAAAGCCTGGCTTGCACCGCACGCTATTGGGCGACGGTATCGCCACCACCACTGCCGGCCTGTTTGGCGGCCCGCCCAACACCACCTATGCCGAAGTGACCGGTGCGGTGATGCTGACCAAGAACTACAACCCGAAAATCATGACCTGGGCGTCGATCTTCGCCATCAGCCTGGCGTTCGTCGGCAAATTCGGCGCGCTGCTGCAAAGCATTCCGGTGCCGGTCATGGGCGGCATTCTGTGCCTGCTGTTCGGCTCCATCGCAGCGGTGGGCCTGAACACCATGATCCGCCACAAGGTCGACCTGAACGAAGCGCGCAACCTGGTGATCGTCTCGGTCACGCTGGTGTTCGGGATCGGCGGTGTGTTGATCGGCAGCGGCACCGGGCCCGATGATTTCGGCCTCAAGGGCATCGCCCTGTGTGCGATCACCGCCATTGCCCTGAACCTGATTCTGCCGGGCAATGACGGCTGGAAGCACAAGCAAGGAAACGACGTTTAAGACCGGCGTTGTTCCAGGGCTGGCGCGCGCTCACACAGGATATTGAGCGCCGCTGCCCAGTTGGGATCGTCATTCAGGCACGGCACCAGCACCAGTTCATCACCGCCGGCCTCCTTGAACTGTTCAGCACCGCGATCGCCGATCTCCTCCAGCGTCTCGATGCAATCGGCGACAAACGCCGGGCACATCACCAACAGGCGTTTGACGCCCTGGGCGGCCAGCTCTTCGAGGCGCTGCTCGGTGTAGGGTTCGATCCACTTGGCCCTGCCCAGCCGTGACTGGAACGACACCGACCACTTGCCCTCGGGAATACCGATCAACTTGGCGAAGGCGGCTGCCGACTGGATGCACTGTGCGCGGTAGCAGGTGGCAAGCACTTCGGGCGGCGCCTTGAGGCAGCACTCGTTGTCCTGAAAGCAGAAGTTGCCGGTCGGGTCGAGCTTGCGCAGGTGCCGCTCCGGCAAACCGTGAAAGCTCAGCAGCAGATGGTCATAAGGCTGCTCAAGGTGCGGGCGCACGCTCTGCACCAGCGCATCGAGGTACTCAGGCTGGTCATAGAACGGCTGGACCACAGAGAACTGCATGTCCAGCTTGTGCTCACGCACCACCCGCTTGGCCTCCTCGATCACGGTGGTCACCGTGCTGTCGGCAAACTGTGGGTACAACGGCGCCAGCGTGACCTTGCGAATGCCCTGCCCGGCCAGGCGCTGCAACACCGACTCGATGGACGGCTGGCCATAACGCATGGCCAGCTCTACCGGCCCCTGCGTCCACTGGTTGCGCATTTGCGTCTGCAAACGGCGGCTGAGTTCGACCAGCGGCGAGCCCTCGTCCCACCAGATCGAGGCATAGGCATGCGCCGACTGTTCGGGCCGCTTGATCAGGATCAGCGACACCAGCAAACGCCGCACCGGCCATGGCAGGTCAATGACATACGGGTCCATCAGAAACTGATTGAGGTAGCGGCGCACGTCCGCGACGCTGGTGGACGCGGGCGAGCCCAGATTGATCAGCAACAGCGCATGATCGGTCATGCAAGATCCTATTTTCAGTGAGGGTCCAGCACGTTACGCAGGGCGTCGTGCAATTGGGTAAAACGGAAGGTGTAGCCGGCCTCTTGCAGACGGGTCGGCCGCGCACGCTGGCCGCCGAGCAGCAGCCCGGACATCTCGCCGAGCAGAATGCGCAGCGCCAGCCCCGGCATGGGCATGAACGCCGGGCGATTCAACACGCCGCCCAGAGTCTTGGCGAATTCGCGGTTACGCACCGGCGCGGGCGCACACAGATTATAAGGACCGCGCGCATCGCTGTGGTTGAGGAGAAAGTCGATGGCGCCAACCTGATCGTCGATGTGTACCCAGGGCATCCATTGCCGACCGTTGCCGATCGGTCCACCCAGGCCCAGCTTGAACGGCGGCAGCAGGCGCTGAACCATACCGCCCTGGCCCGACACCACAAGACCGGTGCGCAACAGCACCACGCGCACACCCAATGCCTCGGCGCGCTGGGCGGTTTCTTCCCAGGCCAGGCACAGGTGGCTGGCAAAGTCTTCCTTGACCGGCTGGGCAGTCTCGTCCAGCTCACGCTCGCCACCGTCGCCGTACCAACCCACCGCCGAGCCCGACAGCAAAACCTGCGGCCGCTGCGGCTGGCGTTCGATCCAGGCCAGCACTTGCTCGGTCAGGTGAATGCGGCTTTCCCACAACAGCAGGCGGCGCTTGCGGGTCCAGGGCCGATCGGCAATCGGCGCACCGGCCAGGTTGACCACGGCATCGACCGTCTGGCCGTCCAGTTCCTGCAGTTGAACGATGCCGCGCACCTGCTCACCGCACCGTCGCGGGACCTGCTCGGGATGGCGGCTCAAGACCGTCAGCTGGTGCCCTTGGGCCTGCCAGAACTGGCAAAGTGCTTTACCGATCAAACCTGTACCGCCGGTCAGCAAGATGTGCATGGCAGGTATCCTTAAGTGGCGTTCGCGGCCATTGAGTAGTCTATTTCTTGCAGGTTGTGCTTATTCATCAAGCGAGAGCCTTAGCTGAAACATAGGCCACACCTGAAAAGATTTGGAGCTTTACTGCCCGAACCGGGTAGTTGGCCCATTGTCTATTAGCTACAGACTGACCGTCATGGACCGTACGAGTTGCAGAGCCCTCGTCACTGCCGAAATGTGAACGACTGCAACCTATACCAAAGAACAAGATTGTACAGGTTTTAAGGACGGCGTAGTCTGTGCAGACAAGGTAACGAGGCCCCTATGACTGTACCCATCGCAATCATCGGTACCGGTATCGCCGGACTCTCCGCCGCCCAGGCGCTCACCACTGCCGGGCACGCCGTACACCTTTTCGACAAGAGCCGCGGCAGCGGCGGACGCATGTCCAGCAAGCGCAGCGACGCAGGCTCTCTGGACATGGGCGCGCAGTATTTCACTGCCCGCGACCGTCGTTTCGTGGCCGCCGTCAATCAATGGCAAGCCAGTGGCTGGGTCGCCGAATGGACCCCTTCGCTGTACAACTTCCATGGTGGCCGGCTCAGCCCTTCGCCGGACGAACAGGTTCGCTATGTCGGTACGCCCGGCATGAGCGCCATCACCCGGGCGATGCTCGGTGATCTGCCCGTGACCTTTTCCTGCCGCATCACCGATGTCTTTCGTGGCGCCGAACACTGGCACCTGCAAGACGCCGATGGCCAGAATCACGGGCCCTTCAGTCATGTGATCGTCGCCACTCCGGCACCGCAGGCCACAGCCTTGCTGGCCGCAGCACCGAAACTGGCCGCCGTGGCCGCCGGCGTCAAGATGGACCCGACCTGGGCGGTGGCGCTGGCGTTCAGCACGCCGTTGCAGACCTCGATGCAAGGTTGCTTCGTGCAGGACAGCCCGCTCGACTGGCTGGCCTGCAACCGCAGCAAACCCGGACGCGACGGTGACCTCGACACCTGGATATTGCACGCCACCAGCACCTGGAGCCGCGAGCATGTCGACATGCCCAAGGAAACGGTGATCGAACACCTGCATGGCGCCTTTGCCGAACTGCTCGACTGCAGCATGCCGGCCCCGGTGTTCAGCCTCGCCCACCGCTGGCTCTACGCCCGTCCCGCCGGCGCACATGAATGGGGCGTGCTGTCCGACGCCGACCTGGGTATTTACGCGTGCGGCGACTGGTGCCTGTCGGGCCGGGTCGAAGGCGCCTGGCTCAGCGGCCAGCAAGCCGCCCGCCGCCTGCTTGAACACATCCGTTGAATCGGCTCAACCCACGCAAGCTGCTGCTGTCGAAATGGACAGCGGCAGCCCCGCAGAACCGTGAAAAGCACTTTCTGGTGACCGAGCTGTTTCGCGACGAAGAAGGCACGGTGCTGGAAATCGAATTGCAGGCCGTGCTGACCGGGCGCAATCAACGCCTGCCCTGGCAAGTCTTGCAGGATGCCGAGCACTGGCGCATGGGCTGGCAATGACCAAAAACCTTGTACAAAGAATTTGACTTGTACAACCTCGCATCTATCATGAACTTCAATTGTACAAAGCAGGTCTTCTGTACAAGTTCATGAGTCGAGGTGTGCAATGTTCCAGTCTGTGATCGATAAACCTAAACTGGGCGTCAGCGCCTGCCTGATGGGTGTCGAGGTCCGTTTCAATGGCGGCCACAAGCAGTCCGACCTGTGCACTCAGGCGCTGGACACCTATTTCGATTTCATCCCCGCCTGCCCGGAGGTCGCCATCGGCATGGGCGTGCCCCGCGAGCCGATCCGGCTGGTAGGCGACATCGACAAGCCGCAAGCCGTCGGCACCGTGCATCCCGAGCTGGACGTCACCCAGGCGCTGGCCGATTACGGCGAGCACATGGCTGATACGATGAGCGATATCAGTGGCTACATCTTCATGCAGAAGTCGCCTTCGTGTGGCCTGGAGCGGGTCAAGGTGTACCGCGAAAACGGCGCACCTTTCGATGGCGGCGGTCGTGGTATCTATGCCCAGGCATTCTGCGCACGCCACCCGGACTTGCCGGTCGAGGAAGATGGCCGGCTCAATGACCCGGTATTGCGTGAAAACTTCATCACCCGCGTCTATGCCTACGCGGCCTGGCAGCGACTGCTCAAGGCCGGCATCAGCCGCCGCGCCCTCACCGACTTTCATTCGCGCTACAAGTACCAGGTCATGGCCAGTGATGTGGTTCAATACCACGCCTTGGGCAAACTCCTCGGCAGCATGGGCCGTAGCGACCCGAACGACATTGCTGCGCAGTATTTCAGCCAGTTGATGCAAGCCCTGAAAAAATGCGCCACACGGCGCGGGCACACCAACGTGTTGCAGCACCTGAGCGGCTATCTCAAGCAGACCCTGAGCCGCGACGATAAACAGGAACTGCAGGGGCTGATTACCCAGTACCGTCAGGGTATCGTGCCGCTGGTCGTACCGCTGACCTTGCTCAAGCATCACTTCCGTCATCACCCGGACCCGTATGTTGCCCTGCAGGTTTACCTGCAGCCGCACCCGGAACCTCTTAGCCTGCGAAATGCGATCTGACCATGAAACCAGCCCCCCTCCAGGAACCTGACACACAGGACCCCGCTGCCGCCTGCCCCTTGCCGGACGGCTGGCTGCCAATCCGTGAAGTCGCCCGCCAGACCGGTGTCAATGCCGTGACGCTGCGCGCCTGGGAGCGTCGTTACGGGCTGATTGTCCCGCACCGCACCGCCAAGGGTCATCGGCTGTATTCCGACGACCATGTGCAGCGGGTCATGAAAATCCTCACCTGGCTCAACCGCGGCGTTTCGGTCAGCCAGGTCAAGGCCTTGCTGGACAACGACAGTGTCATCACGCTGCCTTCCGGCAATGACTGGGACACCTTGCGTCAGGCACTCCTGCACGCCATCGCCGGGCTGGCCGAGCGACGGGTCGACGACCTGTTCAATCAGGCCATGGCCCTGTATCCGCCGCGAACCCTGTGCGAGCAGTTGTTGATGCCGCTGCTGGCCGATCTGGAACAGCGCTGGCAGAACCCGTTCGGCAGCCAGATGGAGCGGATGTTTTTCCACTCCTGGCTGCGCAGCAAATTCGGCGCCCGGATCTATCACAACAACCGCCAGCTCAGCGGCCCGCCGCTGTTGCTGGTCAATCAGTCGGACCTGCCGCTGGAACCTCATCTGTGGCTGGCGGCCTGGCTGATCAGCAGCGCCGATTGCCCGGTCGAAGTCTTCGACGGGCCGCTGCCGGTGGGTGAACTGGCGCTGGCAGCCGAATACCTCGCCCCGCGAGCGGTGCTGCTGTATTCCAGCAAGGCCCTGAACCTTGGCCAGTTGCCGAAACTGTTGAGCAATATCCATTGCCCGATCGTGATCAGCGGCCCGGCGGTGGTTATCCACCAGGACGAATTGCCCGCCAGCACCGACGCGATTGCCAACCTGAGCCTGACCCGCGACCCGCTTGAAGCGCACAGCGAGCTGAACAGACTCGGGCTTATCTGACTCATCTGAAAACTGGAACTGCCCATGCAATTGCTTTGGCTGCGCAGCGATTTGCGCGTTCACGACAACACCGCTCTCAATGCCGCCCTCGGCAAAGGTCCGACCGTGGCGGTCTTTCTGCTCAGCCCGACGCAATGGCAGCGCCATGACGATGCCGCGTGCAAAGTCGACTTCTGGCTGCGCAACCTGGCTGAACTGGAAAAAGCCTTGGGCAAGCTCAATGTGCCGCTGCTGATCCGTGAAGCCGACACCTGGGACAAGGCGCCCAAGGTGCTGGGCGCGCTGTGCCAGGAATTGAAAGTCGAAGCGTTGCACGTCAACGAAGAATACGGCGTCAACGAAACCCGTCGTGACCAGGCCGTGCAGCAGGCACTGGAAAAAGCCGGCATCAGCTGGCACAGCCATCTGGACCAGTTGCTGTTCCCGCCGGGCAGCATCCTGACCAAAAGCGACCAGTACTTTCAGGTGTACAGCCAGTTTCGCAAGGTCTGCTATTCACGCCTGCACACGGCAACGCCGCACCCGCATCGTCTGCACAGCGCGCAACAGCCGCTGTCGATCAAGAGCGATCCGATACCGGCCACCGTCAAAGGCTTCGATACACCCAATGAAGCACTGCGCGCGTTGTGGCCTGCCGGTGAGGCCGAGGCGAAAAAGCGTCTGGATGCGTTCAGCGACGAGCAGATTCACTATTACGAAAGCGAGCGCGACTTTCCGGCCAAGCCGGGCACCAGTCAGTTGTCCGCGTATCTGGCCGCCGGGGTGATTTCGCCGCGCCAGTGCCTGCATGCCGCACTGAACAGTAATCAGGGTGAGTTCGACAGCGGCAACACCGGCAGCGTGACCTGGATCAACGAGCTGCTGTGGCGCGAATTCTACAAACACATTCTGGTCGGCTACCCACGGGTTTCGATGCACCGGGCCTTCCGTAGCGAAACCGAAGCCCTGCCCTGGCGCAATGCGCCCAAAGACTTGCAAGCCTGGCAAGAGGCCCGCACCGGGCTGCCGATCATCGATGCCGCCATGCGCCAACTGCTCGAAACCGGCTGGATGCACAACCGCCTGCGCATGGTCGTTGCGATGTTTCTGACCAAAAACCTGCTGATCGACTGGCGCGAAGGCGAGCGCTTTTTCATGCGCCACCTGATCGACGGCGATCTGGCGGCCAACAATGGTGGCTGGCAGTGGAGTTCTTCGACCGGCACGGACTCGGTGCCGTACTTCCGCATCTTCAATCCGTTATCACAGTCGCAACGATTTGATCCCGAAGGCCGCTTTATCAAACAGTGGCTGCCGGAACTGGCGGGGTTGAATAAAAAAGAAGTGCACGACCCGGCAGCGAGCGGCGGGTTGTTCGGGGTGGACGGCTATCCGAAGCCTATCGTCGATCTGAGCGCAAGCCGCGCAAGGGCACTGGAGGCTTTCAAAAACCTGCCAAAGCGCGGCTCGACTTGATTTTAGAACGGCATCTTGTAGTGCAGGGCGAAGCTTTCGGCGCCATCGTTCGGCTGCTTGATGCCGGCGTTGGAGTAGTGGGTAGCGCGAATGCCCACTTCGTGGCCGCCCTTGAAGCGCAGGCCAAAGCCGATGCGGTCTTCGAAGTTGAAAGAGCTGCCCAGGTTGTTGCTCTCAAGCTGGGTGTTGGCAAACGCCGAAACACCGATGCCTGCTTCAATGTAAGGTTTCACACTGTCGCCCGCGAACTCGTACACCAGAACCGGCGAGAACGACAGGCTGTGGTTGCTGGAAGTCTTGTCACCTTCCCAGAAGGTGTACGCCGCATCCCAGTAACCGGTCAGACGCCCCACGTCGCTTTGCAGCCAGCTCTTGTCCCAATCAAATTGAACACCCAGACGATACGTCATGGTCGAGTCACTGGTTTGACCGACCGAAAACTCGACGCCGTCGGCTTGTGCTACAGCAATTTGCCCCATCGTTGCAGCCACAAGTGCAGCCACACAAAAAAGTCGTTTCATCAGAAACATCCTGTGCTAATCACGCCGTTGTAGTTTTTTCGAAGCTTTTTTCAGACCTGTTTATAGAAATCCGTTACAGAACATTAGTTCAGCGTTGTAACGAGGATTTCACACTTTTTTTACAAATCGAAGCTTCGCACAGCGTGGGATTTTTTCCATAGGACAGGTAGGATTTTTCTGAAATTGTCCGAATCGCCACTGGTCCAGAACACGGTTTCACGCGCAGGGCCATAAGCGGCCAGTTCGCGTTGCGTCAATAAACGCTGCAATTGCCGGGCAACCGCTCTTCCGGTGTCGATCAGCGTCACGCTGTCGGGCACCATCTGACGCAGCAGCGGCTTGAGGAAGGGATAGTGCGTACAGCCCAGAATCAGCGTGTCACAGCCTTGAGCCAGCAAGGGTTCGACATAGCCTTGCAACAGTTGCCGGATGGCCGCGCTGTGCAGGTCGCCGGTTTCGATCAGTTCGACCAGCCCCGGGCACGGCTGAGTGACCACCCGCACATCGTTGGCAAAACGGTCGAGCAAGGCGGCAAAGCGCGCGCTCTGCAAGGTGCCGGTGGTGGCCAGCACGCCGACCACACCGCTGCGCGTCGCCTCGGCTGCCGGTTTGACCGCAGGCTCCATGGCCACGATCGGCCAGTCGGGATAACGCTCGCGCAATGGCGCCGCGGCCGCCGCCGTTGCCGTGTTGCACGCCAGTACCAGCGCCTTAGCGCCCTGGGCATGAAAGAAGCCGGCAATCGTCATGCAACGCTGGACGATGAATTGCGGGGTCTTTTCGCCGTAAGGCACATGCCCGCCATCGGACAGATAGCACAGCGATTCGGCAGGCAGCAGCTGGCGAATCTCGTCCAGCACCGACAGCCCGCCGACACCGGAGTCGAACACGGCCACCGGCGCCTCGCGGCCATGGCTCATCTGCACGTCGGTCATGAATTCAGGACACTCCGCCACACACTGCACAAGCCGGATCACGGCGTACTTTCAGTTCGCGAAAACGGCTGCCCAGCGCATCGATCAACAGCAGACGACCGACCATGGGCTCACCGAATCCGGCCAGCAACTTGAGCGCTTCAAGGGCTTGCAGGCTGCCGACCAGGCCCACCAGCGGGCCGACCACGCCGGCTTCGCTGCAGGTCAGTTCTTCATCGCTGCCATGCCCGTAAAGACAGTGGTAGCAAGGGCTTTGCGCATTGCGCGAATCGAACACCGACAACTGCCCTTCCAGGCGAATCGCCGCGCCGCTGACCAGAGGCTTGCGCGCTGCAACGCACGCGGCGTTGACTGCCTCGCGGGTCGAAAAGTTGTCGCAGCAGTCGAGCACCAGATCGACCCCGGCCACCGCAGCCGCCAGGGAATCGGCATCCAGCGCCTGCCGATGCGCCACCAGCCGGACTTCGGGATTGAGTGCCGTCAGCCGCGTCATCGCCGAATCGACCTTGGACAGGCCGACGCTGTGGCTGTCGTGGACGATCTGGCGTTGCAGGTTGGTCAGGTCGACGCTGTCGAAGTCGGCCAGGTGCAACTCACCGACGCCCGCAGCGGCCAGATACAGCGCCACCGGCGAACCCAGCCCGCCTAAACCGACGATCAATACGCGGCTGGCCTTGAGGCGCAACTGACCGTCGATATCGACGTGTTGCACCAGAATCTGCCGGCTGTAGCGCAGCAGCTCTTCATCACTCAGGCCTGCATCCGTCAGCACGGCAGGCTGCCGAAGGTGATGCGCTCGTGATCGCCCAGATCGCGGCGCGTCTGGATGCGTTCATAGCCATGCTGCAACAGCAGTTCGCGCACCGCCGCGCCCTGGTCGTAACCGTGTTCAAGCATCAACCAGCCGCCGGCATTCAGATAGCCCGGCGCCTGCTCGATGATATTGCGCAGATCGTCCAGACCATCGCTGCCCGCGACCAGCGCACTGCTGGGCTCGAAGCGCACATCGCCTTCGCTCAGGTGCGGATCGCTGTCAGCGATGTACGGCGGGTTGCTCAGGATCAGGTCGAAACGTTCACCGGCCAGCGCTTCAAACCAGTGGCTTTGCACGACACGGGCATTGTCCAGGCGCAGCCGCTGGCGATTACGCTCGGCCAGCGCCACCGCTTCCGGCACACGGTCGACGGCGGTGACCTGCCAGGCTTGCCTCTCATGGGCCAGGGCCAGGGCGATGGCGCCACTGCCGGTGCCCAGGTCCAGAATCCGCGCGCTGGCAAATGTCGGCACCTGCTCCAGGGCCGCTTCTACCAGCATTTCGGTTTCCGGCCGCGGGATCAGCGTATGCGGCGCCACTTCCAGATCAAGCTTCCAGAAACCCTGCTGGCCGAGAATGTACGCCACCGGCTCGCCCAGGCGGCGACGCGCCAGGTAACCGGAGAAGGCCACGGCCGCCTCGGTACTGACGATGCGCTCGGGCCAGGTGTGCAGAAAGCTGCGCGGCTTGCCCAGCGCGGCGGCCAGCAACAGTTCGGCATCCAGACGCGCGGTCGGTGAATCGGGAAGTTCAGCACTTCTTAACAGGCTGGCGATGATGGTCATTTATTCACCCAGTGCCGCAAGTTGGTCTGCCTGATATTCGGACAGCAGCGGTTCTATCACTGCATCGACTCCACCGCTCAAAACTTCATCGAGCGAATACAAGGTCAGATTGATGCGGTGATCCGTCACTCGCCCTTGGGAGTAGTTATAGGTACGAATGCGCTCGGAGCGGTCGCCCGAGCCCACCAGCAGCTTGCGCTCGGTGGCAATGGCATTGGCCGCTGCACTGGTCTGTATGTCGTTGAGTTTGGCAGACAACCAGGACATTGCCCGGGCACGGTTCTTGTGTTGCGAACGCTCTTCCTGGCACTCCACAACGATGCCGGTGGGCAAGTGCGTGATGCGGATCGCCGAATCGGTCTTGTTGATGTGCTGACCACCGGCACCCGACGCACGATAGGTGTCGACGCGCAGGTCGGCCGGGTTGATCTCGATGGCCTGCTGCTCATCGGGCTCGGGCAGCACCGCAACGGTGCAGGCCGAGGTGTGGACGCGCCCCTGGGATTCGGTTTCCGGCACGCGCTGAACACGGTGCGCACCGGACTCGAACTTGAGTTTGCCGTAGACGCTGTCGCCCTCGACCCGGGCAATGATCTCTTTATAGCCGCCGTGCTCGCCTTCGTTCTCCGACAGCACTTCAACGCGCCAGCCACGCCGCTCGGCATAACGCGAGTACATGCGGAACAGGTCGCCGGAAAAAATCGCCGCCTCGTCACCGCCGGTGCCGGCGCGGATCTCAAGAAATACGTTGCGACCGTCGTTGGGGTCCTTGGGCAGCAGCATGCGTTGCAGGTTGGCTTCGATCACCTGCAACTGTTGCCTGGCTTCGCGGACTTCCTCGACAGCCATCTCGCGCATGTCCGGGTCGTTGTCCTTGAGCAGCGCCTGGGCGCCCTCAAGGTCCGCCTGCACCTTGACGCGTTGCTTGTAGACCTCGATAACCGGCTCGACCTCGGCGTATTCGCGCGAGTAGGCACGAAATTTCGTCTGGTCGCTGATCACCTCCGCGTCGCCCAGCAGCGCGGTCAGTTCCTCGAAACGGTCGCTGAGCACATCCAGCTTATTGAGCAGTGAAGCTTTCATTGCGGGGGTTTATCCGTCGAGCCCTCACCGAGGGCAAATAGTTCCTGGGCCATGGCCAGCGCATCGACGCGGCCCTCGGCAGACAGTTTCTTGAGCTGCACACTGGGAGCATGCAGCAATTTGTTGGTCAGGCCACGCGCGAGCTGCACCAGCACGTCCTCGGCATTGGCGCCGTTGGCGAGCAGGCGCTGAGCCTTGCTCAACTCGTCGTCGCGCAGCCGTTCGCTCTGTTGCCGATAGGCCTTGAGCACATCCACCGCCGCCAGCTCGCGCAGGCGCAACATGAATTCCCCGGCACCGACCTCGACCAGCGCCTCGGCCGCCAGTGCGGCGCCCTGGCGCGACTTGAGGTTTTCGGCGACCACTTCGTGCAAGTCATCGACGGTGTACAGGTAAACGTCGTCCAGCTCACCGACTTCAGACTCGATATCGCGCGGTACAGCGATGTCGACCATAAAGATCGGCTTGTGCTTGCGCAGCTTCAACGCGCTTTCTACCGCGCCCTTGCCCAGAATCGGCAACTGGCTGGCGGTCGAGCTGATAACGATATCGCTGTTGACCAGCTCCGCCGGAATATCCGACAGCAATACCGCATGGGCACCGAACTCGGCGGCCAGGATACTGGCGCGCTCCAGAGTCCGGTTGGCAACCACGATACGCTTGACGCCCAGATCGTGCAGGTGCCGCGCCACCAGGGTGATGGTTTCGCCGGCGCCGATCAGCAGCGCCTGGCTGCGTTGCAGGTCGCTGAAAATCTGTTTGGCCAGGCTCACGGCGGCAAACGCCACCGACACCGGGTTCTCGCCAATGGCGGTATCGGTACGCACCTGCTTGGCAGAACTGAAGGTCGCCTGAAACAAGCGGCCCAGCAATGGCCCGACGGTGCCAGCCTCGCGGGCCACGGCATAGGCCGACTTCATCTGGCCGAGAATCTGCGGCTCGCCGAGCACCAGCGAGTCGAGCCCGGAGGCGACCCGCATCATGTGCCGCACCGCAGCGTCATCTTCATGCACATAAGCACTGGCGCGCAGCTCATCGAGGCTAAGCTGGTGGTAGTTGGCCAGCCAGGCGAGGATCGCCTCGGGCGCCAGGTGTTCGTGTTCGATGTACAACTCGCTGCGGTTGCAGGTCGACAGGATTGCCGCTTCCCGGCTGTGGGTCAGGCGGCAAAGCTGTTGCAGGGCCTCAACCAACTGCTCGGGCGTAAAAGCCACGCGCTCGCGGACGTCTACCGAGGCAGTCTTATGGTTGATACCAAGTGCAAGGAAGGCCATTCAGGGTCGCTGGTGGTGACGTGAAGCCGGCAATTGTCCTACTTCGATAGACTTAGAACAACCACCGCATATTATTGTCCCACTAGAATCGGGGCTGGATGGCACACCTGATGGCACGCGCAACGCCGCATGCCGGGCCGCCAGCAGATTTTCAGGTGGCTGTGGGTTTTGCCGACAGCCTTGTGTCATGATGCTCCAAACCGCAGGTAGCCGCTCCTCCTTATATGAATAGATCTTCCGCGCTGTTCCTCGCCCTCGTCCTGCTCGGCGGTTGCCAGTCCATGGCCACAGTCGACACACCGCCGGCGCAGGCCCAGAAAGACCCGACTCCAGCGCCTGAAGCCAAGCCGACGGTCTATGGCTCGTTCACCCAGGACCAGCTGTTTAGTCTGCTGAGTGCCGAGCTTGCCGGGCAACGCAATCGTTTTGACATCGCCCTGGACAACTACGTGACCCAGGCGGTCAATACCCAGGACCCGGCCGTCTCCGAGCGGGCCTTCCGCATTGCCGAATACCTGGGCGCCGACCAGGCTGCGCTGGACACCGCGCTGATCTGGGCACGCAACGACCCCGGCAACCTGGAATCGCAGCGCGCTGCCGCCATCCAGCTGGCCCGCGCCGGCCGCTACGATGACTCCATGCTGTACATGGAGCGCGTCCTGCAAGGCCAGGGCGACACCCATTTCGACTTCCTGGCACTGGCGGCGGCAGAAACCGACACCGGCACCCGCAATGGCCTGATCAAAAGCTTCGACCGCCTGCTGGGCAAATACCCGAGCAACGGTCAGTTGATCTTCGGCAAGGCCTTGCTGCTGCAACAGAACGGCGAGTCCGAGCAATCGCTGAAACTGCTCGAAGACCATCCGCCCAAGGAAGGCGAGATCGCTCCGATCCTGCTGCGCACGCGCCTGCTGCAAAGCCTGGGGCGCGGCGATGAAGGCCTGCCGATCCTCGAAAAAAGCATCAAGAAATACCCTGACGACAAGCGCCTGCGCCTGACCTATGCCCGCATGCTGGTCGAACAGAACCGCATGAACGACGCCAAGATCCAGTTCGCCAACCTGTTGCAGCAATACCCGGACGACGATGATCTGCGCCTGTCACTGGCACTGGTCTGCCTGGAAGCCCGGGCCTGGGACGAAGCAGCCGGCTACCTTGAAGAACTGGTGGCCCGCGATGCCCATGTCGACACCGCGCACCTGAATCTTGGCCGCATTTATGAAGAGCGCAACGATCCGCAAGGCGCGCTGGCCGAATACGAACAGGTCGGTCCCGGCACAGATTTCCTGCCTGCGCAGTTGCGTCAAAGCGATATTCTGATCAGCAACGGCAATGCCGCCGAAGCCTCGCGACGCTTGAGCGAGGCCCGCGACGAGCAGCCCGAGTTCGCGATTCAGTTGTACCTGATCGAAGCCGAGACCCTGACGACCAATAACCATGCCGAGCGTGGCTGGCAGGTGCTGAACAAGGCGCTCAAGCAGTACCCGGACGACCTGAATCTGCTGTACACCCGCGCCATGCTTGCGGAAAAGCGTGACGATCTGAAACAGATGGAAACCGACCTGCGGGCGATTCTGGCCCGCGAGCCGGAAAACGCCATGGCCCTCAACGCCTTGGGTTACACCCTGTCGGATCGCACCAATCGCTACGCCGAAGCCCGCGAACTGATCGAAAAAGCCCACCAGCTCAACCCCGATGACCCCGCCGTGCTCGACAGCCTTGGCTGGGTCAACTATCGCCTGGGGAATCTGGACGAAGCCGAGCGCCTGCTGCGCATGGCGCTTGAACGCTTCCCCGACCATGAAGTGGCCGCCCACCTGGGTGAAGTGCTGTGGGCCAAAGGTCAGCAGCGCGAAGCCCGCAAGGTCTGGGCCAAGGCCCTTGAAGAACAACCCGACAGCCCGGTCCTGCGCAGCACGCTGCTGCGCCTGACCGGCTCAGAGAAGCTTTGAACCCATGTATTTGCGCCACATCCTCGTAGTTACACTCATCGCCCTGCTTGCAGGCTGTACCGGTTTTGGCTCGCGCGAAGCCCTGCAAGGCAAAGGCGACCCTGCTCAATGGCGGGTACATAAACAGCAACTGACCGGCCTTGATGGCTGGCAGATAAATGGCAAGGTCGGCATTCGCGCACCCAAGGACTCCGGCAGCGGCACCCTGTTCTGGCTGCAACGCCAGGAGTACTACGACATTCGCCTGTCCGGCCCGCTGGGTCGCGGTGCTGCACGGCTGACCGGCCGTCAGGGCGCCGTGGCGCTGGAAGTGGCCAACCAGGGCCGCTTTGAAGCCGCCACCCCGGAAAGCCTGCTCGAAGCGCAACTGGGCTGGAAGCTGCCCGTTTCGCACCTGGTCTGGTGGATTCGCGGCCTGCCCGCACCGGACAGCAAGAGCCGCCTGGTGCTGGACGACGACAGCCGTCTGGCCAGCCTGGAGCAGGACGGCTGGCAGGTCGAATACCTCAGCTACATCGAGCAGAACGGCTACTGGCTTCCCGAGCGGGTCAAACTGCATGGTCAGGATCTGGACGTGACCCTGGTGGTCAAGGACTGGCAACCGCGCAAGCTGGGGCAATAAGCATGGCTGCACCGCAACTTGTTCTTCCTGCACCGGCCAAGCTGAACCTGATGTTGCATATCCTCGGCCGCCGCGCCGACGGTTATCACGAATTGCAGACCATCTTTCAGTTTCTCGATCACGGCGACGAACTGGGCTTTGCCCTGCGCGAAGACGCGCAGATCGTGTTACGCACCGATGTGCCGGGCGTCGCCCATGACAGCAACCTGATCGTGCGCGCCGCCCGCGCCCTGCAACAACAATCGGGCTGCACCCAGGGCATCGATATCTGGCTCGACAAGCGCCTGCCCATGGGCGGCGGCATCGGCGGCGGCAGCTCGGATGCCGCCACTACCCTGCTCGCCCTCAACCATCTGTGGCAACTGGGCTGGGATGAAAACCGCCTGGCCACGCTGGGCCTGAGCCTGGGTGCGGACGTGCCGGTGTTCATTCGCGGGCATGCTGCATTTGCCGAAGGCGTGGGCGAAATTCTCACGCCGGTTACGCCCGAAGAACCCTGGTATCTGGTGCTTGTTCCACAAGTCTCTGTAAGTACAGCAGAAATATTTTCCGATCCATTGTTGACACGTGATTCCAAGCCCATTAAAGTGCGCCCCGTTCCCGAGGGAAACGGTCGAAATGACTGTCAGGCAGTGGTTGAAAGGCGTTATCCAGAAGTACATAACGCATTGATACAGCTAGGTAAATATACCGAAGCAAAACTGACTGGAACTGGAAGTTGTGTGTTTGGGGCCTTCCCAAGCAAAGCTGAAGCTGATAAAGTCTCGGCCCTTCTTGCAGAGACCCTTACAGGGTTTGTAGCCAAAGGCAGCAATACTTCGTTATTGCACCGTAAACTGCAGAATCTGTAACAGGAACAGAGTGCCAGGCACTCAACAGCATCATCTACAGGGGCGTCGCCAAGCGGTAAGGCAGCAGGTTTTGATCCTGCCATGCGTTGGTTCGAATCCAGCCGCCCCTGCCATTTTCTCTATACTCATCCAGGTTACCCTCAGCCTCCAGGTACTGCGCGTGTCCAAGATGATGGTCTTTACGGGGAATGCCAACCCCGATCTGGCTCGGCGTGTAGTACGTCAGCTGCATATCCCTTTGGGTGATGTCTCCGTCAGTAAGTTCTCCGACGGCGAAATCAGTGCTGAGATCAATGAAAACGTCCGCGGTAAAGACGTCTTCATCATCCAGCCTACTTGCGCACCGACCAACGATAACCTGATGGAACTCGTCGTGATGGCTGATGCCTTCCGCCGCTCCTCAGCGTCCCGAATCACTGCTGTGATTCCCTACTTCGGTTATGCCCGCCAGGATCGCCGTCCGCGTTCCGCACGTGTTGCCATCAGCGCCAAAGTGGTTGCTGACATGCTCACCGTGGTGGGGATCGATCGTGTTCTCACGGTTGACCTGCACGCTGACCAGATTCAGGGTTTCTTCGATATTCCGGTAGATAACATCTACGGCTCCCCCGTACTGGTGGACGATATCGAAGACCAGCGCTTTGAAAACCTGATGATTGTCTCCCCGGACATCGGCGGCGTCGTGCGTGCACGTGCCGTTGCCAAGTCCCTGGGCGTCGATCTCGGGATCATCGACAAACGCCGTGAGAAAGCCAATCACTCCGAAGTGATGCATATCATCGGCGACGTCGAAGGGCGCACCTGTATTCTGGTCGACGACATGGTCGATACCGCAGGGACCCTGTGCCATGCTGCCAAAGCTCTCAAAGAGCATGGCGCGGCCAAGGTCTTCGCCTACTGCACACACCCTGTGCTGTCGGGCCGTGCGATCGAGAACATCGAAAATTCCGTGCTCGACGAACTCGTGGTGACCAACACCATCCCGTTGTCCGCCGCCGCACAAGCCTGTAGCCGTATCCGTCAACTGGATATCGCGCCGGTAGTTGCCGAAGCGGTCCGCCGCATCAGCAACGAAGAATCGATCAGCGCGATGTTCCGCTAGGGCCCTGCCCTGGCAATCATCGTGTCGACGAAAAGCGCCCCGCCCCGGTCATCTGGCCAGGGCGGGGCTTTTTTGCCCGTATCGGCCTGACGCTGGTCGCAAACGTCAGGCCGAATGGCTATTTTGGAGATACAACATGAACGATTTTACTTTGAATGCCGAAACGCGTTCCGACCTGGGGAAAGGTGCGAGCCGCCGCCTGCGTCGTCTCGCAAGCCTGGTTCCAGCTGTCGTTTACGGCGCTGACAAGGCTCCTGAGTCCATCAGCCTGCTGGCCAAGGACTTCGCCAAACTGCTCGAGAACGAAGCGGCTTACGCCCACGTTATCGCGCTGTCCGTCGATGGCAAGAAACAAGACGTCGTCATCAAGGCTCTGCAACGTCACCCAGCCAAGGGCCACGTACTGCACGCTGACTTCGTACGCGTTGTTGCAGGTCAGAAACTGACCGCTCTGGTTCCGGTTCACTTCATCAACGAAGAAGCTCCGGTCAAGAAAGGCGGCGAGATCTCGCACACCGTTACCGAGCTGGAAGTAAGCGTTCTGCCGAAAGACCTGCCTGAGTTCATCGAAGTTGACCTGGGCAACGCTGAAATCGGCACCATCATTCACCTGTCCGACCTCAAAGCTCCTAAAGGCGTTGAGTTCGTAGCACTGGCACACGGCACCGACCTGGCTATCGCCAACGTCCACGCGCCGCGTATCGCTGCTGAAGAAGAAGCTGGTGAAGAAGGCGCTGCCGAGTAATTCATTACCCGGTAATGCCGAGTTGCTCTGATAACATCGCGGGCCAGAGCGGCCGATGTTATCCACAACTCTAAGGAAGAGCCCCTGTCGTGAGCGCCATAAAACTGATCGTTGGCCTGGGAAATCCAGGCGCCGAATACGAACAGACCCGGCATAACGCAGGGGCTTTTTTCGTTGAGCGTATTGCTGCGGCCGAACGAATCAATCTCGTCGCCGAGCGCAAATTCTTTGGCCTGACCGGGCGCTTTTCGCACCAGGGTCAGGATGTTCGTCTGCTGATCCCCACCACCTACATGAACCGCAGCGGCCAGGCCGTGGCGGCACTCGCCGGTTTTTACCGTATCGGTATCGACGAGATTCTGGTGGCCCACGACGAACTCGATCTATCCCCAGGCGTTGCCAAACTGAAGGTTGGCGGCGGCCATGGCGGCCATAACGGTCTGCGCGACATCATTGCGCAGCTCGGTAACCAGAATACTTTCCATCGCTTGCGGGTCGGCATCGGCCACCCGGGCGATGCGAGCAAGGTGTCGGGTTTTGTCCTGGGTCGTGCGCCACGCGCCGAACAGGAAAAAATCGACACCAGTATCGACTTTGCCCTCGGCGTGCTGCCGGACATCCTCGCCGGTGAATGGAACCGCGCGATGAAAAACCTGCACAGCCAGAAGGCCTGACATCACACGAGGGGAATACCATGGGATTCAATTGCGGCATCGTCGGCCTGCCTAACGTCGGCAAGTCCACCCTGTTCAATGCCCTGACCAAATCCGGCATCGCGGCAGAAAACTTTCCTTTCTGCACCATCGAGCCGAACAGCGGCATCGTGCCCATGCCCGACGAACGCCTGGCCGCGCTGGCAGCCATCGTCAATCCCAAGCGCATCCTGCCGACCACCATGGAATTCGTCGACATCGCAGGCCTGGTCGCCGGCGCCTCCAAAGGTGAAGGCCTGGGCAACAAGTTCCTGGCCAACATCCGCGAAACCGACGCCATCGCCCATGTGGTGCGCTGCTTTGAAGACGAGAACGTGATTCACGTCTCCAACAGCGTCGACCCCAAGCGCGACATCGAGATCATCGACCTTGAGCTGATCTTCGCCGACCTCGACAGCTGCGAGAAGCAACTGCAGAAAGTCACGCGCAACGCCAAGGGCGGCGACAAAGACGCCGTGGTCCAGAAAGGCCTGCTGGAAAAGCTGATCGCGCACTTCACCGAAGGCAAGCCAGCCCGCAGCCTGATGAAGAACATGAGCGCTGACGAGAAAACCGTCATCCGTGGCTTCCACCTGCTGACCACCAAGCCGGTCATGTACATCGCCAACGTCGCCGAAGATGGCTTCGAGAACAACCCGCTGCTGGACGTTGTTCGCGCCATCGCCGAAGAAGAAGGCGCGATGCTGGTGCCGGTCTGCAACAAGATCGAAGCCGAAATCGCCGAACTCGACGACGGCGAAGAAAAGGACATGTTCCTTGAAGCATTGGGCCTGGAAGAGCCGGGTCTGAACCGGGTGATCCGTGCCGGTTACGAAATGCTCAACCTGCAGACCTACTTCACCGCCGGTGTTGAAGAAGTACGCGCCTGGACCGTAAAAGTCGGCGCCACCGCGCCACAGGCGGCGGGTGTTATTCACACCGACTTCGAAAAAGGCTTTATCCGCGCCGAGTGCGTTGCCTACAACGACTTCATTCAGTTCAAGGGTGAAGCGGGTGCTAAAGAAGCCGGCAAGTGGCGCCTGGAAGGCAAGGACTACATCGTCAAAGACGGTGACGTGCTGCACTTCCGCTTCAACGTCTGATTGAGGGCCGTGCAAGTGCACGGCGCTTGAGAAAGATGAGAACCCCCGTTATCGCGTTGGCGATGCGGGGGTTTTGTGTTTTTACGGCTTTATGTGTCACTGCGCATCGACAAGGCAAAGCGTGCCATGGCTTTCCTTGAGCCGTGTCTACAGCAACTGCCCGCCCGAAATATCAAACGTCGTGCCGTTGGCCCACGCCAGGTCATCGGACAGGATGGCGGCCACCGCACCGCCTATATCGTCCGGTAATCCCACACGTCCCAGCGCGATACCCTGTGCCACATAGGCGTTTACATCCTTGTTGTCGCGCACCACACCACCGCCAAAATCGGTTGCGATGGCACCCGGTGCAATCGCATTCACCCGAATTCGACGCGAGCCCAGTTCCACCGCCATGTAACGGGTCAGCACCTCGACGGCGGCCTTCACGGCCGCATAAAGGCTGTAGCCCGGCAGGGTAAAACGTACGAAGCCAGAGGAAACGTTGAGGATACGACCGCCGTCTTCGATCAGCGCCAACAGCTTCTGAGTCAGAAAAACCGGACCGCGAAGGTGCGTGGCGACCAGTGAGCCGAACTGTTCTTCGGTGGCGTCAGTGAAGTTCGCAAACAGGCCATTGCCGGCATTGTTGACGAGAAAATCGAAGCGTTCGCGGCCGAATTCGTTTTGCAGCGTATCAGTCACTGTGTCTGAAAAAGCCTGATAGCTGGCGGTATCGGTGATATCGAGCGCCAGCATCGCGACTTTTCCGCCTTGGGCTTCGATCTCCTGTTTCAGTGATTCGGCTTCTGCTACGCCTCTGCGATAGGTGCCGATGATGTGGATGCCGCGTTTGGCGAGGTGAAGCGCCATGTTGCGGCCAAGGCCACGGCTGGCGCCGGTGATGAGTGCGATCGGTTGGGTCATGGACGGTCTCTACCAGGTTAGGCGCACCACTCGGTGCGTTCTTGACCGGCTCAGAATAAGTAATGACCGGTGGGCAACCCACGCCCGATACACTCAATTTATTGCCTGATTGTCTCAATCGTCTTGCTTGATAACGAGGCGTGGTCATAATCGGCCCATGCACAACGACCTTGCACCGCACCTTGATATAGCCCTGCGCCATGCGCCACCGGGTTTGACGATTACACCGATTCCGCGTGTAGATATCTGTGTCGGCCAAGGGTCTACAGACAAGGCGCCCTGCCTGTATCGCTCGATGATCTGCTTCATCCTGCAAGGCTCGAAGCGCGTTGCGATCAACGACAACCTTCTGAGCTACGACAGCGAGCACTATCTCATCAGCGCCCTGGACCTGCCTTTGTCAGGGCAGATTCTGGATGCCGAAGACGGTCAGCCCTACGTTGCGGTATCACTCGTGCTGGACCCGGCCATACTGGCCGAACTGGCCGAACTGGCGTCGACCATGACGCCGGTTCGCGAGCACGAACAAAAGGGCATTGGCATCGCCATCAACCCGATGACCGCGCCGCTGCGCGACACGTTACTGCGCTTATTGTCGCTGCTCGACACGCCTGCCGATATCCGGGTGCTCGGCCCCATGGTCGAACGGGAATTGCTCTATCGTCTCCTGCAAGGCCCCCAAGGCAGGCTGCTGCGTCAGATTGCCCAGCCCGATGGCGCACTGGGCAGCATCCGCCGGGCAGTGGCCTGGATCAGGGATCATTACACGACCCGCCTTCGCATCGAAGCATTGTGCGATGCCAGCGGCATGAGCCGGGCAAGCCTGCATCGCCATTTTCTGTCAATGACAGGCCTCAGTCCTATTCAGTACCAGAAACAGCTCAGACTGCAGGAAGCTCGCCAACTGTTACTGGCCGGCGAACATCGCGCCTCTGACGTGGCGTTCGCTGTCGGCTATGAAAGCGCCTCCCAGTTCAGCCGCGAATACCTACGGCAATTCGGCGCACCGCCTGCACGCGATGTGCGCGAGATACGGCAGGCGATCAGTGCTCCAACAAGGATGTAAGCGGCAGACTGATTCCGGTTTGTCTAATCGCTAGCAATCTCGCTCCACCGCTTGCTGCTCAGCCAAAAGCGCCCGCTCCCGATCCAGTTCGGCCCGTAACTCTTCCTCAGTAGGCAACACCAGTCTGTACTTGCTGGCGAACAATTGCTCGCTGCCTTGCAGCACCGAGTAACGAACCACAGATGCATCTTTCTGCGCACAGAGAATGATGCCCACGGCCGGTCCATCTTCCGGGCCGCGTTTGAGGTCGTCGTACATGCGCACGTACATGTCCATCTGGCCAATATCCTGATGGGTCAGTTCGCCACGCTTGAGATCAAAGATCACGAAACACTTGAGCAGGTAGTTGTAAAACACCAGGTCGATGTAGAAGTCTTTGCTCTCGGTACTGATGCGCTGTTGTCGTGCCACGAAGGCAAAGCCTTTGCCCAGCTCCAGCAGAAAGTTCTGCAACTGATTGATCAGCGCCTGTTCCAGATCGCTTTCCAGCAAGGTGCCGGCATTGGGCAGACCGAGAAACTCCAGCAGCACCGGGTCACGCACAAATTCACGCGGGTTCTTGCCCAGTGCGTACAGGTTTTCGGTAGCTTCCTGCTCCACCGCTGAGCGGTCCTGACTGGCCAGCAGACGCTCGTAATACAGCGTGCCGATCTGCCGCTCCAGCGCACGAGTGCTCCAGTTCTGAGTAGCGGCTTCGACCATGTATCACTGACGGGCATCGTCGCTGTCTACCTTGAGCAGGGTGCGATAGTGCGTCCAGCTCAATTCGCGACGCAGTGCGTCGCGAATCGGAAACGCCAGGAAAAAACCACGCATATGGCGCAGGTTAGTAGCATCGAAGCCCTTGCCAAACTCGACCGTCAACACTTTAGCCAGTGTGGACAGCAGGTGTTTGCCATATTCGGCACGCGCCGCGCCTTGTTGCTCGAATTCTCGGCCCTCTGCGGGCCAGCCGTTATGAACGACTGCCACTGACAGTATCAAGGACGCTCAGCTCTATAGCCTGCACAAGAACTTCGTTGCGCCTCACTCTACCCCCTCAAAACTCATATTTCGTATTAAGCATAAAACTGCGCGACTCTCCCCACGAAGCGCTATAAAAGTTTTCATCCAGCGAACTCAGGTACTTCTTGTCGAACAGGTTATTCACCGTCACGGTGGCTGACCACTGCGGGCTCAGGTCGTAGCGGGCCATCAGGTTGGCCGTTGCATAGTCGCCCTGTTTGACCTTTGCAGGTGCCGGCAGCCGCCCGGAGTTGACCGTCATGTGAATGCCGCTCTGCCAGTTCACCCCGCCGCCCAGCGTCAGCTTTTCCAGCGCCCCGGACAACCGGTATGTGCTGAAGACCTTGACCATATCGGCCGGCACGTTGTTTTTCACCCGCTCGTGCTCGCTGTCCTTGACCACCGCGTGGCTGTAGCTGGCGGCCAGATTCCAGTTCGGCAACAGCTCACCGCTGGCTTCCAGTTCCAGGCCTTTGGTGGTGGTTTTCGAGGCGCGATAGGCCGTGATCAATGAGTTGCCTTCCACGGTGCCGTCGGAGAGTGCGTCATTGTCGAGTTTGACTTCAAACAGCGCTGCCGAGGTGTTCAGCCGGCCGCCGAAATACTCGCCTTTCAGGCCCAGTTCATAGTTGTCGCCTTCGCGTGGGTCGAGCAGTTTTCCCGAGCGGTCGCGGTAGGGTTGTGGCTTGAAGATGCTGGTGTAGCTGGCATACACGGAATGATTGTCGTCCAGGTCATAGACCACGCCGGCGTAGGGCGTGACCTTGCCATTCACATGCACCTGATCATCGGTGCCGTAGGGCACCAGGCTGGCGACGTGATAGATCAGCGCTGCGTCGTAGCGGTAGCTGGTCACCCGTGTGCCGAGGATGACCGAGAGATTATCGGTGGGCTTGAGGCGGGTGGCCAGGTAGATGCCGTTCTGCCATTGGTCGATGTTGTCGTCTTCGCGGTTGAAGTTGTAGCTGGCCGCAGGTGCGTAGTTGTTCCAGGTGTAAAGGTTGACCGCCTGGCCGCTGACGCCGTTGTTGCTGGATCCATTGGCCAGCAGGTTGCCGAAACCGTTGCGACGGTTTTCGTAGTCCTGAAGGTTGAAGCCAACCACCAGTTCGTGTTCACGCCCGAACAACTGATAAGGCCCGCTGGCCATGACATCCAGGCCTTTTTGCTCCTGGGTGTTATCGCCTTTGGTCGCGGTGTAGCCAAGGCCGCTGCCGGTCTGTGAATTGACGAAACCGGTAGTGGTGCCAACGATGATCGAATCGTAGTCGCGGGTGCTGTAAAGGTAATTGGCCGCCACCTTGAGCTTCCAGTCATTACCCAGCTTGTGCTCTACAGAGGCGAAGGTGTTGATCGACTCCTGCACGTTACTGCTGCCGCGGCTGGCCGGGTTGTCGTGCCGTGAGGTGTTCAGGCGCTTGCCCTGACTGTCCAGCACCGGCAGGCCGGTGGTAGAAAAACCATCCTGTTCGCTGTGCAGGTAATCCATGCCCACCGTCAGCAGCGTGTCGTCGCTGAGGTCGGCTTCCAGCACGCCATAGCCGATGGTTTTTTCCTGCTGCAAGTGGTCGGTGAAGCTGTTGCCTTGCTGATAGGCCGCCACTGCCCGGCCGCGTATCGCGTGGTTGTCACTGAGCGGGCCGGACACATCCACTTCGCTACGGTAGCGGTCCCATGAACCGATGCCGGCCGTGACGTGGCCCTTGAAGGTCTGCGTCGGTTTCTTGCGCACCAGATTGACCGTACCAGACGGATCACCGGTGCCGGACAGCAAACCGTTGGCGCCGCGTAACACCTCGATCCGGTCATAGATGGCCATATCGGACACCGCTTGCGGCAATGCCTGGGTAAAGGCAAAGGAGGTGGTCGGCATGCCGTCGTACTGGTAATTGTCGACCGCCAGCCCGCGTGAATAAACGTACAGGCGTTCGCTGCCGGGGCTTTGTACATTGATCCCCGGCGTCTGCTGCAACACATCACCGATGCTCTTGAGGTTCTGATCGTCCATGCGCTGGCGAGTCATGACACTGACGCTCTGTGGCGTTTCACGCAGTGACAGGTTCAGCCTGGTGGCGCTGCTGGTTTCGCCCAAGGTGTAGGCACCCGTGTCCTCGGTCACTGCCCCCAAGCCACTGGCACCAATATTAGTGGCATCGAGCTGCACAGCGCCGGTCTGGTTGCTCAGCGGATACAACAGCCAGTTGCCACTGGCATTGCGAGTAACGGCCAGGCCGCTGCCGGCGAGTAACCGGTTGAGCCCCTCGCGAACGCCATATTCACCGCGCAGTGCGGGCGCCTGCTTGCCCTGCACCAGAGCCGGGTCGAAAGGCAGAGTAATGTTGGCTGCCTGGGCGAAGCTGTTGAGCGACTCTTCCAGAGAGCCGGCGGCCAAATCGTAGCGGCGGCTTTCGGCTTGCTCCGCGTGTACGGCAAAGCTGGCCAGTGGCAGGCAGGCGATGCTGCTCAACAGTGCGCCACGCAGGGCGAGCGCGAGGGTGCTGTGGCGCAGGTGTCGTGGTGGAATCAAAGCAGCAGAGGACATGAACAGCGAGCTCCTTTCGAATAGCAGGGTGTATTCCCTGTTTGCCGAAGGGCTCGCAAAAACCCGTAAAACTTTTTCAGGATTTTTTTCAGCCCGCTCAACGGGCGACAACGCGGGCCCAGAGCGGGGTAAAGCGCTCGATGCGTACCGGCAGCGAATCGCCCAGCGCGCTCAGGGCGCGGTCGATGTCATCGAGCTGGAACACGCCTGATACTTCCAGCTCGGCAATGGCCGGGTCACAACTCAACCAGCCATGGCGATAGCGCGCCAATTCGGCGGTCAGTTCACGCAGGCGCATACGCCTGGCCACCAGTTGCCCGCGGGTCCAGGCGCTGGCGTTGAGGGGGCTGGTCTCTATTCGCCGGCTGCCGCGGGTATCGATCAGGTACTCTTCGCCGGCGCGCACAGCGACTGGCTCGCCGTTGCCGTGAATGGCCACCACGCCCTCCTCGACCCGCAGCCGCGTGAAGTGCTGTTCGTCACGCACCGCGAAAGCCGTCCCGATCGCCTGCAATTGCGCGTGCCGGCTATTGACCCAGAAGCTGCGTCGCCCGCCCGGTGCAGCGCTGTCCTTGCCGGTATCGATAAAAATCTCGCCACGGCGCAGGACGATAAGCCGGCGCTGGGCCGTGAACTGCACGTCGACCGCACTGGCAGTGTTCAACTGCAAGCGGGTGCCATCGTCCAGCACGACCTGACGCCGCTCACCCACGCCAGTGGCATAGTCCACGCCCCAGGGAACCAGCGTGCTGTCACGCAACGACCAGCCGCCAGCGCCACTGATAATCAGCCCGACACCGACTGATTTGAGAACCTGACGTCGGCTGTGACGCCCCGTGTGCGCACGCTGCAGAGTATCTAGCGCCACGCCCGTGGGCAGTGCTGCCAGCCCCTGAAACGTGGCGTCGCTTTTCTGCAGTGCCTGCCAGGCAGTTTCATGCAATGCATCGGCCTGACGCCAGCGCTGACAGGCCTCCAACAGCTGCGGGTCGGCGCCGGCAGACTCCATGCGCACCCGCCAGCCGATGGCCTGGTCGAGCACCGTATCGGGCAGTTCAGGCAACGAGCAAGCGCTCATCGCTGGGCCAGGTAGCAGTGACGAATGGCGCTCGCCATGTATTTCTCGACCGAACTGAGGCTGGTGCCCAGGCGTCCGGCGATGTCCTTGTAACTGAGCCCTTCGAGCCGCGACAGCAGAAAGGCCATGCGCACCCTGGGCGGCAAACCATCGAGCAAGGCCTCAACACGAGCCAGGGTTTCCAGCAGAATCAGTTGCGACTCCGGCGACGGCACCTCAGCCACAGGCAGGTGGGCAATGGCTTGCAGATAAGCCCGCTCAATGTGCTGGCGACGAATACGATCGACCAACAAACCATGCGCTACCGTGCTCAGCCAGGCGCGCGGCTGACGCAATTGCTGTGGCCGCTCCGGCTTGCCGAGGATATGCACGAAGGTGTCCTGAGCCAGATCAGCCGCACTGTCGCCATGGCGCAACCGCTTGCGCAACCAGTCCAGCAGCCAGGCGTGATGATCGATGTACAACGCGCGGACATCGGCGTGCGGGGCTGGCGGAGTGGATGGCGACGACACGGAAGGCCCCTGCACGATAATTCGATGCACTTGAGAATTTGTCGCATCCTAGTGCGTGATGAAGGAAATCTCCAGCCCCATGTTGCTACCAGCGACATCGGTATACGGTCTTTTTTTCAAAGTGAAAATCCAGCCACCCACGTCGCAAACCATGGCGCTCACCATCCTGAAAGCGACAAACGGTAAAGCACCATTAAAGTTTTCGACGAACGGTTCGAGACAGTAGCGACCGCCTGGCCAGGATTGCCGGGCACCTATTGGAACCCTTCCGCTATGTTCCTGAGTAACTTTCGCCTGCAGAGCAAGCTCTTGTTGGCGCTTACCGTGGTCAATCTGATCAGCATCGCCTCCTTCATCAGTTACGCGCAGTACGCCAAGGCTCAGGACATTCGCCAGCAGATCGACAACCGCTTGCGCACCGCCGCCTATGCGGTGCCGCGCTTGCTCGGTGAGGATTACCTCGATCGCACGCGCAAACCCGATGGCCTGAAAGACGGCGAGTACCTGGCCCAGGTGCGCAATCTGGGCGCGTATGCGGCAGAGGTGGATCTCAAGTTCGCCTACAGCTTGATCGTCGATGACAAGGACCAGGTGTTCTACATTGCCGACGGCGCCAGCGCTCAGGATATTGCCACCGGTACATATTCCAGGCACCTGGAGCACTACAAGGATGCCAGCCCGGCGGTGCTCAAGGCGGCGCGCAGCGGTCAGGCGCAGTTCGATGAGTACACCGACAGCTATGGCAGTTTCCGCTCGATTTTCCTGCCGTTGCGCAGTGCCAGTGGCCAGCCTTATGTGGTGGGTGTCGACGTCACCCTCGACGCGCTGGCGCAAGCGATCGATGCCAGCCTCTACAGCCTGCTGTTGATCGGCGCAGCGACTTTCGCGGTGGGTCTGCTGTTGTCCTGGATGGCGGCGCGCATGCTGGTGTACGGCATTCATCACCTCACCGGCCAGTTGAACCACATAGCCGAGCAGCGCGATTTGTCGACCACGGTCACCGTGGTCACCCGCGACGAGCTGGGCCAGATGGGCACGCACCTCTCCAGCCTGCTTCAGGATTTGCGCCAGACGCTGGGCAGCGCTTCGGGCATGGCCGACAACAACCAGCAACTGGCCGAAACGTTCCTGCACCTGGCCGACGATATTGCCCGGCGCATCCAGCAGGCGAGCGGGCAACTGGCCGATATCAATCAGGATGGTCAGTCGATCCGTCAGTCTGCCGAACACTCTTCCAGCCTGGCCGGCACGGTGCGGGTTGACCTGGAGTCGGCGGTCGGCGAGTTGCGGCGCACTCATCAAGAATTGCAGCGGCTGATCGGCGATGTGCACCAGAGCACCTCGGCCAACATCGAGCTGGCCGGCGACTTGCACCGTTTGAGCGGCGAAGCCGAGCAGATCAGCAAGGTGTTGCAGATGGTCGCCGGCATTTCCGACCAGACCAACCTGCTGGCCCTCAACGCCGCCATCGAGGCGGCGCGTGCCGGTGAAGCCGGGCGTGGCTTTGCGGTGGTGGCCGATGAGGTGCGCAAGCTGGCCGCACAGACGCAAGGCGTGTTGACCGATGCCAATCAGGTTATCAACACCGTGACCGGCGGCATCCGCCAGATCGCTCAACGCATGGGCAGCACCGCCGAGCAATCGCGTGCCCTGGCGGTGACATCAGACGGCGCGCTGGATGTGATCGACGGGCTGGTGCGGCAGATGGGCCTGGTCAGCGGCACGATGGACCGTGCGCTGGCCAGCAGTGAAGAAATCCAGCACGCAGTCACCGAAATCTCCGGTCGCCTGGGCGGCATGCATAAAACCTTCGAGCACACCCACCAAGGCATTGCCGAGATCCATGATTCGGCCACCGCACTGGGCAGTACCGCACGGGCGCTCAAGGGCGGCTTGAGTGTGTTCCGCACCTGATCATCAGCCGGCCTCCTGTTGCGGAAATACGCCGCCGACCTGGCGTTCCCACAACCGCCGATAGGCTCCGCCGGGTCGTTTGATCAATTCGTCATGGCTGCCATCTTCGGTGATGCGGCCATTGTCGAAAAACAGAATGCGGTCCAGTTGCGCCACCGTCGACAGGCGGTGGGCAACCACGATCACAGTCTTGCCGAGCATCACTTCGGTCAGGGTTTCCTGAATGGCCTTTTCGGTGATCGAGTCCAGCGCCGAGGTGGCTTCGTCCATGATCAGGATCGGCGCATTCTTGACGATCACCCGCGCGATGGCGATGCGTTGCCGCTGCCCGCCAGACAAGCGTACGCCTCGCTCGCCGACCAGTGAGTGATAACCCTGGTCCATGCGCGCGATGAACTCATGAGCATGCGCCTTGCGCGCCGCCAGCTCGACCTCGGCCTCTTGCGCCTGCGGATTACCGTAGCGGATGTTATCCAGCAGGCTGCGGTGAAACAGGCCCGGCTCCTGCGGAATCAGGCTGATCTGCGAGTGCAGCGACTGCTGGGTGAAGTGGCGGATGTCCTCGCCATCGATACTGATGCTGCCCTGCTGTGGCTCGTACAAACGCAACAACAGGTTGATCAGGGTCGACTTGCCGGACCCCGAATACCCCACCAGCCCGACCCGCTGCCCGGCTGGAATATTCAGGTTGAGATCACGAAACAGCGGCCGTTCGGGCTGGTAACCGAAGGTCACGTCACGCAGGGCAATGCCGCCGCTCTGCACATGAATGGCCCGCGCCTGCCGGGTATCGGTGATCTCGTGCGGCACCACGATGGTCCTGACGCCGTTCTCGATATTGCCGATGTACTCGAACAAATCCAGAAAGCGCCGGCTGATGTTGCGCGCCTCGGAGATCACCACGAACGACAGCGTGGTGCTCATCACAAACTCCGGCACGCCGATGCGCCCTTGCTGCCACAGCCACAAACCGGCACCGAGCAAGCCGATCTTGAGTATCAGCGACGCGGCAAACTGGAACAGCACGATCTTTTCGTTGAAACCGAAGGTACGCCGCGCCGCGCCGATCTCGCGGGTCAGAAAGCGTTGCAGGTGCGCGCGCTCAAAGCCCAGCCGGGCAAACAGGCGCACGGCGGTCAGGTTGGTAACCGCGTCCACCACCCGCCCGGTGGTTTCGCTGCGCGCCGCCGAAAAGGCCTTGGACAGCGGCTGACAACGCCGCGCCAGGGCATAGGAGCAAACGATAAACAGCACCGACCAGGCCAGGGTAAACAGCGCCAGCACATTGCTGACTGTGGTCAGAATCACCACCGCCACGCTCATGCTGACGATGACCGGCAGCACATCGAAAATAATCGCCCACAGCGTCATGTTGACGCCCATGGAGGTTTCCGAAATACGGTTGGCCAGAGAACCCGCAAAGTTGCTGCCGATATAGCGCTGCGAATGGTGCTGCAAGTACGCAAACAGATGCGCCGTGACCCGGGTCCTTTGCAGCGGCGCGACATGCACGCGGGCAAAGCCTGCAATACGGCCGAACACCAGTTCGCCCAGATTCAGCGCGATGAACAGCAGCAGCGGCGGCCAGACGGCATCGAGCACGCGCACCTCGCCGGTGTCGTGACTGATCGCACCCACGACTTTACCCAGCGCCAGCGAAACACTGACCCCGCATGCCGAAGAGATGATCTGCAAAACGGCGATGGTCAGGTACCAGTGCCAGAAATAGCCGGCAAATTGCAGGGTGAAGCGCAAGGGGCTGGAAGCAAGTTGCGGAGGATGTGAATCGAGTTCAGCGCTTGAGGTAGACATTGTTGGTCATCGCATGCCAAAGCATGCTGGATACAACTGCGGGCATCCCGGACAGGTTATGCAGCGTTCGATTGATGTCGGCGTCCTTGGTGCGGTGCGCCCCGCCGAATGGCTGGTGAGGGGTGGCACTATCGTCGAGCGGGAGGGCTTTCAGAAGTAACAAAAAGCACTATGCACATTCATCTGGGGAATATGCGGGTTAAAGCTTCTCGCCATCCAACCGATACGGCTGTACTGCTTACCCGGACGAATCAAGGTTATCCACCATGAACAAGATGTTCGTCAGCCCCTGGCTGATAGTTTCTCCCGAAGGACCGATTACCTGTGCCGGTGAAGGCTCGGGGCGAGTACATATGCGCCAGGGCGATGCCGATGGTGCCTGTGGTCCGTACGCCTTGATGATGGGCCTGATCACTCTCGGTGCGCTGGAACGCGAAGGCGTCGCCAATATGGGCGACTCGGATGGCCGCAGCCGCGTGGGCCGCTTCCGCAATGCGCTGCTGGAACACGGCGCACTGATTTCCCAAGGCACGACCACCCAGGACCTGATCAACCTGGCCTGGCACTTTCGCGCCGACGGCATCGCGCCCGAGCTGGTCACGGGCAACAAGGGCGAGCTTGTCCACGTCATCCAGAACGCCATCGAAAACGCTGCCGTTGCCTTGCTCAGCGTCAGTTGGTCAAAGCTTGAAGGGCATTGGCTGATGGTCGTCGGCCATCAGGGTTATGAAAGCGAAGGCGTCTACCAGCCCACTCACTTGTTGTGCCTTGACCCTGCAAGCGAAGCCCCGAAGGCCTCGCTGTGGAATGCGGTAATCGCAATCTATGACGACGAAGGCAAGGCACTGCGTGGCGGTACGTATACCTGTGATCATTGGGGGCTCAATGGACAAGTGTCCTCGTGCAAGCTGGATCAGGTGTTGATGTTGAGCAACTGAAGGGGTTGACGTTTTGTTGCATGGCGACCCGGTACTCAGTCACGCCGGCGCAGGCCAGCCCATGATTATCGTCGCCTGCGAGTCTTGGGCACTTCATGTTTGTCCGCTGAGGAATAAGAGCGGTACGGAGTGCTTTTCTCCAGTACCTCTCTCACCACGGTCAGCGCACTGGCCGAATCGCACTTGGCATAACACGCCACCAACAATGCCAGCGGGTGCACGCCGATATGGCGCGCCAGTTGATCGATCTTCTCAAGCGTCGGGCTTTTCAGGCCGCGCTCGATTTCCGACAGGTAAGTTCGACCACTCACACCGACGAAGTCTTCCTGGGTAAGGCCTTGGGCTTCGCGTGCTTCCCTGAGCGCCGCACCGATTGCTTTGCTCAATTGCATACGCGGCCCGTCAGTATCAAGGGGGGCAATTAAAACAGTAGTTAGGTAAGACTTACCCTAGCAGCCGTTTAAACAAACCGTTTATTGACTGACGAATGACCGCCACAAGGTGATGCGCTCAATCCGGGCTTGTCAGGAGTTATCCGCCTGCGATCCCTGGCCATTGCCAGTGTGGCGTGCGTGATTGTCGAACTGTTGCACCAGCCTGCCGTGCAGCAACCCCAACACATCCTCGGTGGTTACCGAATCGCGCTTGGCATAACACGCCACCAGCAACTCCAGCGGGTGAATTCCCATGTGGGTCGCCAGTTGATCGAGCTTTTCAAGCGTGGGGCTTTTGAGTCCGCGTTCTATTTCCGACAAGTACGTGCGGCCACTGACGCCTACGAAGTCTTCCTGCGTCAGCGCCTTGGCCTCTCGAACTTCCTTGAGCGCTGCTCCAATTGCCTTGCTCAGTTCCATAACGTGACCCTTTACAAAATAAAGGGTTTTCACTTGAATGACCGCTATGGCACTACACGCTATAGCGTTCAATGACGTGCCATGTTTATTCACTGATGGATTAATCGCCGTACTGTAAGGACCACTGCCGCCATGAAACGCAAGCCTTCCGCTGCCCGTTGTCGAAAACACGCAGGTACAGCACCGCAACCGGTGTGCAGGAAATGCCGCCTCGTACAGCACCGTTACTTGCGGATGGGGCGCATTGCCAAACCTGCATCCATGCAGTCGTCTGCGCCGCCATTGGCGCTGAGCAATGCGGTACAGGCAGCACTTGCAAACAGTTGGCAGGCACTGCCCGAGCGCAGCAAGCGCGCCTTGAGTGCCAGTATCGCGTCGGGCAGACAAGGGGAAGAAGCCGCGCTGACCGATCTGGCACGGCTGTTGATGGATTGCGCCGGCGTGCTGTTCAAGCGGGCACTGACGGCGCGGCATAACCGGCTCAGGGAATGAGCGTCCAGCCCTGCTCGGTGGCCAGTAAACGATCGGTCAACCGCAGGTTGTCCAGAAACACATCGTCGTGGGAAACCACCAGCAGCGCGCCGCGATATTCCTCAAGCATGGCTTCCAGCGCCTGCATCGACGGCAGGTCGAGGTGGTTGCCCGGCTCGTCCAGCAACAGCAGTTGCGGCGGCGAGCCTGCATACAGTGCGCAGGCCAGCGCGGCCTTCAAGCGTTCGCCGCCACTGAGCTGGCCGCTGGGGACCAGAATTTTTCGGGCATCCAGGCCCAACTGCGCCAGGCGTGTACGCATCTCACTTTCACAAGCGGCGGGGCTGGCGTGATGCAACTGCTCAAGCACTGAGCGCAAAGGGTCAAGGCTGGCCAGCCGCTGATCGAGGTAGATGCACTCGGGCGTGACGTTGCACGTCCCGGCCAACGGTTCAAGCTGACCGGCCAGCACCTTGAGCAAGGTGGATTTGCCGCAACCGTTCGGGCCGATGACGCCGACCCGTTGCTGACCGCTCAGCAACAGATCGATCCGCCGCGTGGCAGCGGATACAAAGGGCAACGTCACAGCATCGAGTTCCAGCACACGACGGCGAGCCACCTGATTGACCACAACGCCCGGCAAACTGATCACTGCCGAATCGTCGACCTGCTGCGCGGCCTCACGCACTCGCAGGCCAAGTTGCTGCTGCAACGCCGTGTGCTGCTGGCGCAAGCGGCCTGTCGAGCCCTCGCTGCGCTCTTTTTGACGCCCCAGCACAATTGCCGCCTGATTGGCCTGCTTGCCCTGCTGTTGACCTCGCGCTTGGCGCCGTTCCTGACGCTCGTGCTGTTCGCGCATGGCGTGTTGCTCGCGCTGGCGTTCCAGCTTGCAACGCTCAAGCTGTTGCCGGGCAGCCTGCTGCTCTTGCGCTTTGCTGTGGCTGTAAAAGCTGTAAGGGCCGCCGTAACTGCGCAGCCCAAGGGGCGACAGCTCGACCGTGCGCTGCATCGTTTCCAGCAAGGCCCGGTCATGACTGATCAGCAGCAACCCGTGCGGCCAGCGTTGCAGTTGCTCGATCAGCGCCTGCCGGGCGGATCGGTCCAGATGGTTGCCCGGCTCGTCCAGAATCAGAAAGTCCGCCTGCGCCAGCGCAGCGCCGATCAGCGCGACGCGCATGGCTTGACCGCCACTCAAGGTACTGGCGGGCCTTGCCGGCTCAAGATCGTCCAGGCCATTGACCTGTAACGCCTGCTGCAAGCGCTGGCGAATGTCCCACTGCTCGCCCACCGTCTCGAAATCCTCGACCGCGCAACTGCCGGCTTCGATACGCTCCAGCGCCTGGATAATCGGCCTTATGCCGGCCAGGCTGGCAACAGTGTCATCGGCGGCCGGGGTGATTTGCTGCGCCAGGTAATGCACATGCCCGCTGCGGGTACAGCGCCCATGAGCAGGCGCCAGCAAACCTGCAAGGATGCGCGCCAGCACACTCTTGCCCGCACCGTTACGCCCGACCAGGCCGGTGTGTCGTGAGTCGAATTGTTCGTTGATATCTGAAAACAGGATTCTGCCGTCCGGCAGAACCCAGGAAACGCCTTGCAGCGTGATGCTGGCCGTGGTCATACGTGACTCCAGTGATGCCAATAACTCGCCCGCGCACGTGCAGCTTTAGGGGGGCGGTGGAAATTGGCCGTCTATACAGACGGCGGCATCAATGGCGCATCGGACCAATACCTTGGTGATGGGGTGAGTTGCTAACTATAGAAGCCTTGTGGCTGTCTTTCAAAGTCGGATTTGCGCCACCAACGCCGGCAGCACCTGCGCGGCCTTGCCTGCCAAGGCAAACTCGCGGTGACCGGAAACGGCTTCCGGTTGCAGGTTGATATGCACGACCCGTGCGCCATTGCGCAGGGCGACATGCGGAATTTGCGCTGCCGGTTGCACCAGCCCCGAGGTGCCGATCGACAGCAGCAAATCGCAACCCTCAGCGGCGGCCATCGCTTCACGCCAGGCCTGCTCAGGCAATGACTCCCCAAACCAGACCACACCTGGCCGGATCAAACCGTTGCAGTGCAGGCAGTGCGGCGGCTCGATACGCTGGCCGTCTTCCGCCAGGTCAATCGGCTCGTGGCTCAAGGCATGCGGCCGGTCGCAGTTGAAACAGCGCGGCGCATGCAGGCTGCCGTGCAAGTGCTGCACATCCTGGCTGCCAGCGCGCTCGTGCAGGTCATCGACGTTCTGGGTCACGACCGTGAGTTTCGGCACCAGGCTTGCGAGTTCGGCAATGGCCCGATGCGCCGCATTCGGTTGCGCTGCGAGCACCTTGGCCCGCCGCCATTCGTACCAGCCCCACACCAGCGCAGGGTCACGCGCAAACGCCTCGGCGGTGGCCAATGCCGCAGGATCGAAGCGCTCCCACAACCCTGTAAGCGCATCGCGAAAGGTCGGGATACCGCTTTCGGCGCTGACACCGGCGCCGGTAAACACCAGCACATGACCGGCCTCACGCAGATGGCGCGCTTCAAATTCAGTCATTGGCCTGATCCTTTTCTGTTTGCCAGCCATTGCTCACCGGCCGCCAGAGCGGCTTCACGCGTTGGCCAGGTGGTACTCGGGCCACTGATGATACGGGGTGAAGTCTCGCCATCGCCCTCGCGGGTCCACAACTCCCAGCGGCCATCACCCGCATAACCAGGCACCGCCGTATAGGGCTCGGTTTCCAGGATTTGCAAAGCCTCTTCCACTTCCGGGCGCAACGTGAGTTCGCCGCTGTAAACGTAGGGTGTGCCGCAACGAGTGTCAGAGAGACGCATCGGCCGGGCTCCAGAGTTCGGGGGTATTGAGCCGATGATGTTCGATGAGGTAGCGGGTCAGGGATTCGATGCGCTCGATATCCACGGCATCGTCGGTATTGGTGTACTGCTCGGGGTCACGATTGACCTCGGCATGGGTGGCCCGCAAGCCCTCTTCGTGCGCGACGAAATGCACCTGGGCAATGCAGTTGCCGGTCCAGCTACGGTGCTGAAAAAGGGTGTTGCCGACAAAGTAAAAGAACCATTTGTCTTCCATCTGCCGCGGCATCAGGCCCTGGCGCAAGGCGACTGCATCGTCGCCGGTGACGCTGAAGTCCAGCGCCAGGGTGATGTGCTGCTCTGGAAAAGGCAGGGTTTTCCAGTCGCTGGCCGTTGTGATCGGGGGATGTTGAGTCATTGCCTGCTCCTTGCGGGGTTTGCCGGATAATCACCTTACATTGTCAGCATTGACCATTGGGAGTCACGCCTTGGAATCCCCCCGTAGGAGCGCGCTCTGCCGGAATGCCGGACCACCGCGACCGGCTGCGTAGCAGTCGTAAATTCTCAGCGTTTCGCAGATTTATCGTCATAATTTTCAGCGTTTCCGAGATTTTGCGAGCGCTAAAGCACTCGGTCGCGGTGGTCCGGCCTTCCGGCAGAGCGCGCTCCTACTGAGCGCCGTGTGGCCAGTTCCATTAAGATCCGTCCAGACCTTACACACGGAGTCAGTCATGTCATTGAAGGTGCTGGTCGTTGGCGGCTATGGCAATTTCGGTTTTATCGTTTGCCGGCATCTGGCCGGGGTGCCGGGTATTGAAGTCATCGCCGCCGGGCGCGATGCCGCGCGGCTGGCGGCGCTGGCAAAACAGTTGCCGCTCGACACCTGGTGCGGCGATGCGCAAGGGCCGGGGTTCAGCGAGGCGCTGCGTCAGTTACAGGTCGATCTGGTGGTGCACACCGGCGGGCCGTTCCAGAATCAGCCGTACCGGGTCGCCGAACAGTGCATTGCCGCCGGCGTGCATTATTGCGACCTGGCCGACTGCCGGACCTTCGTCAATGGCATCCATGTGCTCGACGAACAGGCACGCGCGGCCGGCGTGGCGGTGCTGAGCGGGTGCAGCTCGGTGCCGAGTCTGTCGGCAGCGTTGCTGGATGAGCAGCGCGAACGTTTCAAGCGCATCGACCGGATCGAACACGGCATTTCTTCTTCTGCGAAAATGCCCGGCCTGGCCACCATCGAAGGCGTGCTGGCCTACGCCGGCACGCCGATCCTGCAACTGCGCAACGGCCAGCCACACGCGGTGCCGGGCTGGCTGGGCCTGCAACGGCGCAAATTGCCGGGGCTGGGCTGGCGCTGGCTGGCCGATGTCGATGTACCCGACATGGACCTGTTCGGCGAGCGTTATGGCGCCACCGATCTGGTGTTCAAGGCCGGTCCCGGGCTGATGCCCGGTGCGCTGGCCAATGCTGCGCTGGCGCAAGCCCGACGCCTGGGCCTGATCAACAATCCCACGCCTTGGGCGCAGCGCCTGCACAAGCTGGGGGTGGCGTGCGAACGCTTGGGCGACGGGCTCAGCGCGTTGTATATCGAGGCCACCGGCGTGGACCACAACAACCTGCCGTTGCGCGTGAATATCCAGCTCACCGCCGATCGCGACAAGGGCCCGGAAATCCCCAGCTGCGCCTCGGTCGCTCTGGCATTGAAGATGGCCGCCGGTTATCGGCCGGCAGCCGGTGCGCGGCCGTGCGTGGGCGAGATCAGCGTGGCTGAATACCTGGCGGCCATCGATGCGCCGCAAGACATCCACCTCAGCGTGCGTTATCAGGGCCGCGTATGACGTACCTCTACCTCAAGTACCTGCATGTCATTGCGGCGGTGTTCCTGTTCGGGTTCGGCATGGGTTCTTACCTGTACCTGATCGCCGCCCGCAACACGCGCAACCCGCAGGTGATTGCCCATGTCGCACGCATGGTGGTGCGTTTCGACACCTGGATCACCACGCCGGCCGGTGTGCTGCAACTGGGGACGGGACTGGCAATGTTGCACCTGACCGGTATGTCACCGGCCCTTCCCTGGCTGCGCGATGCCCTGATCATCTTCGTCGCCGTGGGGTTGTTATGGATACCGGTGCTGGTGCTGCAAAAGCGCATGCAGCGCCTCGCCGAACACAGCGCCCGGCAAGGCGAGCCGCTGCCCGCCAGCTGGGACAAACTGTTCCGTCCGTGGTTCTGGATGGGCGTGGCGGGCTTTGCCGGGATGTTCGTCATCGTGTTGTTGATGGTGAGCAAGCGCGGGCTCTTTTAGAACCGATCAGCCAAACGCTTTGCCCGGCTCGATCACCAGCGCGCGATAGCCGACATTACCCGGCTGATTGCTGGTCACCCGGTATTCGGCCAGTACGGTCTGCGTGCCGTATTGCACTTCGCTGAGCACCGGCCGGGTCAGGCGTTGTGCGGTCAGAAAATCGATGGACGCCGAGTAAATCAGTTGCGTGTCGGTTTCCGGCCGGTACTCGACCACCGAGGTAATCGGGCTGTACCAGGCGTCACCGCGGTCCTTGCCGAATGCCCAGATCTGCTCGACGGTGCCTTGCTGCTCATCGATGCGGTATTCCACCGCCCGGCTGTAATTGCCCTCCAGCCGGGTCGGGGAAAAGTCGCGGCCCCAGCCGTTGTCGAACACGGTCAAGGTGCCCTTGCCGGTCAGCCAGGCGGTGTGCTGGGTCCATGACCAGTCAAAATCGGCTGTGGCATTGAGCGGTCGCAGCACTTTGTCGCGCAGTGTCGCGTTCCAGCCACGCGGGTCGGCCAGCAGCCATTTGACCTGTTTGTCGCGACCGATCTTGGCCACGCCCTGATGCCGTGCCGAGACGATGATGCTGTCGTCCAGCGGGTCATGAGCGATGGAATTGATGTGCGCCCAGTTGCGCCCCACGCCCACGCCGGGAATGTCGCCGAACGGTAGGTGCGGGCCTTCGTTGCGTTCGTTGTCCAGCACGCTGTCGCTCTTTTCCACGCCCTCGGGCAGCAGCACCGCGGCCTTGCCCAGGGTGTGCAGCAACTCGCTGCGGTACGGGTCGAGAATGCTGGCCAGGTCCCAGTAATCGATCACTTCACCGGCCTGATCGACCTCGATGATCTGGTCACGCACGCTGCGCACCCGCTGACCGTCGGCGCGCCGGTAATCGCTGCTGCCGACGCGCAGCAGGTAAGTGCCCTTGGCGGTTTCACGAATCTCGTGAGAGAAATCGGCAAACTTCTCCGGCAAGGTGCGCGCCCAGACCGTGCGCCCCAGCAGGTCGTGCTTGTAATAACGCTGGCCCTGGCCCCAGATCAGATGACCGTCGCGGGTCTGCTGAAAGCCCATGCTCGCGCCCATGCCTTCCTTGCACGTGGAGTCGTGAATCTGTTCGATATCCAGGTACCAGCGCACATCGCCGTTGCTGTCGGCGATCCAGTTGATGCCCACCGAATCCCACTCGGCCGCGCCGCCCTGGCCGCTCCATTTGAACAGCCGATTGGCGCCGGGAATTTCAGTCAGCAGGTGATTGAACAGGTACAGGCGCTTGCTCAATTGCGCCGCGACCGTCACCGGTTCGACCTTGGGCAACGCGCCGTCCTGCTGCCCGGCCACCACCGGCAAGCGCACCGCCGGGGCATAGATCTGGTAAGTCTCCTGCACGCGCGCGCCATCCACGTCATAGGCCACCTCGACGTCGTTGCGGTGCTCGGGATACAGGCCGAACACCGGGATGCCGCCATGGGTCCACAGCAGTGAATCGCGCACCGCGTAATCGATGTCCACACCGCGCTCGCCACGGCCCTTGACCCGTACACGGACATTGGCGATGCGCTGGCCGCCATCGCGAATGATCGCGGTCAGCGGAGCCAGGCGATAAGGATTGCTGACAATGGGACCAAGACGATTTTCGCTGGCGCTGTCCGGCACTTTAGCGGTGATGCAGGCGCCTTCGGGTAGTGCCTGGGACGCGGTGTTATCAGTCATGAGGAAGACCTTATTGGCAAGGGAATCGGGTGGCGTTCAAGGGCGCTGTCAGGGCACGCGGAATTCGTTCAGGGCCGGTGGCGTCACCGCCTTTTCACTGCGTGATGTGCCTTGTGGCACCCAGTCGTAAGGCACGGGGGTGGCGCGGTACGACCAGTTCGAGATCGCGGGCGAACCCGGCGCCGGGCCCACGTAAGGACTGACGTATTCCCAGACGATTTCGCCTTTCGCCGTCACCTGGAAGAAGCGCCCGAACATGCCTTCGCCGATCAGCGTGTTGCCGTTGGGCAAGCGCCGCGCGCTGCTGATGAAGGTGCTGTTGAAGGCCCACAGCGGCTGCCCGGAATCCAGCGCGCTGTATTGCCAGACGATCTGCCGGGTGATCGGGTCGATTTCCAGCACCCGCGAACCGGTCAGGGTATTGGCGGCGACGGCGGGATAACCGGAGCCACCCTGATTATCGAAAATCAGGATATTGCCCGCCCCCGGCAAGCCCTTGGCGATCAGGTTGGCGTCATGCTGGCCGGCAATCTGATCGACCGGGCGCGGCAATGTGGTAGTGCGCGGGTCCAGCTTTGGGTAGTTAGGGCCCAGGTTCCACACCACCTTGCCGGTCTTCTTGTCGATGATCGCGACGAAGTTGGCTTCGCGGGAGTCGATGATCAGGTTGTCAGGATGAAAACGCGCATCGCCCTGCTCGTACCACTTATTGGGGCCCAGCACCTTGAGGTTGTTCAGGTGCAGAAAATCGGCTTTTTCGGTGCTGCGTACCCGATCGAGTTGCTCGGCGGTAAAGCCGAACTCGTCCAGGTGCTCAGAAGCGGTCCAGCTCCAGAGCACCTTGCCCTGCGGGTCGATTTCATAGATCACATCGTCGATCAGCTCATCGAGCTTGAAGCCTTCAATCCTGTGTACCCGGTTGGCCAGCACCAGCGTGTTGCCGTTGGCCAGGCGCTGCCAGTCGTGGTGCTGCAAGGCCGAACCCGAGGGCGCCTGCTGCGACCATTGCCAGCGTGACTTGCCGTCCCAGTCGAGCACGCCGATGGCCTGGTTATTGATGCCATTGCCGAAACCGCGCGGGTCTTTTTTCTCCCGCTCGCCAGTCTGCAACAACACGTCGCCGCGCCGTCCGCCATTGACCGCAGGATCGATGACCGCTGCCGGAAAGCCGCGATAAGGCCATTGGCGAATCAGGTTGCCGTTCATGTCGACCAGACGGGTTTGCTGGTCAGGGCTGCTGAAAATGACGTAGCCATTCCACGCCTTTGCCGGGTCATAGCGGGTAACGCCGGTGGGATAAACACTTGGCGCGGCCTGTGCGGCAGCGCTGAATAACAGGCCGGTCAAAGCCAACAATGTGAAGTGTCGTTGCATTCAGGAACGCTCCTTGAGGAATCGCAGCGAGCGTTGCCGTATGACGGAAACGAATCGGACGAAGAAACTCTTCATATTCAAAAAAGGAATTTATTTATGCTTTATTAAGTGTTTTAGTCATAAACAATTACCTTTATAAAGTCGCCCTATGCCTTGCAGCAATTGCATTTGCCCGAAACTTTCGATGTAGAAAATGCATATCGACCTACGCCAGCTTCGCCACTTCATCGCCCTCGTCGAACACCGCAGTTTTGTCGCGGCCGCGGCGGCGGTAAACCTTTCGCAATCGGCGTTCAGCCGCAGCATTCAGGCGCTGGAGCACAGCGCAGGCTTTCAGTTGATCGATCGGGCCAGCAAGGACTTGCCGCCGACCAAACAAGGCCTGGTGGTGCTGGAACATGCCCGCCGCCTGATCCGCGAAGCGCAAGAGTTGAACAACGAAATCGGCCGCCTCAACGGTGCGGAAATCGGCACCCTGCGTTTCGGCTGCGGACCGGCGCCGGCAGGCCAGCTGGTGCCCAAGGCGGTGGGACAATTCATTGCCGACTACCCCAAGGCCCGGGTGCATTTTCAGGTGGATAACTGGCAAGACCTGAACCAGCGGCTGATCAGCGAAGACATCGAATTCTTCGTCGCCGACACCCGACGTTTCGAGGCTGATCCGGATTACCGCATCACCCGCCTGCGCCCGCAGCGCATGATCTTTTGCTGCCGCGCCGATCACCCGCTGGCGCAGCAGGAGGCAATCACCTGCGAAGCGCTGTTCAGCTACCCGCTGGCCACCACCTTCCGCCCGCCGAACATCCGCAAACTGCTGACCGAATACAGCGGCCGCCGCGACTTCGTGCCCCAGGTGGAATGCGAGCACACCTATGCGCTGCTCAATGTGGTGATGCATTCGGACGCCATCGCCATCGGCAACGCGCTGAACCTTGAGCCGTACTTCCTCAAGGGTGAACTGCGCCAGCTGACGCCTGTGGACATGCCCGAACACCTGGACGAAATGCACACCCGCTACGGCATCGTCAGCCGCAATGCGCGCTCGTTGTCGTCACTGGCCAAGGCGATGATCGAGCGCATCGAGCACATCGACCAAAGCCTGACCGAACACCTGACCGGGCTGTCGGCGGAGCGGATCGGGGTGTAACGCTGAATCGCTGCCCCCCGCGCGCCTAAGATCAACCGTTAAAAATCATACCGACCGGTCACGCCCACGGTGCGTTGTGCGCCCAGCAGGCCGGAGTAGCCGCCGTTGGGTTCGCTCCACAGGCTGGTGGCGTAGGTCTTGTCGAAGGCGTTCTTGACCCACAGCGAAACGTCCCACTGGCCCTGGCCCAGATCACCGCGCAGGCCGGTCGAGAAGTTGCTCACGCCGTAGCCGGAAATCTGCGCGTACTCCGAATCTTCCACGGCGCCCACGGCCTTGGAGCGGTAGGCGTAGCTGGCGGTCACGTATTGTTCCAGGCCGTTGTCCCAGCCCCATTTGTATTCGCCGTTGACGTTGCCGATCCACTTCGAGGCGCCGACCACCTGGTGGCCGCTCAGGTCGCAGGATGCAGGCGCGCCGGGCTGGTAGCTGACTTCCGGTGGGCATGGCGCGTCCTTGTACGACAGGTAGCGCACATCGTTGTACGAGCCGTTGACGTTGATGGTCAGGCCGCGCACCGGCACTACGGTGGCTTCCAGTTCCAGGCCGCGTGAGCGTACCGAACCTGCGTTGGTCAGGTACTGCACGCGGTTGGCGTCGTCGTAGGCGGTGGTCTGGTAACCGTTGACCTTGCTCCAGAACAGGTTGCCGTTCAGTTGCAGGCGGTTGTCCCACAGCGTGCTCTTGACCCCGAGTTCCAGGTTATTGGCGCGCTCGGTGCCGATCAGCAGCGAGTCGGCGCCGGCAGTCGGTGCGGTGCCGACGGTCAGGTTGACCCCGCCGGATTTTTCACCGTGCGACAGCGTCGCGTAGCCCAGCACGTCATCGGTGAAGCGGTAGCTGAGGTTGAGCAGCCCCGACGGGCTGGCGGTGTACTGGTTCAGGTCGCCGGAATCGTAGACGCCATAACGCGCGTTGCGTGCCGCCAGCGCCGCACCGGTCACCGTCGCACCACCGGTGGGTGCAAGGCGGTTGACCCAGGCGCTCTTCTCTTCATAGGTGCCGCGCACCCCGGCGGTGAAGTCCAGTTTCGGCGTCAGGTGCCAGGTGCCCTGGGCGAACAGCGCAAAGCTGTTGGTCTCGATATGCCCCTTGGCAACGCTTGAGACGTTGGCCAGCGCTCCGGTCGCGGTGCCGTTCCAGACATCGGCCAGCGGGCCGTTGCTGGCGATGTTGCTGTTGTCCAGGTCCGAGCCGTAGTAATAGGCGCCCAGCACGTAATCGAAAGCGCCACCGGTGGGCGACGCCAGGCGCACTTCCTGGGACCACTGTTTGTCCTGCACCGACACGCCGCCGTTGTAGCTGGCCGGCACGTTGAGGCCGTCGTCGTTGCGCGGGCTGAAATTCCACCAGCGGTACGAGCTGACCGAGGTCAGGGTGAAGTCGCTGGGCAGCTTCCAGTTGGCTTCGACCGACGCGCCGCCCTGATGCACGGTGACGCGCTGGGTGGCGTCGAGATTGACCTTGCGCTTGCTGCCGTCGACCAGCGTCGCGCCCGCAGCGGCTGCACGCGCTTCGTAGCGGTTGACGCCGTTGATGGTCGGGCCGGTGCTGAGCAGCGCGCGGGTGCCGGCGCTGGACGACTCTTCGTTGTAGTCACCGATAAAGCGCAGGCTGAAGTCTTCGTTGGGCTTGAACAGCAACTGGCCACGGAAACCTTCGCGTGAGCCGCCATTGAGATCATGACCGTCGTATTCGTTTTTCAAGTCGCCATCGCTGCGGCTGCGGTACGCCGAGAAGCGCCCGGCCAGCTCATCGGTCAGGGGACCTGAAATCGTGCCCTTGGTCTGGAAGAAACCGTCTTCGCCCACCGAGGTTTCAATCGTGCGCTCAGGGGTGAAAGTCGGTGCACGGGTGCCGATGTTGATCACGCCGGCGGTGGTGTTCTTGCCGAACAACGTGCCTTGCGGGCCGCGCAGCACTTCAAGCTGCTCGATGTCCATCAGGTCGAACACCGCCATGCCCGGCCGGCCCAGGTAAACGTTGTCGATGTACAGCCCGACGCTGCCTTCCAGACCGTCGCTGGCCGGGTTATTGCCCAGGCCGCGAATCGACACGCTGGACTGGCGCGCATGCATGTACGCCACGTTCAGGCTCGGGGTCAGTTGTTGCAGGTCCTGAATGCGATAAACCCGCTGGCTTTCCAGCGCCTCGCCACCGATCACGCTAATCGGCGTCGGCACGTTCTGCGCGCTTTCTTCACGCCGCCGGGCGGTCACGGTCACGGTTTTCAACTGGGCACCGTCGGCCTGAGCCTTGCCCGCCGCCACCGGTTGCTCAACGGCTTCGGGTTCGGCGGCATGGGCCAACGACCAGCCGGCACACCCCGCCAGCAACAAGGCCAGCGGCAGACGTTTGAGTCGCCAGGCGGATAACGGGACTGGGATGGCGGACGGGTTCATACAGGCTCCTTTCAAGACTCTTTGATATTCTAATAAGTTATTTATTTATGTCTTTAAAGACATTAAACGAATAAGAGAATGCCTTTATAAGGAGTTCAACCAAGTGCCGGCAAATGCATTTGCCCGATACTTTCGATGTTCAAAATGCATACGCAAAAACCGTCCTGTCGATGCAGCGCATGCATCGTCGATATTCAGCAAATGCGCTTGCCGTCATCACCGTCTGCCCGCGAAATACCCGTTTTGATTTTCCGTGGTGACCCCGTGTCAAAGCCTGTACGCAACGTGCTTTACATCATGTGCGACCAACTGCGTCGCGATTATCTGTCCTGCTATGGCCACCCTCACCTGCACACCCCGAACATCGATCGCCTGGCGGCCGCCGGGGTGCGTTTCAGCCGCGCCTACACCCAAGGCACCATCTGCGGGCCGTCGCGGATGTCGGCCTACACCGGGCGTTATGTCAGCAGCCATCAGGTGGCCTGGAACGCCGTGCCCCTGCCGCTCGACGAGCTGACCCTTGGTGATTACCTGCGCCCGGCCGGCATCCGCACCGCGCTGGTCGGCAAGACCCACGCCACGCCTAACAGCGAGGCGCAGCAACGCCTGGCCATGGACCTGAACGGTGCCGAGGCGCAACAGCTCAATGAAGTGGGCTTCGAGCCTTATGTGCGTCACGACGGCCTGTACCCGGATAACCCGGTGTTCGACGACAAACGCGAAAGCGCGCCCTACACCCATTACCTGCGCGACCTGGGCTACGCCGCGAAAAACCCTTGGCATGACTGGGCCAACGCCGCGATCGATGAACACGGCGAAATCCTCAGCGGCTGGAAAATGCGCCACTCGCACCTGCCGGCACGGATTCCCGAACAGCACTCCGAGACGGTGTACACCACCGACCGCGCCATCGACTTCATCGACGAGCAAGGCGAACAGCCCTGGTGCCTGCACTTGTCGTACATCAAGCCGCACTGGCCCTACATCGCGCCGGCGCCTTATCACGCGCTGTATGGCGCCGACCATGTGATCGCCCCGATACGCGCCGCCGAACCGAGCGATCACCCGGTGTATGTCGCCTTCCGCGAGCACCAGGAGAGCGTGAATTTCTCCCGCGATGAGGTGCGCCTGAACGTGGTGCCGACCTACATGGGCCTGATCAAACAGGTCGACGATCAACTCGGGCGGCTCTTCGATCATCTGCAAGGCAACGGCCGCTGGGACGACACACTGATCGTCTTCACCAGCGACCACGGCGACTTTCTCGGTGATCACTATCTGGGCGAAAAGGAGTTCTTGCTGGAGCAAGCGGTGGGCGTGCCGCTGATCGTGCGCGACCCACGCAGCGCGGCCGATATCACTCGCGGCAGCGTCGATGCGCGCCTGGTCGAAACCATCGATGCCCTGCCGACCTTTCTTCAAGCGCTGGGCCTGCCCGCCGCCGATCATCGTCTCGAAGGCCGCTCGCTGATCCCGCTGCTGCACGGCGAAAGCCCGGACTGGCGTCACTACGCGATTGCCGAATACGACTACGCCTTCCAGGCCCCGGCCCGCGAACGTGTCGGCCAGCCCATCGACCGCTGCCGGATGTACATGGTGCGCAGCGAACGCTTCAAATACCTGGCCTACGACGGCGTGCGCCCGCAGTTGTTCGACCTGGAAAACGACCCGCAGGAACTGCACGATCTGGGCACCGATCCTGCTTTCGCCGCCGTGCGTGAACAGCATCAGGCTTACCTGTTCGACTGGCTGCGCGGCCTGAAACGGCGCACCACGATCAGCAACGCCGAGATCGACCTGCGCGGCCAGCGCTTCAGGTATGGCGAACCTGCCGAAGAGAAACTGGTGCCGATCGGGGTGTGGTGAGACCTTTGGGCGGTCAGGTTTGTGGCGAGTGGTACTGACCCTGTATATACATAGTTAGTACCAAAACCACTGGAGCAAGTCTCATCATGAGCAAAGAAGCTGTTTTTACGATGAAACTGGAACCGCAGTTGAGGGCTGAATTCATGGCTGAAACCGCTCGCGAAGACCGTCCAGCCTCCCAGGTGATGCGCGAATTGATGCGTGCTTATGTCGAGCAGCGCCGTCAGGGGCGTGAATATGATCAATACCTGCAGCAAAAAGTTGAACAAGGCCGGGCTTCCAGGCAAGCCGGCCTTGGGCGTTCCAACGATGCCGTAGAAGCGGCCTTTGCCGCCCGGCGTGGCCAGATCAAAGATGATCAGGCTTGAAAATCACGTGGGTACCGGAGGCGGAGCAGGACCGCCTTGATATCTGGGAATACATTGCCGCCGAGAACCCGGCGGCAGCAGCAAGGATGGACGCCCTTTTCAGCCATGCCGTGTCCGGGCTGGCCAGTCATCCATGGTCCGGCAGAGCCGGAAGAATCCCTGGCACTCGGGAACTGATCCCGCACCCAAACTACTGCCTGATCTATGAAGTCGAACAGGAGGCCCTATGGATTCTGGCACTGGTCCACACCTCACGGCAGTGGCCTCCCGTGTAGAGACCACTGTCCCCTGCGATCTGTCAGACGGCATAACCCGTTCGAATCAAACCCCGCGCGTGGTCACGCTGCGCTGGCCATGCACGCCCACCGGCACCTCACCTTGCAAGGTCACGCGGCGCACGATGCGCGGCTGGTTGGCGTAGTCGTCAATCGCGTAATGCTGGGTCGAGCGGTTGTCCCAGATCGCCACGTCACCGACGTTCCAGCGCCAGCGCACGGTGTTTTCCAGGCGAATCACGTGGCTTTGCAGCACGCTGAACAGGTGCGCCGAATTCACTGGCGAGTAACCCTTGATGCGCTTGACGAAGTGCCCCAGCAACAGTGAACGCTCGCCGCTGATCGGGTGTACGCGCACCACCGGGTGCTCGGTTTCGAACACGGTCGAGGTGAAGGTCTTGCGGTACTTTTCCAGTTGCTCGGGCGTCACGTTGGGGCGCGGGCCGACGTAGTCGTATTCGTTGCTGTGCACCGCCCACAGCTTGTCGGCCAGTTCACGCAGGTCTTCGGTCAGGTCGTTGTAGGCGGCGGCCGTGTTGGCCCACACCGTATCGCCACCGGATTCTGGCGCTACCACAGAACGCAGGATCGACGCCTTGGGGTAAGCGTCGACGAAGGTCACATCGGTGTGCCACGAGTTGGCGCGCTGGCCATCGGCGGCGCTCAGTTGCATCAGGTAGCTGGAGCCCTCGCTGACCGGCACGGTCGGGTGCGGCACCGGCTCGCCGAGCCGTTTGGCGAAGGCTTCCTGCTGTTGATCGTCCAGGTGCGTCTGGCCCCGGAAGAACAGCACCTTGTAATCCAGCAGCGCTTGCTGGATGGCATCGACCACCTCGGGTTGCAGGTCTGCACTCAATTTGACGCCATGCACCTGGGCACCGATACGGCCCGCGACCGGGCGGATATCCAGGGTGTGCAGCGCAGGTTGCGTAGCGATTGCCGCATTGCTCATGGGGTGAACCTCACTGTTCGTATTGGGCGGGTCGCTCTATCGATATGCAATATGGCTATATCTAAAAAGCAAACACTTCGTTGACGGAATAAGAGCTTGCATTTAAAACCTCTACCCAGCCTCACGGCCAATACCTTCGCCCTATTTTTAAAATGCCGGGAATGCATATGGATCTTCGCCAACTGCGCTACTTCATCGCCCTGATCGAACATCGCAGCTTCGTGCGCGGCGCCGAGGCCATGGGCATTACCCAACCGGCGTTCAGCCGCAGCATTCAAAGCCTGGAACAGGAATTTGGCTGCGTGCTGGTCGACCGCGCCAGCAAGGACTTGCGCCCCACGCCTGAGGGCCATGTGGTGCTGCAGCATGCCATGCGCCTGATCAAGGGCGCCAACCTGCTGACCCGCGAAGTTGCCGAGATGACCAAGCTCGACGCCGGCGAACTGCACTTTGGCTGCGGCCCGGCACCGGCAGTAAAACTGGTGCCCGATGCGGTGGCGCAGTTCATCAGCGCCTACCCCAAGGTCAAGGTCGGTTTCGAGGTCGCCAACTGGGAAAAGCTCAGCCGCAGCCTGGCCCGTGAAGAGATCGAGTTCTTCATCGCCGACATTCGCCATTTCGAAGCCGACCCCAACTTTCATACCCAGGCACTGACACCCAAGCGCGGCGTATTTTTCTGCCGGCCCGGTCATCCGCTGCTGGAGAAAGAAAGCCTGTCGACCAAGGACATGTTCGATTACCCGCTGGCCAGCACCCTGCTGCCGCCGGGCTTTCGCAAACTGTTGGCCACCGCCAGTGGCCGTGGCGATTTCACCCCCGGCATCCAGACCGACCATTTTCCGAGCCTGGCCAAGATCGTCCGTCAGACCGACGCCATCGGCATCAGCAGCGAAGAAAGCTTTCTCAACGATGTACCACCCGGCGCACTGGTACGCCTGCAATGGCGCAACCTGTCGCTGGAACAACTGGGCGCCGGCGCCCGCTGCGGCATCGTCAGCCGCGCAGGGTTTCGCCTGTCACCGGCAGCACGGGCGATGATTGAAGCGATTGTGAGCCTGGATGAGGTGCATGTAGCGGCATGAAGCAGTGGACTATTGCGATCAATATGAGAACCCGTTGGCAATAAGGTATCTCTTCGGAATAGTCCTACACACTGTTCAGGAACAGTTCTCCGGGGTAGGGCCGTTAGTAATAACGAACCCATCTGCCAGAGACTTTCATTATGAACATCACCAGCATCACATCAAATATCGTGACCACCCCGCTGCTGTCGAAGCCCATTGCATCTGATGCTGGAAAGGCTTTGCCCAGCCTCCAGAAAATTGAAGAAGATCCCAGAGAGGCTCGGGCAAAGGCGTTCTATACCCGGGAGGCAGAGCCGTGGAAGGGGAAAACCTACATCTACTCTGAATTTGGCGGGCCTGAAGAGATACGTCCACTGACCAAAGAAATGTACCTGGATGATCTGAGGATATATTCAAACATAGAACTCGAGATTCAGCAGTGCATCGCCAGCAAAATAAGAAATGAGCTCGGTGTATTCAGACCCGATCTCGCCAGAAAGAATTTCAGCTACACACTGGGCGATGACGAGCAAATAAAGATACTCAACCAGGACCTGCGACTCACTGAAGATGACCTGCAACATTTAACAAAACTCTTCAATGACCGTAAAGGTTTCAGAGACAGTGTGGTCGAGCACGCCAAAATGGCAATGGCCCTGGTTGACCACGATGACAAGGCATTCGGCGGTAAATACAAGCTGGATCTATTGAACATCCAGAACACACTTGATTATGGAAAGCTCATTATGCTGAGACCGGAAAAAATGCACGAAGCCTTTGTGCGACAAATTATCGAAAATGGTGAGAGGCGTGAGGAGCCTTTGGTGGATATCACCGTGTAGCCGCAAGCAAAAACGCCCTGCTGACACAACGTCTGCAGGGTGTCCGTTAAAGCGTCAGTTTTTGGTCCTGTTGATCAGCCATCGTTTACAAATGTGTCCAAAATTATAGTCATGAGGCTTGTCGGCATGCGCGCCCGACAGTACGTTCAGCGCCTTGTAATGACCCGCCCTGTATCAAAGAGAAATCAGAAATCCCCTACCTTTCGCACCCGTTGTACTGACTTGGTCACCAAGCTCATACCCGTCTTTTACCGGCAGCACGAGCGATAAAGAGATTGTGAGCCTGGATGAGGTAAATTAGCGGCATAGGCCGTGAATTATTGCGATCAATATGAGAACCCGTTTGCAATAAAGTACCTCTTCGGAATAGTCCTACACCCTGTTCAGGAACAGTTCTGCGCCGTGTGGCCGTTAGTAATAACGAACCCATCTGCCAGAGAATTTCAACATGGACATCATCAGTCACTCACCCGGTTTCGTGATCTCTCATTGGCTGCCGAAGCTCGTCACACCGGACGCTGAAAATACATCACCCAACATCCGGCACGCTGCCGAAGATCGCGGGGACGCCCGGTCAAAAGCGTTCTACACCCGCGAAGCAGAGCCGTGGAAGGGGAAAACCTACATCTACTCTGAATTCGGCAAGCCTGAAGAAGTACGCCCGATGACCAAGGCAATGTATCTGGAGGAACTGAAACAGGATTCAAATCTGGAGCTCAGGTTCCAGCAGAGCATCTGTAGCAAAATAAGAAACGATCTTGGTGTCTTCAGACCCGATCTCGCCAGCAAGAATTTCAGCTACACGCTGGGCGATGATGAGCAAATAAAGATACTTAACCAAGACCCGTTACTCACTGAAGACGACCTGCAATATTTAACAAAAATCTTCAATGATCGAAGTGGCCTCAGAGACAGCATTCATCATCACGCCAAAATGGCCATGGCCTTGGTTGACCACGATGACGAGGCATTTGGCGGCAAATACAAGCTGGACCTGTTGAATATCCAGAACACGCTCGACTACGGAAAACTTTTCACCCTGAAGCCGGAAAACATGCACGAATCCTTTATTCGCCAGATTATTTAAAGTGGCGAGAAACGTGAGCAGCCTTTGGTTGATATCACCGTATAGTCACGCACAAAGGCGCCCTGCCGACATGGTGTCTACAGGGCGCCCGCTAAAGTGTCAGTTCCTGGACCAGTTGATCAACCACCGTTTGCAAATGTGTCCAAAATTATACAGATGGGGCTTGTCGGCATGAATTCCCGGCAATACGTTTAACGCCTTGTAATCACCCACCTTATATCGGGTAGCCCATGTATTTCTACCGTTGTGAACATGAATGAATGGCTCGGCATAATCACCGTTCTCACAGCCATTGAATTTGATAAGCTCCGAAACCTTCCCGCCACTGTCAGAGATGTAAGTAGTGGTCGTGCGATCAATGCCACCATTGGGTTTGAAAGAGAATTCCACCACCCCACCTTCCAGCGGATGCCGTGTACTGTCAGTAAAACTGACTTCCAGCATCGCCTCGGTAAATGCCTGGGTGGCCAGAAAAGCCGGCTTGGTAAACCCATAAGGAATAGGCATAAATCCCTCGGCGTGATGAAAGTCATAACTCATGTGCGGGTACGAACCGAACGCAATTTCATACTGCGCCTTCTCGAACTGGACACCCTCGGCAGCCATCACCCGCACGTCAACCGTCGACCCTGGCGTCAGTCGCTCCATCTTTTCAGGCCCGTTCCAGCGCTTGGCTTTCCATTCCCCGCCATCGATGCGGTATTCCAGCCGCCACTGCTTGCCATAGGATCTGACATCCGGAATGGCCAGCAGAACATTCTGGCCACGGATGGACGTAAAGCTGTACTCATGAACGGCCGCCGTGCTCTCCAGTGCATTGCCGATCTGGTGAACACGATCTTCCAATACCGTTGTGACGGGCGCTGCAACAGGTGCCGGGGCTGTCTGCGCGAATGCCTGCAGAGCAGTGGCGACCAATACACTCGCCAGCAGCCTGTTCAGACGCTTTTTATTTTTATTCATCGTAAAAGTCTCATTTGATTAGTCGAGTAGACCCGTGGGCCATCTGGCATGAATTCCAGAACATGCCCGACGTAATCCCTCAAAAACCAAACGATCAATAGCAACAAATAAAATCAGAAACGTCCTACATCACAACGCTTTATCCGACACCCACTCACGGACCTTGAACGGCTTGCGAATCAGCCGTTGCTCTGCCGCCAGGTCCACCGACTTCTGCAACTGCGCCAAAAATTCTGCATCCAGGCGTGGGTCGAAACGGACGCTCAGGTCGATCCCTTTAAAGTCTTCCTGCAAGGTCGCCTGCGGGTAATTGGCCAGCCCCGAGACCAGTTCGATATACGCCTGGCGGTTGCTCTCTTGCTGCAACCAGTTCAGCGCCTGGCCGTTGGCCTTGAGCAGTTTGGCCACCACTTCCGGGTGGGCATCGATAAACGGCCCGTAGCCCACCAATACGCTTTGAATACTGCCCGCACCGCCCAGGTCCAGGGTGGTCAGCGGAATGTCGGCCAGACCACGGGCGCGCAGTGCGGTCAGTGAAGCCGAGCCCCAGGTGGCGTCGATCTGTTTGGCGCCAAGTGCGGCGACAGCGGCGTTGATGTCCAGGTTGATGACCTTCAGGTCCTTTTCCTTCAGGCCTTTGCTGGCCAGCGCTGCGGCGAACGACAACTGGTAGGCGGTGCCGCGAAAGATCGCCACGCGCTTGCCCTTGAGGTCTTCCAGGGTCTTGATCCCCGACTCAGGGTTCACCGCCAGGTACTGCTTGATGCCACGGCCGTTGGCGCTGAGCACGCGGGTGTCCAGGCCATTGGCCTTGCCGATGATTGCCGCCAGATCGCCCAGATAGGCGAAGTCGACCTGACCGTTGGCCAGCGCCTCATTGATCGCGGGGCCGGCGCCCTTGAAGAAATTCCACTGCACCTTGATGCCGTCGGCGGCAAAGGCTTGCTCCAGCAGTTGCTGGTTGCGCAAGACATCCACTGTACCGGTGCCGCTGTGCTGGGTGCCGGCACTGAGGTCCGGCACAGCGATGCGGATTTCCTTGACCTCGGCGGCCTGGGCCAAAGGCGTCATGCAGGCGAGCAACCCCGCCAGCACCGGAGCGGCAAAACGATGGGTAAAGCGTGAGAAGAAGAGATTCATGCAACGGCTCCTGAAGCCTCTGACAAAGGTGCCAGTCAGGCATAAACCGTCTGCAAAATAAAATACTAAAAACTGACCTTTTAAAAACTTTAAGGAATATGAAGGCTGCACCCCTTATGGTTGCTGGGGTATGCACGAGCTGCATGGAAAATATTCTGTGAATGCATTGGCTGCAATTCGCAATCAGGATTTAATGGCGGCCTTATCCTTTTAAATCAACAAATACATCATTTATATATCCATAAAGAATAAGTAAATGCGATTTGGTTTGTAGCGCCAGCCGCTACCAACGGAGACTGTCAATGCCCCGTGATTCGATCCTCAATTTGCCGAACGCCGCCTTGCGTCCGCCCGGCCGCCGCTGGCCCGCATTGGCCACGCGCTTGCAGGCCTGGTATGTGCCGATCCTGATCTTTGCCCTGTGGTGGATCGCCAGCCGTGAGCACTGGATGAGCGAGCAAATCCTGCCCGAGCCTGCACTGGTGTGGCAGAGCGCGCTGGAGCTGGGCAGCGGCGAGATCTGGGTCAACCTCGGTATCAGCCTGCAACGTCTGGCGCTGGGTCTGTTGGCCGGTATCGGCAGTGGCGCGTTGCTCGGCGCCTGGCTGGGTTACAGCCCGCGCGCCGAGCGCCTGGTGCTGCCGACCTTCAGCGCTTTGGCGCAGATTCCCACGCTGGCCTGGATTCCGCTGTTCATGGTGTTTTTCGGCATCGGTGAAGTGCTCAAGCTGGTGGTGCTGCTCAAGGCCGTGGTGGTGCCGGTAACCCTGCACACGCTGGTCGGGGTGCGTGATGCCCAGCCGCGCCTGCGTGAAGCCGCTGCCGTGTTGCGCCTGCCCAGACCCTTGCTGATCCGCCGACTGATTCTGCCCGCCGCCCTGCCCTCGTTCATGGCTGGCGTGCGTCTGGCACTGTCGGCCGGCTGGTCGTCGCTGCTGGCGGTCGAGCTGCTGGCCTCCAGCGAAGGCATCGGTTACCTGATGGTCTGGGCGCGACAGTTGTTCATGCTCGACATCGTGTTCGTGTGCATCGCGGTGATTGGTGTGATCGGCGTGAGCATGGACCAGGCCATCGGCTGGGCCGACCGCAAGCTGGTGCACTGGCCGCACCCGCCGACGGCGCAACTGAACCGGGGTTCTGCACAACGCGGCTGGCAGCGCCTGACCGCCTGGTACCTGCCGTTCGCCCTGCTGGCGCTGTGGCAGGCCGCGTACCAGTTGCAGTGGGTCGACCGGCAAATTCTGGTGTCGCCGCTGCTGGTGCTGCACACCACCTGGACCGGGCTTGCCGATGGCAGCCTGCCCGACGCCATGTTGATGAGCCTGAGCCGCACCCTGGGCGGCCTCTTGCTCGGCGGCCTGGCCGGTTTCAGCGTCGGCCTGCTGCTGGGTCTTTCGCGGCGCGCCGAGCGGCTGTTCGGCCCGAGTCTTGGTGCATTGCGGCAAATCGCGATCTTCGCCTGGGTGCCGCTGCTGACCGCCTGGTTCGGCCTGGGCGAGCCGGCCAAGTGGGTGTTCGTGTCGTTTGCGGCGTTCTTTCCGCTGTACATCGCCACCCAGCGCAGCGTCGCGCACCAGTCGCCGCAACTGGCCGAAGCTGCCCGCGTATTGCGCCTGAACCCGCTGCAACGCCTGGGCCGGCTGGTGCTGCCGGGCGCGGCACCGGGCATCTTCGGTGGCCTGCGCCTGAGCCTGATCTACGCCTGGCTGGGCACCATCGGTTCGGAATACTTCATGCCGTCCAACGGCGGCATCGGCAGCCTGATGATCGGCGCCCAACAACTGCTGCGCATGGACGTGATCATGAGCGGCATGCTGCTGGTCGGCCTGACCGGCGCCCTGCTCAACCACCTCGGACAACGCATCGAAGCGCGCGCCACGCGCTGGAGACACGCATGACTCAACCTATCGTCAGCTTCACCCATGTCGGCAAGGTCTTCGAGGTCGACGGCGGCCAGATCGAGGCGATCAAGGAGTTCAACCTGGAGATCGCCGAAGGTGAATTCGTCGCAATCGTCGGCTCCAGCGGCTGCGGCAAGTCCACCCTGCTGCGCCTGCTGATCGGCCTGGACACCGCGTTTCGCGGCGAGATTCGCGTCGACGGCAAACAGGTCGAAGGCATTGGCAGCGAGCGCGGCATCGTCTTTCAGGAACACCGCCTGTTTCCGTGGCTGACCGTGCACGACAACATCGGCCTGGGCCTGGTCAACGAGCCGTTGAGCGCCGCGCAGAAGCAACAGCGCATCGCTGATTTCATCGATCTGGTGGGCTTGAAAGACTTCACCCGCGCCTACCCGCACCAATTGTCCGGCGGCATGGCGCAGCGCGTGGCCATCGCCCGCGGTCTGGTGGCCAGCCCACGCATTTTGCTGCTCGACGAACCGTTCGGCGCGCTTGACGCGCTGACCCGCCAGCAGATGCAAAACGAACTGCTGTCGATCCGCGAACGGGCAAAGATCACCACCGTGCTGGTCACCCACGACGTCGAAGAAGCGATCTTTCTCGCCGACCGCGTGGTGGTCATGGAACCGCGCCCCGGCCGCATCAAGCGCGTGGTCGACATCGACCTGCCGCACCCGCGCCAGCGCAGCCAGTTCGACTTTCATCAACTGCGCGAAGAACTGCTGCATGAACTGACCAGCGACGAGCAATATGTGCCGCCGGTGACCGAGCATATCCGGGGCCTGCATCCGGCGTTTATTGCGTTGTAGAGTCAGCCTCAAACACCGGTTCACCCAGGTTCAGCATCAACCGGTTGGCCCAGGCAAAAATCGCCACGGCCTGGATCAGGTCGAGAATCTCACCGTCGTTCAAGCCGGCCTCGCGCAGCGGCAAAATATGCTCAGGCGCGGTCGCACCCGGCTCCAGCGTCAGGTCAATCGTGAAGCGGATAATCGCCCGTTCACGCTCGCTGTCACCGGCGGTTTCGGGGTCGGCAAACACCTGCGCAATCACCTCATTACGCTTGGCCAGTTGCTCGAAGCGCTGGGCATGCACCGAGGCGCAGTACACACAGTGGTTGACCCGCGAGACCACGGTGCTGGCCAGCTCGCGCTCGGCGCGCGGCAGGCCGCCGGGGGCGTACATGATGGCGTTGAACACCAGCGAGCGCTGGCGCAGCACTTCGGGCTGGTGGATCAGGGTCAGGTAGTACTCGCTGGTCAAGGCCTTGGGGTGGCTTTCCTTGAGCACTTCCTGTTGCTGGGCCGTTGCCTGTTCCGGATTGACGATCGGCAGCCAGGATTTCCAGCCCAGGGTTTCATTGGTGAAGCCGTTGTCGCGGATGATCTGGCTCATTGTGCGGCTCCAGTGGCTTGCAGCGCGGCGAGGCCGGCGACCAGGCGAACCTGATAAGAAATGAAGGCGATGAGTTGCCCCAGCGTCACCACGTCCAGCGGGCTCAGGCCTGCGGCGCGCAAACCGTCCAGTGCAGCGCGGTCGCCTTCTCTGGGTGCCAGGATCAAGGTGCGGGTGTAAGCCAGTACGGTGCGCAATCGGGCATCGTCGATGCGGCTCAGGTCGTCCTGCTGTACCGCGTTCACGTGTTCGGCAGGCACCTCAAGGGCCAGCAGGCGCTCGCGGTAATATTCGACCAGTTGCGGCTGACGGCTCAGGCTGGCGCCATACAGCGCGACCAGCAAACGGGTGGTGACGCTCAAGTCGCCGCTCAGGTCGGCGGCGAACAGCGCGTCGTGGCTGCCCTGGGTGGCCAAGGTGACTTTGCTGCGCGCCTGGCGCAGGTCGCGCAGATGACTGTCGGGGCTCAGCACCAGGCGGTCGATCAGGTCGACGGAGGATGAAGTCATGGGTGTTTCTCCAGAGTGGCCTGGCGTGCGGCCACGGCGTCGTGCAGGAATTGGCGCACGCCTTGCCAGGATTGCTCGTTGGCGTCGCTATTGGCGGCGGGCGTGCCGTCCTGATTGGGGGTGGTGGGGATAAATGGCAGCAGAATGCTGTGCCCCGCCAGCGGGAAGTCCAGTTGCTTGACCGGCCAGGCATGCCGATGGACGCTCAGGCGCTCGACGACCATGCGTGAAAACAGGCTGGACGGCCACGCGGCATCGTCGCCGGCCGACAGCAGAATCACCGGGCCCTTGATGTTTTCTACCGCAATGCGCGCGCGCTCCACGGCTTGCGGGTCGTCCAGCGCGGTGAGCATCGACAGCGCATTGCGCTGCCCGGCGTCGCGGGCGCTCCAGTTGGCGGTGCGGTTGTTGTTCCACAGGTGCACCAGCGGTTTGCCCTGATACAGCCAGGCCGGGCCGTCGCGACCGACCGCAGGGTCCGCCGCCGCCTGGCCGCCATGCACCAGCGCGCTGGGCACATAGCCGATGACCGCCGAGACCTTGTCGGGGAACAGGCTGCCGAGCAGCAGCACCAGCTCACCGCCACGCGACTGGCCGCTGAGGGCGACAAAATCATGCGCAGGCTTGACCTCGCGGCGCACCCAGTCCAGGCCGCGCTCGAAGTATTCCAGCGGTGTATTGGAGATGTAGTCCGACAGCCCCGGCGCCTTGAAATACCCCAGCGCCAGCGCGGCATAGCCACGTGAAGCGTAGAGCGCCGCGCGCGGTTCGTTGATGCCGCCGCCGGAGCCGTTAAGTACGATCACCGCCGGGTGCGGACCTGCACCTGCCGGCAGAAACAGCGTGCCGACCAGCCCGTCTTCACGCACCTCGCGGCGGGTCACGCCCTCGCCTGCCAGGCGCTGGGTCAGGATGGCGGACACGTCGCTGCCCTGCACATCAATGCGGGTCTGCAACGGTTGCAGCAGGTCGGCCGGGAACACGCTGCCGCCCTGGCTTTTTCCAGAAAGCGGCTCCGGGTGCTGGCTCCATAACAAACCCAGCGGGCTGACACCCTGATAATCGCCGGCCACCGGCGCATCGCGTTGCAGGTCGACGGTGCCCTGGGCATCGGCGATGAACTGCGCCTGGCTGACCCAAGCCTGCTCGCGCCCGCGCAGGGTGCGGCTGGTCAGGGTCAGCGGCTGGCCGGGCGTCAGACCTTCGAGCCGAATGTGCCGAGGCTCATCCAGCAGGCCGTCGGCCGGGCTGACCGTGAGTCGGGTCATGGCTTTCCCTCTGTCACCATCAGGGCGGCGGTGCGGTCGCTGACCCATGGCACCACGTTCAGGCCATCACGCGCGGCCCAGATGTTCTGGTAGTGGAACAGCGGCAGGATGCCGACGTCGTCGCTGACGCGCTTGACCGAGTCACGCAGGATGGCGGCGCGCTTGGCGTCGTCGAATTCCACGGTGGCCTTGTCCAGGTCCTGGTCGACTTGCGGGTTGCTGTAGCGGCCCCAGTTGGACATGCCCAGGCCCTTGGCGGCATCGGCGGTGGCGAGGATGTTGGTCAGGCCGTAGCTGGCTTCGCCGGTGCCGTTGCCCCAGGCAATCACGCTGACCGCGAACTCGTTCTTGTTGGCGCGGCTGGAATACACCGACCACGGCACCACTTGCAGGTCGACTTTCACGCCGATGCGCGCCCAGAACTGCGCCACGGCCTGCATCGACTCAGGCGCCAGCGGGTAGCGGTCGCCGGGCACGTGCACGCTCAACTGGAAGCCTTCCGGGTAACCGGCTTCGGCCAGCAGTTCCTTGGCGCGCTTGGCGTCGAACGGGATGTTTTTGACCTCGGGGTTGTAGCCGATGGTGTCGGCCGGCATCCACTGGTTGGCCTCGGTCACGGTGTTTTGCAGAATGCGCTCGACAATCGCCTTGCGGTTGATCGCCAGCGACAGCGCCTGGCGCACCTTCACGTCGCGCAGCGGGTTTTGCGCCAGCGGCTTGCCGTTGTTGTCGCGAATGAACTCGCTGGGGCCTTCACGAAAGCTCGGCTGAATGATCAGCGCGCGCAGTCCCGGATAGGCGAAGACTTTCACGCCGGGGGTTTTATTGAGTTTCTGCACGTCACTGGGCGAGACCTTGTCGATCACATCGACGTCACCCGCCAGCAGCGCGGCGGTGCGCCCGGCCGGGTTGGGAATGTAGCGGTAATCGACCTTGGCCCACGCAGGCTTTGGCCCCCAGTAGTTTTCGTTGCGCGCAAACAGCGCACGGTCGCCCTGGCTGAACGATACCAGCGTGTACTGGCCGGTGCCGATGGCCGCCTTGCCGCTGCCGTAGTCTTCGCTGTTGGCGTTGGCGCCGGCGTGGCGGCTGACCAGATAGGTCGCGTCGACGTTGGCGACCAGCAACGGGTTGGGCACGTTGGTCTTGATCTCGACGGTGTGGGCATCCAGCGCCTTGACCGAAGCCACGGTGCGCAGGCCTGCGGCGTACGAGGCCACGCTGCCGGGCACATTGCGCGCGCGCTCCAGCGAGAACACCACGTCATCGGCGCTGAACGGCTGGCCGTCCTGCCACTTCACGTCGTCGCGCAGGTGAAAGCGCCAGGTCAGGTCGTCGACCCGCTCCCAGCTTTTCGCCAGGCCCGGATGGTTGCCGTCGTCGCGACGCTCCAGCAAGGACTCGAAGACATGCAGGGCGATCGAGCGATCGCCGGCGTGGTTGTTCAGTTGCGGGTCCAGCGAAGACACAGGGTCCGCATAAGCGATACGCAGGGTCTTGTTGGCTTCATCGGCGTTGGCAGCAGCGGTCATGGCAGCGCCGGCGGCCAGCAGGGCCAGGGTCAGCGCACTCGTCAGCAATGGTTTCAAGGACGTTTCCTCGTTCAAAGTTCGTGGTTGAGATGGCAAGCGCTGAAGTGCCCCGGCGCTATTTCTTGCAACGGTGGCGCCTGTTCGCGGCAGCGCGCGCTGGCGTACGGACAACGGGGGTGAAAATGACAACCCGACGGCGGCGCCAGCGGGCTGGGCATCTCGCCCTTGATCGGCGTGTACTGGCTGCGCCGGGTTTCAAAACGCGGAATCTGCGCCAGCAGTGCCTGGGTGTACGGGTGATTGGGCCGGGCAAACAGGTCATCCACCGTGGCTTGCTCCACGACCCGGCCCAGGTACATCACCACCACGCGATCACAGAGGTGCTCGACCACGCCCAGGTCGTGGCTGATGAACAGATAGGTCAGGCCCAGTTGCTCGCGCAGGTCCATGAACAGGTTGAGAATCTGCGCCTGGATCGACACGTCCAGCGCCGCCACCGACTCATCGCACACCAGCACTTGCGGCTGCACCGCCAGGGCACGGGCGATGCCGATGCGCTGGCGCTGGCCGCCGCTGAACTGGTGCGGGTAGCGCAGGCGCAGCGCCGGATCGAGGCCTGCGCGTTGCATCTGGGCGCTGACGTAATCGTCGAAACCGGCAGAATCCGTCAGGCCGTGCAAACGTGCGCCTTCGCCAACGATGCGGTCGATACGCAAGCGCGGGTTAAGGCTCGAATACGGGTCCTGAAAGATCATCTGCACCTTCAGCCGCGCCGCCTGGCGCTCGGCATACGGCAGGCTGTCCAGCTCGCGGCCTTCGAACAGCACCCGGCCACGGGTGCCGGATGACAGGCCGGCAGCGATGCGGGCCAGGGTGGATTTGCCACAGCCGGACTCACCGACCAGGCCCACCACTTCACCGCGGCGGATGTGCACGTCGACGCTGTCCACGGCGCGGGTCACCGGCACGGCACGGCTCAGGCCGAAGCGTTGCAGCGCACGGCCGACGACGCCCGGTGGCTGGGCGCCGAACTCCTTGCTGATCTTTTGCAGCTCGATCAAGGGGGTTTCATTGAGCATGAACAAGCTCCTCGGATCGGCTGCCGGGATGGAAGCAACGCACGCTGCGGCCATGGTCGAGTGTGCGCAGCGGCGGTTCTTCGCGGCAGACCTCACTGGCACGCGGGCAACGCGGGGCGAAGGCGCAACCGGGCGGCAGGTTGCCCAGCGACGGCGCCATGCCGGGAATCTGCCGCAAGCGCTCGCCGCGCCGGTTACGGCTCGGCAGGCTGTCGATCAGGCCTTGGGTGTATGGGTGAAGCGGGTCGTCGAGCAAGGCGTCGACCGGTCCCTGCTCGACGATGCGCCCGGCGTACATCACCGCCACTTCATCGGCCAGGCCTGCGACCACCGACAAATCGTGGGTGATCCACACCAGCGCGGTGCCCTGCTCGCGCACCAGGGTTTGCACCTCGGCGAGGATCTGCGCCTGAATGGTCACGTCCAGCGCGGTGGTCGGTTCATCGGCGATGATCAGGTCCGGGCGATGCAACAGCGCAATGGCAATCGCCACGCGCTGGCGCATGCCGCCCGACAATTGATGCGGATAAGCACGCAGCCGCTCTTCAGGGCTGGCGATGCCCATCGAGGCCAGCGTCGAACGCGCCAGTTCGCGCGCTTCGGCCTGGCTGACCGGTTGATGCGCACGCACCGCTTCGATCATCTGCGTGTCGACGCGCAGCACCGGGTTGAGGGTCATCATCGGGTCCTGGAAGATCATCGCCAGCCGGTTGCCTTGCAGCGCGCGCAGCTCACGGGCCTTGAGGCTGCGCAGGTCGCGGCCCTGAAAGATGATCTCGCCGGCACTGATGCGCCCCGGCTTGTCGAGCAGGCCGATGATCGAGAAACCGGTGACCGATTTACCCGAGCCGGACTCGCCGACCAGGCCCAGAATGCGCCCCGGCGCCAGGCGCAGCGACAGGTCGCGCACCGCGGGCAGCAGGCCTTCGCGGGTCTGGAAACCGGCGCTGAGGTTGCGCACTTCAAGGGTCAACGGCGTCACTGGGGATGCGCTCATGATTGCAGCCTCGGGTTGAGCACATCGCGCAGGCGGTCACCCACCAGGTTGATGGCGACAATGGTCAGCAGCAGCGCCAGCCCCGGAAACACACTGATCCAGTACTCGTCGCCGAGCATGAACTGAAAGCCGTTGGCGATCAGCAGGCCCAGCGACGGCTCAGTGATCGGCACGCCGAGGCCAAGAAACGACAGGGTCGCCTCCAGGGTGATGGCGCGGGCGATCTGCAAGGCGCCGATGACGATCAGCGGCGGCAGGCAGTTAGGCAGAATGTGCCCGAGCAGAATCCGCGAACGGTTGATGCCCTGCCCGCGTGCGGCCTCGACGTATTCACGACCGCTTTCGACCAGCGCCTGGCCACGCGCGGTGCGTGCGTAATAGGCCCATTCCAGCACCACCAGAGTGAGCATCACGTTGCCGACGCCCTTGCCCAGCCAGGCCAGGATCATCAGCGCCATGAGGATGCCGGGGAACGACAGCAACAGATCGACCAGGCGCATCAGCAGTGCATCGACCCAGCCGCCGGCATAGGCGGCGATCAGGCCGATCACGGTGCCGACCACCGCCGCAATCAGCGCCGAGCCCAGGCCCACCACCAGGCTGATGCGCAACCCGTAGGCAATCGCCGAGTACAGGTCGCGGCCCTGGCCGTCGGTGCCCAGCCAATAGGTGAAGCCGCCGCTGGAGCTTTCGCTGCCCGGTGCCAGGCGCGCGTCGAGCACGTCCAGTTGCAGCAGGTCATAAGGGTTTTGCGGGGTGACCCACGGCGCCAGCACCGCCAGCAGGACGATGCCCAGCAACAGCACCAGGCCCAGCCACGCCGATGGCGCCCGCAGGAAATCGCCGGCAGCACGTTGCCAGGGCGAAACAATCAAAACGGCACGGCTCATCGCGCGGCCTCCAGGCGAACCCGCGGGTCAAGCACGCGGTACAGAACGTCGACGATCAGGTTGAGGGTGACGAAAATCACCACCACGACCATCAGGTAAGCCACCACCACCGGGCGGTCCAGGCTGTTGATGCTGTCCAGGATCAACTTGCCGGAACCGGGCCAGGCAAAGATGTTTTCGGTGACCACCGCGTAAGCGATGGTCGATCCCAGCTCAAGACCCAGTACGGTGACCAGCGGAATCAGCGTGTTGCGCAGCACGTGCATGACCACCACGCGCAGCGGCGACAGGCCCTTGGCCCGGGCAAACCGCACAAAGTCCTGCGGCAGCACTTCACGCACCCCGGCGCGGGTCAGGCGCAGGATCAGCGAGACCTTGAACAGCGCCAGGTTCAGCGCCGGCAGCAGCAAGTGATGCAGGCCATCCAGCGTCAGCCATGACCACTGGATACCGAACAACTCGCGGGTATCCCCGCGACCGCTGGCCGGCACCCAGCCCAGGTGCACCGAGAACAGCAATACCAGCATCAACGCCACCCAGAACGAGGGCAGCGAGAAACCGATGATGCTGGTCGCCATCAACAGCCGCGAAAACGGATGCTCCGGGTACAGACCGGCAAACAGGCCCAGCGGCACGCCGACGAACACCGCCAGCAGCAACGCACTGATCGCCAGCTCGATGGTGGCCGGCAAGCGGTGCAGCACCAGTTGCAGGGCGTCTTCGTGATGCACGTAACTTTTGCCTAGATGACCGTCCAGCGCGCCGCGAACAAAGTGCAGGTATTGCTGCCACAGCGGCTGGTCCAGGCCCAGCCGGGCGATGGCCGCTGCGCGTTCGGCCTGGTTGAGGTCTTCACCGATCAGAATGTCCAGCGGGTTGCCGATGGCATTGAGGCCGATGAACACGATCAGCGACATCAACACCAGCACCAGAAACGCCTGGCCCACGCGGCGCAGCAGCCAGCCGGTCATGGGCGGCGTTCCTCGGCGCGCAGGCTGCCGGCGAGCCATTCGTCACCGATCAACTCGGGTTCGGCGTAGTGCTGCATGTCGCAGAAGTGCGCCTCGATGTCTTCATTGAACAGTTGCCCGGCCAGCGCCTGGGCGATGCGTTTGGCGCCGTCGCTGATTGCCGGAATGTCGCCCGAAACGCCGCCGTAGGTCAGCGCCGCCGGGTAGTTGAAGCAATGAATGCGCTCCAGGCCCGGACAGGCTCCGGGGGTACGCGGGAGGAATTCGAACAGCGGGCCGAGGTCGGGCAACTGCGCGGTTTCACTGTTCTGATGCTCGGCCGGCAGCGGGAAGCGCTCTGACCACTTGCGGATGTGCGCGGCGAACGGGGCGAACTCCGGGCGTTTGTCCAGATCGCTGCGAAAGCCGGTGGCAAACACGATGAAGTCATAGGTCAGGTTGGCTTGCGAGGTGCGCACTTGCAACTGGCCGTGGCTGTCGAGTTCGACCGCCTCCAGGGCGTTGTCGAGCAGCAAGCGGGCATTGGCATGCCGCGCCACGCGCAAGGTGCTGCCACGCGGCGGCGGGGTTTGCTGGGTGTTGAGGTATTCGCGGATGCGCCACTTCCAGGCATCCGGCAGGCGCCAGTAACCGTGGGTCATGCCCGGATTGCCGGCGCCCTTGCCCTTGTTGATGCGCGGCAATTCACGCCGGCGCACCAGCAGGTCAACCGACGTCGCGCCGGCTTCCAGTGCCGTACCGGCTGCGTCCATCGCCGAGGCGCCGCCGCCAATCACCGCCACGCGCTTGCCGGTGAACCAGGCGTCTTGCAGGCCGTCGGCCGAGTGCGCCCAGTACTGGCGCGGCAGCTTGTGCGCCAGCTCCGGCACCCACGGCCCGCCCATGCCATCGCGGCCGGTGGCCAGAATCACATGACGCGCCAGTTGCTCGACGCGGCCATCAGGGGTGTCTATGAGCAAGCGCACAAAACCTTCGGCGGTCGGTTGCACGCTGGCAATGCGGTGCTGGTTGCGCACATCGAGCTTGAGCACCTGGCGATACCAGCGCAGGTACTCGGCCCATTGCAGGCGCGGGATCTTGTCCAGCGCCTGCCATTGTTCAAGACCGAAAAGCGCCTGAAACCAGGCGCGAAAGGTCAGCGCCGGCAGGCCCAGTGCGGGGCCGGCGAGTTGTTTGGGCGAACGCAGCGTTTGCATGCGCGCCGTCGTCGCCCACGGTCCTTCAAAGCCTTGTTCGGACTGATCGAACAGCACGGTGCGCACGCCCAGGTGATGCAGCTCGGCGGCAGCGGCCATGCCGGCCATGCCAGCGCCGATGATCGCCACGTCCAGCAGGTCGGTGTCGTGATGGCGATGGGTCTTGACCCAGGGGTGTGCGGGGAGGCCGAGCCATTCCAGATCTTCGCGCAAGCGTGCTTCCAGAGCAGGCAGGCCGATAGGGGTATGGGTGTCAGGCATTGTGCAGTCTCGATAGAAATGAAAATTAACTGAAATCACCTCGTTCGTAGGAGTGAGGCGGATGGCCGCCCCCTTAAGCTCGCGAATGCTGCCGATCAGTCGATATAAAAACTTCGGTCATGCCGGCCTCTTCGCGAGCTCTACGCTCGCTCCTACAGGGTTCTATGTGTAGCGTTCGAAAGCGTGGAATCAGAAATCGATGTTCAGACGGCTGTAGTAAAACGCGCCGTACGAGCCAAACGGTGAGATCGACGAGTAGTACGAGCCGCCGGAAACATCGACCACGGTGTGCTTGTCGGGATAGACGTTAAATACGTTGTCGGCCCCCAGCGAGACGCGCACGTTGTCGGTGATCTGGTAGCCGACATCCACGTCGGTGATCCACTTGGCGCCGAAGCGTTCGTCGACGCCGCCGCTTGAGCTGCCCAGCTTTTTGACTTCGCCGTAACGGGTGGTGCGCACGCCGGCATCCCAGTCGCCGACTTGCCAGTTCAGGCCCAGCAGGAACTTGGTTTTCGGGGTCAGGTCGGTGATGCCGCCCAGCTCGGTACGATCAAAGCGCGACAGGCCCAGGCTTTGCAATTGTGCCGGGTTGTCTTTCTGGTCGGTGATGGTCGCCTTGTTCCAGTTGGCGCCCAGGTTCCAGCGCAGGCGGCCGAATTCGCCCAGGTGCTGGGTGTAGTCGACTACCAGATCGACGCCGCGGGTGCGGGTGTCGAAGGCGTTGGCGTAGTACTGCACCTGCTGCACATGCGAGAAACCGTAGGAGGCCAGAATGCGGTCGACGGCCGCGCCTTGCAGCGGGCTGATCAGTGCAATGCGGTCTTCAAGGTCGATCAGGTAGGCGTCCAGCGACACATTGAGGTTCTTCACCGGGTTCCAGGTCAGGCCGGCCGACAGGCTTTGCGAGCGCACCGGTTCCAGGTCTTCGGCGCCCAGCGCGATACCGATCGCCGAGTCAGGCTGTACGCGCTTGATCATGATGTCGCGGGTTTCGTTGCCGATGGTGCGCCGGCCCAGACCGGTCTTGGCGTAGCCCTGCTGGACCATCGACGGCGCGACGAAACCGGTGCTCAGCGCACCGCGTGCGGCCAGTTCCGGGGTGAACGCATAACGGGTCGAAAGCTTGCCGTTCCAGGTATTGCCCGAGCTGTCGGTGTAATGCTCGAAGCGCCCTGCCGCACCGATGAACCACTTGTCAGTGACGTCCAGGCCCAGGTCGACATAGGCGGCGCTGTTGCTGCGGCGCAGGTCGACTTCGTCTTCGGGCAGCAGCAGGTAGTTGCCCAGTGCGCCGATGGCCGCTTGCTGACCGGCACGCGGATGACCGACCGGGTAGGTATAGCCGCCGTTGCTGTACGACTCCGGGTCGCCGGATTCGGTGCGGTAGTGCTCGAAGCGGTGCTCAAGGCCGGTGGCGAAGGTCAGCGGATTGCGCAGGCCGATGTCCAGCGTGCGGTTGAGGTCCAGGTTGGTGGTCCACTGATCGAAGGTGTTGGTCTGCAACCAGAAGTCGGTCGGGCTTGAGGTGCCCAGCGACGGGTTGAGGTTCTTGTCGGTCAGTTGCTTTTGCTTGTTGCGGCTGTACGAGGTGCTCAGGTCCCAGTCCCAGCCGGCCACGTCCTTGCCGCGCGCGCCGACCACGGTCTGGTAGTCGAGGCTTTCGAAGGTGAAGTTCGGCGCCACGCCATCGGGGTACAGCTCGTTGACGATGGTGTTGGAGTTGGGCCGGCGAAAGCCGATCGACACCAGCGCATCCTGTTTGCCCAGGGTGCTGAACGAGTACAGCGAGGTGTCGTCGGTCAGCGGCAGCTCGGCGTTGTAGGCCAGGTTGTACTGCTCGATTTCCGGCAGGCCGCCGCCGAAGCTGCGGCGCTCGACGGTGTTCTCACGCGGGTCGGGCTGGCCGTTGACCGGGTAGTAGAAGCTGCCGGTGGCCTCGGCGGAACGCTTGGTGCTGTCCTGGTTCTTGGCGTCGAGGGTGAAGTTGAAGAAGCCGCCATTGGGCAGCTCGAAACCCTTGTTGATGCTCTGCTGGTAGGTCTCGCCGTTGGAACCCACGCCGTGGTAGCCGGAACGACGCCCGGCCAGCGTGGTGGCGCTGCCGCCGCTGCTGTCTTTTTTGAGGATGATGTTGATCACCCCGGCAATCGCGTCAGAACCATACTGCGCCGCCGCACCGTCGCGCAGCACTTCGACACGGTCTACCGCCGCGACCGGAATCAGGTCGAGGTCGGCCGGGTTCCAGCCTTCGATCAGTACCGAGTTTTCCGAGGCCACCGAGCCGCCATGGCGGCGCTTGCCGTTAACCAGCACCAGCACATAACCGCCGCCCAGCCCGCGCAAGCCGGCCGCGCGGGCGACGTTGCTGTAGGCGCCGCCGGTGACTTTGGCGACGTTGAACGATGGCAACAGGTTGGCCAGTGCATCGCGCAGGCTGACGCTGGCGCCCTGCTTTTCCAGGTCCTGGCCGCCGATCACATCGATAGGCACCGCGCTTTCAGCGACAGTGCGCTCCACGCCACGGTTACCCACCGAGACCACGGTCTGCAACTGAGTGGTTTCTTCACTGCCCTGCGGCGCTGCGTGTGCAGTGCCCGTCCAGTACAGCCCGGCGAGGGTCAACAGCGCGGGCGCCGAGACCTTTGAAAACTTTACGTGCATGAACATCCCCTCCGACAAGTCGCCGTGAAAAGTGAATCTGGCAGTGCGGCGATTTGCCGAGGTCGGCTGGATGCCCGCGTGTCTGGATTGTTGTGCGAGCCATACAATCCATTTTTTGAATATTTAAAGCCGTTGAATTTGGTATGCAAATACTAAGGGGCGATTTTTATCGCCACAAGAAATTAGAAATTCTATGGATATTCGATATGGAGATATGAGGTGCTAGCAGGCCCCTCGCAGGAGCGGCCGGGTGGCGATCCGCTTTAGCCGCGAGTGGCGCGAATCGGTGGTGCCTGCTTCGCCGATGTTTCGTCTGGCACCAAATACGTAAGAGTGAGCGTAAAGCTCGCGAAAGGGCCCGTAAAACCGGCACATTCGCTGTATTTGTACTGCAGCATTCGCGAGCTGGCGCTCACTCCTACGAGGCGGTGTTGTGCCTTGACTGATCGGCATCAGTCCTACGCGTAGATCGCCTGCATCAGCACGTCGTGACGGCTGGCGGGGTGCAGCGTCATGCCGGGCAACAAGGCCTGCGATGACACCTGCAAACTGTCGACCAGTGCGCGGGCGACTTCGGACAGCGGGCTGGCATAGGCTGACACCAGGCCGAAATAGAATGGGATGCTCGACTCGATCGAACGCACGACCACGCCTTGCAGCGGCACGCCGTAGGCGGTGAACGGGTCGACCAGCGCGACGCCCAGGCCTGCGCGGGCCATTTGTATGGCGATCAGCGAGGTGTTGGTGTCGAGAATGTGCTGCGGCTCAAGGCCTGCATTTTCAAAGGCCTTGTTGATGCGCCGACGAAAGCGGAACGGGTTGGAGATGCTGATCAGGGTCTGTTCGGCCAGTTGCGCCATGCCCAGCACCGGGTGCTCGGCCAGCGGGCTGTCTTCGGGCAGCACCGCCACGCAAGGCGCCTCACCGATCCAGTGCAGCTCCAGGCCACGGTGTTCCAGCGGCAGGCTGATCACGCCCAGATCGAAGGTTTTCGACAGCACCGCCTGCACCGCCGCTTCCGGCGACAGGCTGTGAATCTGCAACTGTTGCGCACGCAGGTGCTCGGGCAACCCCGCCAGCGCCGGCGGCAACAGACCGACGGCCAGGGCCGGAGTGGCCACCAGACGCAGGCTGCGGTTTTCGTCGCGGGCAATGTTCAGCGCACGCTGGTGCACATGGCGAAAGCCCTGCAGGGCACTTTCGACCTCGGCGGTCATCTGGAAGGCTTTCTGGGTAGGCGTGACTTTCGGGCCACTGCGCTCGAACAGGGCAAAGCCCAGTTCCTGTTCAAGTTCTTGAATCTGGCGAGTAATGGTCGGCTGGGAACGCCCGAGCATCTGCCCGGCGCCAGTGACACTGCCGGCCGACATCACGGCGGCAAAGGCTTCGAGTTGACGCAGGTCCACATGAGCTCCTTTTCGATGGGGAATCGACAAAGGCGCGAGCGTACAGGTTTGTATTGCTCATCGCACGGGGGTGCGTAAGGAGCAGACGGTCCCGTAGGAGCGAGCGCAAGCTCGCGAATGCTGCGGTAACGTCAGCACAAATGTGTTGGCTTTACCGACCCTTTCGCGAGCAGACGCTCGCTCCTACGGATTTGATTTCAAACAAAGATGTATGAAATCTGCCTTTGCCGATCGACATTGGCCATATGACAGCCTTAAACAGCCAGACTGCGCTCGCGCAGTTCGGTGTTGAGGATACGGTCGTTTTCGCTGTAATCGACCGGGCAGTCGATCACGTGTACGCCCGGGGTGCTGATGCATTTTTCCAGCAGCGGCAGGAAGCCTTCGGCGCTTTCGACGCGGTGGCCATAGGCACCGTAGGCTTCGGCGTATTTGACGAAGTCAGGGTTGCCGTAGTCCAGGCCGAAATCGGTGAAGCCCATGTTGGCTTGCTTCCAGCGGATCATGCCGTAGCCGTCGTCGCGCAGGATCACCACGGTCAGGTTCATCTTCAGGCGAACGGCCGTTTCCAGCTCCTGGCTGTTCATCATGAAGCCGCCGTCACCGCACACCGAGATCACTGGACGGTCCGGGTACACCAGGTGCGAAGCCATGGCCGACGGCAAGCCTGCGCCCATGGTCGCCAGGGCGTTGTCGAGCAGTACGGTGTTGGGCTTGTGTGCCTTGTAGTTACGGGCGAACCAGATCTTGTAGATACCGTTGTCCAGCGCCACGATGCCTTCGGACGGCAGCGCGCGACGGATGTCGGCGACCAGACGCTGTGGATAGACCGGGAAACGGTTATCGTCGGCGCCTTCGGCGATCTGTGCTTCGTTGGCTTCACGGATGGCCAGCAGGCGGGTGAAGTCCCAATGCGAGACGCCCTCCAGCGCTTCACCGATCTGCCATACGGCGTTGGCGATGTCGCCGATCACTTCGATCTGCGGGAAGTACACCGCATCGACTTCAGCAGAGCGGAAGCTGATGTGGATCACTTCGGTGCCGCCACGGACCATGAAGAACGGCGGCTTCTCGATCACGTCGTGGCCGATGTTGATGATCAGGTCGGCAGCTTCGACGGCGCGGTGCACGAAGTCACCGGACGACAGCGCAGCGTTACCGAGGAAGCGCGGGTGACGCTCATCCACAACGCCTTTACCCATTTGCGTAGTGACAAACGGAATACCGGTCTGGTCGATCAGTTGCTTGAGAACCTTGGCGGTCATCTTGCGGTTGGCACCGGCACCGATCACCAGGATCGGGCTGCGCGCAGTCTTGAGCTTGGCAACAGCGGCCTCGATCGACTTGTGCTCGGCCAGCGGACGACGGTGCACGCTGCGCGGGATCGGCAGCGCGTCGGTCTGTTCGGCGGCGATGTCTTCTGGCAGCTCCAGGTGCACGGCACCGGGTTTTTCTTCTTCGGCGAGGCGGAAGGCCTCACGCACGCGGGACGGGATGTTGTCCGCGGATGCCAACTGATGGGTGTACTTGGTCAGAGGCTGCATCATGCCGACCACATCCAGGATCTGGAAGCGGCCCTGCTTGGATTTCTTGATCGGCTTTTGGCCGGTGATCATCAACATCGGCATACCACCCAGGTATGCATAGGCGCCTGCGGTCACCAGGTTGGTGGCACCGGGGCCCAGGGTCGACAGGCTGACGCCGGTCTTGCCGGTCAGACGGCCATAGGTGGCGGCCATGAAGCCAGCGGACTGCTCGTGGCGGGTCAGCACCAGCTTGATCTGCGACTTGCGCAGGGACTCGAGCAAGTCGAGGTTCTCTTCACCGGGAATACCGAAAACGTACTCGACGCCTTCATTCTCCAGACATTGCACTACCACGTCGGCGGCCTTGGCCATGATGCTCCTCATCACTAGGTTGGTTAGATAAGCAGACGCTGTGAGACGACTGCCGGCAAGCGTGCCGGGGTTTCACAGCGTCTGGGAGCGTAGACGCGCCCCCGACACAGAAAGTAACAGCGCACGGGCCAACTGATAAGCGGTTTTGACCAGTGCGGGATATGCAAAGACACCGTATGCGTTGCGCAAGCGCCTGCATGTACAGAGCGCAGTCGGAAATTTGCCAAAAAACCTGTCACTTCTGACAGTAGGCACAACCGCAATAAAGGATGAACCTGAGCACAAAGGCCCCGCTCAAGGAATCCGATCATGGTCCTCCCAAAACCCGAACCGTTGTGCCGCTACCATTACGATCCACTTGATCGTCTGGCCAGTTGTTTACCCCTCGGACAAGCCGACACGCGCTGTTTCTATCGCCTGAACAGGCTGACCACTGAAATTCAGGGACAGATCGGGACATCACGGCTGGAGGCGCGAGACCAGCTTCTGGCGCAGTGGCAGCAAGAGGCAGGCAAGAGTGAGCGTGTATTGATTGCCACTGATGCGCCAGGTTCGGTGATCCATGTCCTTGGCGCCGATCAGCCGCAAGCGTTTGGCTATACGCCTTACGGCACACGGGCCCCGATTCAAGCGCCGCTGCACCTGCCGGGCTTCAATGGCGAACGATGCGACCCGGTGACCGGGCACTATCTGTTGGGCAATGGTTATCGGGCTTTCAATCCCGTGTTGATGCGGTTCAACAGCCCGGACAGTTTGAGTCCGTTTGGGGAGGGTGGATTGAATGCGTATGCGTATTGTGTGGGCGATCCGGTGAATCGGGTGGATTCGAGCGGGCATATGTTTCAGTTCATAAAATTGCTGTTGGGTGACACTTCGTCCACGACGCCATTCAAGTTGATCAAGGGTGGGCTGATCAGCTTCGAAGAGTCGCCCAAGCAGCTGAAAATCATCACGTTCCAGGCACACGCTTCTGCCGAAATGAGAGAGGGCTATCACGCGTTGATGCTCAGTGGTGTGCGCCACAAGCCCCAAGACCTGTATACGATGGCGACGGATGCAGGTATTGATTTCAGCCAGTACGACCAAGCCCACTTGATGATATGTCTTTCAGCAAAAGGACCGTCTTCGTTTGCCCAGCAGTTTGCAAATCTGCTTAAAAAACCGGTCATCGCGTATGAAGGACTTTCCTACTCAAGCGTTTCCGCCGACCACATCAACAACCTTATCAAGAATGGGTCGAGCAAAATAACCCGACACGGCGGCAACAACCTCCAGTACAAGGGCGTTATCAAATCCAAAAAACCTTCATCCCCCGTCATAGTGCAACCTTCCGGTGAAACACGCTCAGCGTCCGACAGAATGGTGGCCATTCGGATAGGGAACACATGAGCGCGCGGGGGGGCAGCGTTACGATAACGACCCGACTACCTATCAGATCTGCCACATCATAAAGGCAGAACCTGAGCACAAAGGCCCCGCTCAAGGAATCCGATCATGGTCCTCCCAAAACCCGAACCGTTGTGCCGCTACCATTACGATCCACTTGATCGTCTGGCCAGTTGTTTACCCCTCGGACAAGCCGACACGCGCTGTTTTTATCGCCAGGACAAGCTAACCACCGAAATCCAGAGCTCACTCCACACCTCATGGTTGCGGGCACAAGATCAGCTTCTGGCGCAAAGGCAGTCAGAGGCTGGCAAGAACGAATATGTATTGCTCGCCACTGACGCGCCAGGCTCTGTGGTCCACGCACTGGGCGGCGATCAATCTCAAGCGTTTGGCTATATGCCTTATGGCACACGCAGCCCGACTCAAGCACCCTTGCACCTGCCGGGCTTCAATAACGAAAGACTTGATCCGGTGACCGGGCATTATCTGCTGGGAAATGGTTATCGGGCGTTCAACCCGGTATTGATGCGGTTCAACAGCCCGGACAGTTTGAGTCCGTTTGGTGAGGGTGGATTGAATGCGTATGCGTATTGTGTAGGGGATCCGGTGAATAAGACTGACACATCGGGTCATATGGGCATAAGGCTTGCCGTGCTTCTGTACAAACGGCCCAAACAATTGCAGGCCGCGTTCAAGATGGCGTCAAAAGCCAAACACGCTACAAATCCGGTCAATGACGAACCCTTTATCCAAGCCGTCAAGTATGTCTTGGGCGCTCGCACCGCCAAGGTTGCCGAAGCATTGCCGCCCTCTAGTTTGCCTACGAACGCGTCAATCAATGCTTCTCTCCAGCCTCCCCCTTTACCACCACGAATCCCACCACGAATCTCAACGCCTGAAATACCCTCAACGCCTGCGTCCAAGAGAGCCTATGACTATGTCAATGAGGCACCAAGGCCTTGGTTTTTCAGTGAGCCAAGGCAACCGAAAGGTATATCGAACCAAAAAAAGATCAGAAGGCACCCATTGCAGCCATAGCAAGAACAAGATCACCCTTAAATTGACTCTGGGAATTTGAACACGCTCCGCATTGACATTGTGGGAGGAGCGACCCCGCTCCTCCGATAATGACCGGGTTGTCCTTATAATCCTTCGCCTCAGCCCGTCACACACGCATTGGGCTTACGCCCGGCAAACGTATCCACCAGACTGGAAATCACCATTTCGCCCATGCGTGTGCGGGTCTGTACGGTGGCGCTGGCACGGTGCGGTTGCAGGACCACGGTTTCGTTGTCGAACAGCACTTCGGGCACGCGCGGTTCATCGACGAATACATCCAGGCCGGCGCCGGCAATCTTGCCGGCCTTGAGGGCGGCGACCAGGTCGTCTTCGTTGATCAGCTTGCCGCGGGCCACGTTGATCAGGTAGCCCTCCTCGCCCAGCGCGTCCAGCACTTGGGCGTCGACGATGGCTTTACCGCCGTCGGCAGCCGCCGCCAGGATCAGCGCGTCGCTGTCGCGGGCCAGTTCGGTGATGTCGGCGACGAAACGGTAATCCACATCCGCCAGCGGTTGCAGGTCGGTGTAGCTGATCGGGCAACCGAAGGCCGCTGCACGGGTGGCGACGGCGCGACCGACGCGCCCCAGGCCGACGATGCCGATGCGCATGCCGCTGAATTGCCGCGCCAGTGGCAGCGGCGCCAGCGGTGTCGGGCTGTGTTGCCATTCACCGCTGCGCACATAGCGGTCGCTGGTGCACAGGCCACGGCAGGCCGAGATCAGCAAGCCGATGGCCAGGTCGGCGACGTCTTCGGTCAGCGCGCCGATGGTCGCGGTGACGTGAATGCCCAGGTCGCGGCAGTAGGCCAGGTCCACGGCATCGGTGCCGACGCCGTTGACGGCGACGACTTCAACGCGCGGCAGTTGCGACAGCACGGCGCGGGTGATGCCGGTGTGGCCGCCGGTGATCACGCCACGGATGTTAGGGCCGTGTTCGGCGAGGTACGCGGCCTTGTCGGCTTGTTGGTAATAAGGGCGGATGACAAACAGTTCTTCGAGGCGCTCGCGGATCTGCGGAATAAGGATCGGGCTGAGCTGCAGGACTTCGGGTTTCATGATTCACCTCTGGGGGCGGAATTTTTATTGGCCTTGTAGGAGCGGGGGGGGGGGGGGGGGGGGGGGGGGGGGGGGGGGGCCGGGGGTGGGGGGGGGGGTGTAGGGGGGGGGGGGGGGGGGCAGGGGGGGGGGGGCGCGCGGGCCGGGCGGCGGGGGGGGGGGCCGGCCACCGAGTGCGCTAGCGCTCGCAAAATTTTGGACACGCTGAAAATTTACGACTGCTAACGCAGCCGGTCGCGGGCAAGCGCGCTCCTACGGGTGTGTCGATACTGTTAGCCGCGGCCGACGAAGGGCATTTTGGTGGCCATGACGGTCATGTTCAGGACGTTGGCCGACAGCGGCAGCCCTGCGATGTAGCGCACGGCATCGGCGATGTGCTGGACGTCGACCATTGGCTCGACAGCGATCTGGCCGTTGGCCTGGCGCACGCCGCGGGTCATGCGCTCGGACAGTTCGGTCAGGGCGTTGCCGATGTCGATCTGGCTGACGGCGATGTCGAATTCACGACCGTCCAGCGCCAGGGCTTTGGTCAGGCCCAGTACCGCGTGTTTGCTGGCGGTGTAGGGTGAGGTGAACGGGCGTGGCGAGTGGGCTGAAATCGAGCCGTTGTTGATGATGCGCCCGCCTTGCGGCTGCTGGCGGCGCATCAGGCCGAAGGCTTCGCGGCAGCACAGGAACACGCCGTTGACGTTGGTGGCGATGACGTTGTCCCAGGTTTCCAGCGGCAGTTCATCGACCGGTACGGCCGGGGCGTTGACGCCAGCGTTGTTGAAGATCACATCGAGACGACCGAAGCGCTCCTCGACGGTGGCAAACAGCGCCTTGACGCTGACCGGGTCGCGCACATCGGTGACCACCGGCATGGCCTGCCAGCCTTTGCCGGCAGCTTCTTCGGCGACGCTGAGCAAAGGCTCCAGGCGCCGGCCGGCCAGCACTACGGTGTAGCCGTCTTCCAGCAAGCCGAAGGCCACGGCTTTGCCGATGCCACTGCCGGCGCCGGTGACCAGGGCGATTTTCGAAGGTTTGTTGGACATTGTTGTTCTCCTGTTGATGCGCTGTCTGATTGAGCGTTTCAGGCCGCTCGTTGGCCCACGCGAACTTCGATGTTGCCGACCCCTTCAACGCCGGCGCTGATGACATCGCCCGGCTCCAGTGCGGCCACGCCTTCGGGGGTGCCGGTCATGATCAGGTCGCCCGGCAACAGGGTGACGGTGCGCGACAGGTGGCTGATGATTTCGGCCACCGACCACAGCTGGCGTTCCAGTTGCGAGCGCTGGCGTTCGGTGCCGTTGACGTTCAGCCACACGGCGCCGTGCTCGGCATGGCCCTGGCTGCTGACCGGCTGGATCGCGGTGATCGGCGCCGAGCCGTCGAACGCCTTGGCGCCCTCCCATGGCATGCCGGCCTGTTTGGCCGCGCGCTGCTGGTCGCGACGGGTCAGGTCCAGGCCGGCGGCATAGCCCCATACGTGTTCCAGCGCCTGGCTTTCAGGGATGTCGGCGCCGCCGGTGCCGATGGCGACCACCAGTTCGATCTCGTGGCAGAACTCATCGGTCTGCACCGGGTAGGCAATTTCACTGCCGGCCTCGATCACCGACGTGGCCGGTTTCATGAAGAACAGCGGCACGGTGCGCGCCTGGCCTTGCGCGTCGCTCCAGGGATAATTGCGACCCAGGCAGAACACGCGGCTGACCGGAAAACGCTGGGTGCTGCCGACAATCGGCAGGCTGGGCTGCGGGACGGGGGTAAAGGCGAAATCGTTCATGGTCGGCAAGCTCGGGGTCTGGATATACGTTCTTGATGTGGGTTCAGGCTAAAGCGGTCTGCGTCTTTAAAGTTGGACGAAAGCCGCTTTGCCTTGGACTTAACGGGCGACTTAGCGAGTCTGCAACTGAATGCGGTACAGCCGGCCCAGCAGCAACGAGTACGACAAGGTGCCCATCAAGGCCACCGCACCGATGAACCAGAAGGCCAGTGAAAAATTGCCGGTGGAGTGCACGATGGCGCCGATCACGATCGGGGTGACGATGCCGCCGATATTGGCCGCCAGGCTGGTGACGCCGCCGGTCAGGCCGATCAGTTCCTTGGGTGCGATCTCCGACACGGCGGCCCACGACGACGAGGCAATGCCCTGGGCGAAGAACGCGATGGTCAGGATCGCGATGCACACCAGGTTGGAGTCGGTGAAGTTGACCAGCACGATGGACATGCCGAGCATCGAACCGACGACCAGCGGCAGCTTGCGGGCAAACGACATGCTGAAGCCGCGACGGATCAGCAGGTCAGAGATCGCGCCGGCGAGCAGGATGCCGATGGTCGCGCCAATGAACGGCATGATCGCGAAGATGCCGACCTTGATGGTGGTCAACTGGCGCTCTTCGATCAGGTAGGTGGGGAACCAGGTCAGGAAGAAATACAGCGCCGAGGTGCTGGCGAACTTGCCGATGCAGATCGCCCAGACCTGGCGATAGCGGAACAGCTCGGCAATCTGGCGCCAGTTGAATTTGGTGCGTTCCTGGCTGCTTTTGACCAGGCCGCCGCCATCTTCGATGTACTTGAGTTCTTCTTTGCTGACCTTCTTGCAGCTCAGCGGATCACGGTACAGAAACAGCCAGACCACGCCGAAAATGATGCCGACCGCGCCGGTGCTGTAGAACACATGGCGCCAGTCGTAGGTGGTCGCCAGCCACAGCAGCAGGCCGGTGAACAGCGCAGTGCCCAGGTACTGGCCGCACACGTAGATGCTGCTGGCCATGCCGCGCTCGCGCGCCGGGAACCAGACCGTGACCGCGCGGCTATTGGCCGGAAACGCCGGGGCTTCCATGGCGCCGACGGCCAGGCGCAGGCCGAACAGTGAAGTGAAGCCGCTGGCCAGACCCTGGCAGACGGTGACCGCCGACCAGCTGATCAGCGACACGCCGTAGGTCAGCCTTGAACCGAAGCGGTCGGCGACGAAACCAGCCGGCACCAGTGCCAGTGCGTAGGTCCAGGCGAAGGCGGAAAAAATCAGGCCCATCTCGATCTTGTCCAGCCCCAGGTCCTTGGCCATGAAGGGCGCGGCGATGGAGATATTGACCCGGTCGACATAGTTGATGATCGTCGCGATCAGCAACAGGCTGAGCATGAACCAGCGTCGACGGGTGGGCAGCCGCACGGCAGAGCCTGCGGCTTCATTGGGGACGGCGCTGGTGGCGACAGACGCAGCCTGGGAATTGGGAAGACTCGACATGGATGACCTCTTTGTTTTTGGGATATCGAGGTTTTCAGGCAAAACAGGACCGGCCCTCCCGGGCGCGGAAGGCGTGTGCTGTACTGGATCGGATGGGGCGTCGAATCAGCCTTTGAAGGGCGGACTCGATAGGCACCTGTCGGGAGGTCTGGACGGGCGAAGGAGGATTGTCATTGTGCGAGCACCTTTTGATTATTGTTGGGCGATGTCTTCTGCGACGCTTATCAAGGTGGTCGTACGACTGCTAAAAATCAACGAATGGGTTAGAACGTTTTTTCACCGATAAACAGGATTAATCCGGGTTGTCCAAAAACATCCGGTTTTTACCCAGCCTTCACAAACCGTGTAAAACCTGTCAAAAAGCCTGTTCCAGAGCCTTTTAATGATCAATGGCGCAGGTTATGGTTTTTGCACCTGCAGCTTGCATCGTCCAAATGGCCCTTGATCAGGTCAAGACTCAAGTCATCGTACGTCGCTTGCCACAGAATGATCCGCTGTACAGAATCGCCTCACCATCCCTCAGCCGCCATCGAACAAAAAGGGAGACGAACATGCAGTCAGCCAGCCGGGTACCGACCTACGGCATGCAGCAGCGCAGTGAGCGCGCCGACTTCTACATTCGCGACGAGAAGGCCCGCAGCGCCGAAACCGGGCTGCACCGGCATGAGTATTTCCAGATTCAGGTCAATCTGGGCGGCGACACGGTCCAACACATCGGCAACGTGCAACGGCCCTTTCCGCGCAACGCACTGGCCTTCATCCTGCCGCACCGCATGCACGTGATCCCGCACCCTGCCGACAACCACTTCATGGTCATCAACTTCTCCCAGACCTTTCTGCTGCCGCACTTGCAGTGCGACCCGATGGACCTCGAAGAAGTGTCGATCATGCTGGCGCCGGAGCTGTCGCCGTTTCGCTTTCAGGAGCACCTGGATTTCATTCTCGAGCAAGAGGATTTCGATCAGGTGTGCGCGCTGGTGCGGCAGATGCGCGACCTCGACCCGCAGCGCCAGTTCGGCACCCGCGAGATCATCAAGGGCCTGCTGCTGCAGATGATCGGCAAGGTGTGCATGCTCTATGCCGAGCCGCTCAAGCAACTGGCCGAGAACAATGCCGCCCAGGCCAGCCGCCGCGATGCCTTGACGCGCATGTCCGAATACGTGCGCAAACACCTGGACGACCCGGACCTGAGCCTGACCAAGGCGGCGGCCGCCACCTACCTGTCACCGACCTACCTGACCCACTGGCTGCGCAAGGAGATCGGCAAGACCTTCAGCGAACTGGTGCTGGAGCGGCGCATGCATGCGGCGCGCAACCATTTGCTCAATGGCACCAAACCGGTGGGCGAAGTGGCGCGGCTGTGCGGATTTGCCGACGAAGCGTATTTTTCACGGCGGTTCAGGCAGATTCATGGATTGCCGCCGGGCCAGTTCAGGCGCCAGCAGCTGGATCTGGAGACGGCACAAAAAATCGGCGAGCCATGTCGATGAAGCGTGGCAGGGCCGGGTTGTCGTTGTCGTCGCGGTAGACCATGTACATGTCGGCCGTCGGCTGGGCGTCGGCTAGCGGGCGAAATTGCAGGTGGCCCATGTACAGCTCGCGGGCCGAGGCCGGGACGATGGCGATGCCTAGACCCGCGCGCACCAGGCCGAGGATCGAGTGGGTCTGCTTGAGGTAGTACAGGTAGCGCGGCGACACGCCGGCGCTGGCGAACAGGCCGACGATGCAGTCGTAGAAATAGCGGCCTTCTTTGGCGGAGTACATCACGAACGGGTGGTGCACCAGATCCTTGACCGACAGTTGCGCGCGCTCGGCCAGCGGGTGTCCGGCAGGCATCACCACCATCAGCGGCTCGCGGCTGGCCAGTTGATAACTCCAGCCCTGGCGCGGTTCGGCACTGCGCACAAAACCGATGTCGATCATGTTGGCGGCCAGTGCTTCGGTCTGGTCGCTGGTGACCATCTCGTGCAGTTCAAAACCGATGTCCGGCAGCACCTGCCCTGCCCGGCTCAGCAATTCGGGCACCAGGTTGTAACCGCTGACGGCGGTAAAGCCGATCACCAGTTGCCCGGCCTCGCCACTGGCCAGGCGCCGGGCGCTGTCGCTGGCCTGTTCGGTGTAGGCCAGCAGGTGTTGGGCATCACGCAAAAAGTGCCGGCCGGCCACGGTCAGGCGCACCTGGCGGTTGCTGCGATCGAGCAACTGCACGCCCAGTGAACGCTCCAGCAACTGGATTTGCCGGCTCAGCGGCGGCTGGGTCATGAACAGCCGTTGCGCCGCGCGGCCGAAGTGCAGCTCTTCGGCGACCATCACGAAACAACGCAGTTGGTGCAATTCCACAAGGCCGCTCCACGATTCAATTCTTGTATCGATACATTCACTATGGATGTTAGACGCGCATCGATGTTTTTCCTAGGCTGTCGTCACTTCAGAGTCCTTTACAACGACAATTCAGGAAAAGGCGATGACGATGACCCAAGATATCCTGCTGACCCAACCCGTCCCGGCGCCCATCGACGCGCGTCTGCTGCACAGCTACAACGTCCACCGCCTGTACCAGGCCGACGATCAGGATGCGCTGCTCAATGCCGTCGGCCCGCGTATTCGCGGCGTGGTCACCGGCGGTGCCAAGGGTTTGTCCAATGCGCTGATGGACCGCCTGCCCAATCTGCAGATCATCGCCATCAGCGGCATCGGCACCGATGCAGTAGACCTCGACCACGCGGCCGAACGCGGCGTGCGCGTCACCACCACGCCCGGCGTGTTGACCGATGACGTGGCCGACATGGCCATGGGTTTGCTGATCATGACCCTGCGTGACCTGGCCGTCGGCGAGCGCATCGTGCGCACAGGTCAGTGGGGCAAGGTCAATCAGCCGCTGGCGCGCAAGGTCAGCGGCACGCGCATCGGCATCGTCGGCCTGGGCCAGGTCGGCCATGCGATTGCCCGCCGTGCGCAGGCTTTCGGCATGAGCATTCAGTACAACGATTTGCGCGAGCAGCCGCAGACCGGCTACCGCTTCTTCGCCGACCTGCTGGAACTGGCGCGCAACAGCGATGCGCTGGTGCTGGCCGCCTCCGCCGATCAGGGCCGGGCGATCATCACCGCGCCGGTGCTGGAGGCGCTGGGGCCGCAGGGTTATTTCATCAACGTGGCGCGCGGCAAGCTGGTCGATGAGGACGCGCTGATTGCCGCCTTGCAGACCGGCACCATCGCCGGCGCCGGGCTGGATGTGTTCGCCAACGAACCCCATGTGCCTGAAGCCCTGCGCGCCCTGGACAACGTGGTGTTGCAACCGCACCGCGCCAGCGCCACCGAGCAGACGCGCCTGGCCATGGGCGAGATCGTCCTGTCGCACTTGCAGGCCTGCTTCGCAGAACCGCAACGCAAGGTGGCCATTCCGGCCTGATTCGCTTTCTCCTTCCAAGAACAACATTGGCCCCATCGAGGGCCAGCGGAGAGCACCATGAATAGCAAAACTGCGCCCATGGAAGCGGCAGTGACCGAGGCTCGTGTCGGTCGCCATCGTTTCGTGATCCTGGCACTGATTTTTGTCGTCACCGTTCTTAACTATGCCGACCGCGCCACCATGTCGATTGCCGGCACCGAGGTGGTCAAGGAACTGGGCCTGGACCCGATGATGCTCGGCATGATCTTTTCGGCCTTCGCCTGGGCCTACGCGCTGGGGCAGATTCCCGGCGGCTGGTTGCTCGACCGCTTCGGCGCACGCCGGGTCTACGGTTGCAGCCTGTTTTTGTGGTCGGTGTTCACCATGCTGCAAGGCACGGTGGGCTGGATCGGCCTGGTCGGTTCCACCGCCGCCGTGGCGCTGTTCGGCATGCGTTTCATGCTCGGGCTGGTGGAGTCGCCGGCCTTCCCGGCCAACAACCGCATCGTGTCCAGCTGGTTTCCGACCAAGGAACGCGGCACCGCCTCGGCGCTGTTCAACTCGGCGCAGTACATGGCCGTGGTGGTGTTCGCGCCGCTGATGGCCTGGCTGACCCACAGCATGGGCTGGGAGCATGTGTTCCTGTGGATGGGCGGACTGGGCATCGTCGCGACCTTCTTCTGGTTCGCGCTGTACCACGACCCGGTCAGCCACCCACGTCTTGGCAAAGCGGAAATGGATTACCTGCGTGAAGGCGGCGCACTGGTCGACCTGGAAGCGCAGCGCAAGAGTGAAAAACCCAAGACCCAGTGGCGTGAAGTCGCGCAACTGTTCACCAGCCGCACCTTGTGGGGCGTGTACCTGGGCCAGTACTGCATCACCGCGCTGACCTACTTTTTCATCACCTGGTTTCCGATCTACCTGATCAAGGGCCGCGGCATGACCATCATGGAAGCCGGCTGGGTCGCGGCATTGCCGGCGATCTGCGGCTTTTCCGGCGGCGTGCTGGGCGGCGTGGTCTCGGACTGGCTGATCCGTCGCGGCGTACACCCGTCACGGGCACGCAAGACACCGTTCGTGATCGGCATGGCGTTGGCGGCCACCCTGGTGTCGGCCAACTATGTGGACGCCAACTGGATGGTCATCGCGCTGATGGCACTGGCCTTCTTCGGCAAGGGCCTGGCAGCGGTCGGCTGGGCCGTGCTGTCGGACACCGCGCCGCAAGGCATGGTCGGCCTGAGCGGCGGCGTGTTCAACGGCATCGGCAATACCGCAGGGATTATCACACCGGTGGTGATCGGCTACTTCGTGGCCACCACCGGCTCGTTCAACTCGGCGCTGTGGTTCGTGGCAGCCCATGGGCTGGTAGCGATCTTTGCCTACACCGTGCTGGCCGGGCGGTTTGAGCGGGTGGTGATTCGCAAGTAGCCATTATTGCGGTGCTTCTTTCGCGGCTAAAGCCACAACGGAGAACACCCGTAGAAGTTGCTTTAGCCGCGAAGCTTGTTAGGCATAATCATCGACTCCATGTGCCATGACAAAGGAGTAACGACCATGAAAATCGATGAAGACAAGATCGACGACACCGTCCTTGCCCTTCTCTACCTGAGCCTGCACGACGAGAACCGTGCCTGGAAAAACCATGACTGGCAGGCCACTGATCGCCTGCATGAAAAGGGCATGATCTGCAACCCGATCGGCAAGGCCAAGTCCGTCGCACTTACCCCGCAAGGTCTTGAACGTTCTAAGCGCCTGTTCCACGAGATGTTCTGCAAGCCTGATTAGGCGCCAACAGGATTGATATCTGCCTCACCGAGATGGATCGCCAGCCATACGGTGGGCCGGGTCGGGTCGGTGAAGGTCACGCGGTGTTCTCGGCCGGCCGGAATCAGCAGGTGATCGCCCGGGGCCAGGGCGGTTTCGTGACCCTCCATCAGGATGCGTGCGGCACCGCTCAGGACCACAACCCATTCCTCATGCGGCTGGCGATAAGGCCGGTCGGCGGCTGTGGTCTGGCCGAAGGAAACAATGCGCTCGATGCGGCAGCCAGGTCTTGCAAGCAGGTCGGTGAAAACCTCTGTCTGGCGGGCATCGGGTAAGGGCGTGAACAGGTTGGCGGGTGTGCTCATCGGGTTGAAGATTCCGTAGGTGGCGCATCGTCTTTAGCGGCTCGACCTTACGCCGCCAAAGCATTCTGCGCCACCCGCCCCGGCCTCAATTCAAATGAAACCGCGCCGTGTTGTCGTTCAGCGCGCGGCTGCCCTTGCTCAGGGTGTCCGCCGCCTGATTCACCGCACGCGCGCCGTCCAGCAAGCGCCCGGCCGCCTGATCGACCTGCTGGATATTGCCGCTGACCTCATCGGCGGTGGTGGCCTGCTCTTCCACAGCGGTCAGGATCTGCGCCAGGGTGTCGGTCACGCCTTGCACCGCCGAGGCGATTTCACCCAGGCGGACGCCCAGCCCGGTCACCGATTGCGCATCGTTGACCGCCTGGCCGCAGGCGGCTTCCATCAGGCTGACCGCCTGGGTGACGGTGGAGCGCAGGCTGTCGACCGTGCTGGCGATTTGCGCGGTGGACGCCTGGGTGCGTTGCGACAGGCTGCGCACTTCGTCAGCCACCACGGCAAAGCCCCGGCCCTGCTCGCCGGCACGCGCCGCTTCGATGGCGGCGTTGAGCGCCAGCAGGTTGGTCTGTTCGGCAATGCCGCGAATGGCATCGACCACCGACTGGATCTGCTGGCCCTGCTCGCTGACCCGACCCAACGCCTCGGCGGTGTCGGTCAGGCGGCGGTTGAGTTGCTGGATGCTGTCGGTGGTGCGCTGGCTGTCGCGGCTGCTTTCTTCAGCGATCTTGCGGGTTTGCCGCGCGCTGTCGGACGCCTGCTCGCAGCTCTTGGCCACACCTTGCGAGGTCGCCGCCAGTTGCGTGGCCGCCGCGGCAATCTGGCTGATCTGCTGTTGCTGTTCTTCAACCTCGTACAGCGTGTCGTTGGACTGGGTATTGAGCGTCTGCACCGCCGAGCCCAGTTGCAGGGTTTCGTGATTGACCCCCAGCAGGCTGGTGCGCAGTTGCACCACCGCCACGTTCAGCGCCTGACTGATGGCCGCCAGTTCATCGCGGCCCTGCACCGAAACCTCGACGCACAGATTGCCGTCACGCAGCGATTCAGCCAGCGTGGTGATGCCGCTGGCGCTGCGGCGGATCGACGCCTGCAAACAGGCGAACAGGTACAGGGCGGCGAGCAGCAGCACACCAATGGTCACGCCCACCGGGATGAATTCGCGATTGGACTTGCTGTGGTAGTAATCCAGCCGCTCATTCAGCGATTTCAACGATTCATTGCGCAGCGTGGCCATATCGCCGAGCAAACGGTCGACACTGCGCTCGAAGTCAGCCGGCTTGAGCTTGATGGTGCCGCCAAACACGCCGTCGTCGAGGACCTTCAGCTCTTCATTGAGTACCTGCATGCTGGCCGCGTAACGGTTGGCCCAGCCTTGCATTTCCGGCGGCAGGCGGGTTTGCAGCGAACCTGCGGTCTTGAGCATCTGCTCACGGGCATCATCGATGCGGCTGCGCAGGTCGCGCATCTGCAAACGGCTTTGCAGGCTGAACTGGCCGGTGACCACCGAGGTCTGGCCGATGCTGGCCATGCGGCCGATACGCTCGATCAGCTCAGGCGTCTGTTGGGTCGCCAGTTGCATCAGCAAATAGGTTTCCAGCCACGGGTCGAGGATCAGGCCGGTGTCCATGGCGATCTGGTCGCGCAAGGCTTGCAGATGGCTGATCGCCGAGGTGAAGCGATCATAACCGTCGGGCCACCAGCCCACGCTGCGCAGAGACTCGCTGTCCAGACCCTTCACCGAAGCTTGCAGGGTCTTGTAGCGCGACTGAGTGTCGGCACCGGCCTTTTCGCTGTCCAGCGCAGCACCCACGCCTTGCAGCGCCTGATTGATGCGCGGCACGGCGGCATCGATCTGGCTCATCACCTCACGCGCCTCCGGCGTCGGTTCGCGCAGAATGTCGATGGCCTTCCAGCGCGCCGCACGGTCACGCTGCGCCGACAGCTCGCGGTCCAGATCATCGAGCGCCAGCAACTGGCGCACACCCGACTGCTCACCGGCAATCACCGCCAGCTTGGCGCGGTACTCCACACCAATCATCCACAAGCTGCCCACCAGCGGCAGCATGAACAGCAGGAACAACAGCTGAAACTTGCGCGCAAAACCAAAACGTCCCAATAGACGCATACCCGGCGACAACAGGCTGTTCATGTCTCACTCCTGCGCGTGAACACCCGACTGCCGGCTTGCACCGACCTGGGCATCTGCTTGCTACAAAGGTAAACGGCAAAATGCCACGAAAATGTTTCCGATGTGGTTCGTCGCGCGGCCTTCCCTGAAAAAGCGTGATGTGCGTCCTGTAAGCGACACGAACCCATCGGCCAACGTCATGGCATTGAGCTAGCAAGAAGTGGACCGTATCGATAAAGCGCCACGGTGATAGCCAGATGCCCTGTTGCGGGTCATAAAATCGCACCATTTTTGTGCGCAACGGTAATGCTAGCGTCACTGGAAGAAACAGCAGTGGGAACAAAGCAGACGCGGGTTTTGCGGGGCTGTTGCTAAGCGGTTGATCGTGTAGAGATATTTTTTAAAATAAATGCTTGACGACATGTCATTCCGAGGGAATAATGCGCGCCACTTGGCTACATAGCTCAGTTGGTTAGAGCATAGCATTCATAATGCTGGGGTCCGGGGTTCAAGTCCCTGTGTAGCCACCAAGTACCTGCTTAGAGATTTCCAACGAAGTCTGTAAGCAAAACGAGAAGCCCGCCTAGTGCGGGCTTTCTTGTTTCTGGCTGTATCTAATTGTCTTCCCTCATACATCCCCGCCGTATATGCCGCTGCGCATGCGTTCAAAAATCAAGCGTCGCCCGCTGGACACAGCAGGTCTGTATGTTCGCGTAAAACCCAATGACCAGAAGTCGTGGGAGCCGCCATGAAGACCCGATGGCCACCAAGAAGGCGCGCCAGTTGCGCCTGCCCTACAGGCGGATCAAACCGCCTGCACCTTGACCTGTTGCTCGCCTTCAAGCCAGGCGCCGATGTCAGTGGCGCGCATGGGTCTGGAGAACAGGTAGCCCTGGGCCCTGACGCAACCGAGGCTTTTCAGGGCGCCGAGTTCTGCGGCGGTTTCCACGCCTTCGACGATACATTCCAACTGCATGTCCTGGCACAGGGCAATCAGCGACTTGACGATCTTGAAGCTGGCCGGGTCGAGATGGATATTGGTGACGAAGGTGCGGTCCACCTTCAGTTTGGTCAGTGACAGCGCGTGGATCTGGCTCAAGCTGGAATAGCCGGTGCCGAAGTCGTCGAGGGAAATGCCGCAGCCCAGTTCGCGAAACCGGCTGATCGCTCGCTGGGTCTGCGGCAGGTCCTGGATGGCCGCAGTTTCGGTGATTTCCAGATCGAGACAGGCCGGGTCGAAACGGCTGCTCTTGATCAGCTCGACGATCTGCTGGGCGGCGTCCTGCGAACCACAGTCATGGGCGGACAGGTTGAATGACAGGCGGATACCCGCAGGCCAGCTCGCCGCCACGTCCAGCGCCTTGCTGAGCAGCGGCACGGTAAGGCGATTGACCATGCCGACGCGCTCGGCAATCGGGATGAAATCACTGGGCGGCACGTTACCCAACTCCGGGCTTTCCCAACGCGCCAGCGCCTCGAACGCGACGGTTTGCTCGCTGTGGATATCCACGATGGGCTGGAACACCACGTGAAACTCACTCTCCAGATCGGCCCTGCGCAGGGCCTGCTCGGTCAACCCTTCGCGGTTGAGCTGCTGGCGATGGGCTGCGCTGAACAGGCAGACCGTGCCGCAGCGGTGGCGCTTGCTCTGGTACAGGGCATAGTCGGCGTATTCATACACTTGCGTGGCGCAGGATGCCTGATCCGGGAAGGTCGCGATGCCCAGTGACGCACTGATCTGAATAGGGATGTCCACCAGCAGAAACGGCTCGCGCAGGCTGGCACAGATTCTTTCGCCAAACGTCCGCAACGAGTCGTCGCTCATAGCCTGAGTGATGATCAGGCCGAACTCGTCTCCCCCCAGCCTGGCCAGGTGCACATTTTCGTCGAGCAGCCCGGTCAGGCGCTGGCCAACCTGATAGAGCAGCTTGTCACCAATGCTGTGGCCATACAGATCGTTGACCGGCTTGAAGCCATCCAGGTCGATCAGCCCCACGGCCAGGCGAATCTCCTGCTCACGGGCGCGGGACAGCAGCGTATCGAGGCGGGAAAAGAATTGCCGCCGATTGGCAAGCCCGGTCAGGCTGTCCTGATTGGCCAGGTGAAGGTTTTCCTCGCTGAGCTTTGCCGTATGCGCCTGCATGTTCACCAGCCGGGTGAAGTCGGCGTACTGCGCCTTGAGAATGATCAGCATGCCGATGGACACCAGCAGGATGTCCAGCGCTGTGGCAATAAAGGTAATGATGTTGGTGGACGCGAAGAACACCACGAACGCCGAGTTGACCACTGCCGTAGTGGCCAGGGCTGCTGGCAGCAGGTGCATCATGCAAAAAATGCAGCCGATGACGGTGATCGCCATATAAAAGGCGACATGCGCCTGGGTATAGCTGTCGCCATAGGGAAACAGCGCCAGCGACCAGGCGGTGAACGCCACGGCGACAAACGGCGCAAGCATATTGGTGCGCTTCAGCGCCGTCAGCATCTGCGCCGGGTTGCGCGTCCGCCCGCGCGTGCTTATCCATTGCGCCGCACGAATCACGCCGAACAACGTCATGATCAACGGGCAGTACACCACCAGCCAGCGCGGCGCGACCGCAAAGTGGGTGCCCGCCAGCATCAGGGTATTGATCAGCAGGATGAAATACATCATGGGCAATTGGCGAGACAGCGCGATGTATTGCGCCTTGACCAGGCCCGGATTGTCCTTGGGCACGGACATCAACGCTCGCACGCCGAGCAGTGTTTTCTTCATCAGGCAACGCTCTGAAAATACAACCGGATAGATAACCGAACGGATTATCTTTTCCGGTCAGGACCGAGCAGGGCTAAACACTGCTTTCACAGGACCGTGTCGGCCGATCCCTCGGTTACTGCAATGCATACGACTAGTGGCAATTTGACTGCGTTCCATCAGCCAGTCGTAATAGTTGCAAGCGAGGCAAGCGCCTTGTGCGGGCTTTCTTGTTATCAGGGGGTTTATCCGCCCACTTTCAAATCTGCGGATAGCGCTTGAACCACTCAGTCCCTTCCAGGCGTGCGGCATGAGCCTGCAACGCCTGAAAATCATCTGCCCTGACGACATCGGCGACCATCAACTGAATGAACGACCAGGCGACCGCACTGGTGATGTCGGCCTGATCCGGCTTGTCTTGCACGGCGGGCTGGCTGCGCACCAGTTGCGCTTCCCACTCGCGACAGGCTGCCAGCAATTGCCCGGTTATCCGCTCCAGCCATGGCTGGTGACGTTTTTCCTCAGGCCGCAATTTGTACTCGTAAACGATCTGCACGGCCTTCTCGCAGGCCGCCAACGCCAGCCCTAACGTGCGCAACGAAGCGGCCAGGGGTATGGCCTGCTGTGGCATCAGTTTTTTATCAGGAGGGCTCAACGCCTCGAAGTAGTCGATGATCAGGGTCGACTCCATCAACACAGTGCCGTCATCCAGCACCAGGCTGGGTGCTTTCACCGCCGGGTTGATCGCGGAGAATGCCTCGAACGTACTGAATACCGACAGTGCGACATGCTCGAACGGGACGCCCATCAGATCGAGCGAAATGGCCACACGGCGGACATAGGGGGAATCCAGCATACCAATCAGCTTCATAGGGTCTCTCCTTCACCAGGCGGTCAATCCTATTTCCTGGCGGCACGACTGAGAAGCGGTCATTGCACCTGCGGCTCATCGCGAACGCTTCGCTTGAGCAGGTAGGTGTCCATGATCCAGCCATTCGCTTCTCGTGCGGCCTTACGAACACGCTCAATCTCATCTGCAACGTCTTTAAGCTTGCCGGCAATCAATATTTCATCAGGCGTTCCGAGGTAGGCTCCCCAGAAAATATCCAGGTCCTGATCGGCAAACGATGTGTAAGTGTTTTCGGCGTCGAGCATCACCACCACACTGTCGACGTTGTTGGGAAAACCTTCAGCCAGGCACCGACCGGTGGTGATTTCGAGGGATCGACCGATGTTGTTCAGCGGGATTTTATGTTGCGCAGTCAGCGCCTGGACACTGGTGATACCGGGAATCACGTCATAGGACAGCGCATGTTTACCGCCCCGGATGATAGCGTCGAGTATCCGGATGGTGCTGTCATAGAGAGAAGGATCGCCCCAGACCAGAAACGCCCCGCATTCACCGTCGTTCATTTCTTCAGTGATCAGACGTTCGAAGGTGATCTGTTTTTCGCTATTCAGATCAGCCACAGCCTCCAGATAACCGCCGCCATCGCGACGGCGTTCCGGGCTCAATGCTTCGACCATCCGGTAATCGCGATCCGTGATGTAGCGCTCGCAGATTTCCTGTCGCAGGAGGTTGAGCTTTTCCTTGCTCAGGCCCTTGTCCATCAGAAAAAACACGTCGACTTGATTGAGTGCATTCACAGCCTGGACAGTGATGTATTCGGGATTGCCTGCGCCAATGCCGATGATCAGGATTTTTTTCATCGCGTACGCCACTTCCGAACGTGACTCAGCGCCCGCTCGAAAGCTCTCTGCGCACGATGTCTGCGCCGGCACTCAGTGCCTTCAGCTTGCCGCTGGCCACTCGACGAGGCAAAGGTGCCATGCCGCAATTGGTGCAGGGATAGAGTTTGTCGGCATCGACGAACTGAAGTGCTTTTCTCAGGGTGTTGGCGACTTCCTCCGGGGTTTCAATGGCATGGCTTGCCACGTCAATGGCCCCGACCATCACTTTTTTACCCCGAATAAGCTCGATCAGGTCCATGGGAACGTGCGAGTTGTGGCATTCCAGAGAGACGATATCGATGCTGGATTTTTGCAGTCTGGGAAAGGCCTCTTCGTATTGCCGCCACTCCGAGCCCAGCGTCTTCTTCCAGTCGGTATTGGCCTTGATGCCGTAACCGTAGCAAATATGCACCGCCGTTTCGCAGTTAAGGCCTTCGATTGCTCTTTCCAGGGTGGCAACCCCCCAGTCATTCACCTCGTCAAAAAACACATTGAAGGCAGGCTCATCGAATTGAATGATATCAACCCCGGCAGCCTCCAGCTCTCTAGCCTCTTGATTGAGAATTTTGGCAAATTCCCACGCCAGTTTTTCACGGCTTTTATAGTGGGCATCGTAGAGCGTATCAATCATCGTCATGGGGCCTGGCAGGGCCCACTTGATAGGTTGTTGGGTGTGCTGGCGTAAAAATCGGGCGTCTTCGACAAACACGGACTTTGGACGCGCCACAGACCCCACGACCGTTGGCACGCTCGCGTCATAGCGGTCACGAATTCTGACGGTCTCTCGCTTTTCGAAATCGACGCCGTCGAGGTGCTCGATAAACGTAGTGACAAAATGCTGGCGAGTTTGCTCACCGTCACTGACGATATCGATACCTGCCAGTTGCTGTTCTTGCAATGACAAACGCAAGGCGTCCTGCTTGCCTTCAATCAGTTCTTCGCCTTGCAATTTCCAGGGGGACCACAGGGTTTCAGGTTGTGCAAGCCAAGCGGGTTTGGGCAAGCTGCCAGCGGTCGAAGTGGGCAACAGTTTTTTCATGAAATATAACCTTCTTTAACTTATCAAAATGCGCAGTTGGCGGACCACTGCTCAAGCAGAGCCTGGTAAGGCTTGATGAACTGTTCCTCGGCAAATCGCCCTTGTTCAATCGCCAGCCGGCTGCGCTCTTCTCGATCATAAATAATGCGCGTCAATGAATAATCCTGGTGTTTCAAACTGGGCTGGTAGGTTGTTCCCGCTGTGGAATTGGCGTTGTAAATTTCCGGCCGGTAAATTTTCTGGAACGTGTCCATCGTGCTGATGGTGCCGATAAGTTCAAGGTTGGTGTAATCACCCAGCAAATCGCCTGAAAAATAAAAAGCCAGAGGGGCCGCGCTGTTCGGGGGCATAAAGTAGCGAACCTGCAACCCCATTTTCCTGAAATAGTCATCCGTCAACGAGTATTCATCCTGCTGGTATTCAACCCCCAGGACAGGGTGCCGATTATCGGTGCGGTGGTAAGTCCGGGTGCTCGAAACACTCAAACAGATAACCGGCGGCTTTTCGAAATGCGCTTTGTAGGCGTTTGAATTAATGAAGCACTTGAACAGCTTGCCGTGCAACGTTCCAAAATCCTCCGGCGCGCCAGACCCGGACTGGTTTTCGGTGTGCTCCCGCAACAGCACACTGAAATCATAATCTCGCACGTAAGAGGAAAAATTGTTCCCTACGATGCCATTCAGGCGCTGATGGGTGTTTAGATCGACCGTCGTTATTTTCAACATCTCGATCAACGGGATGACCGGGGCACTCTCTTCAGTCCCCATCTGCATTTCAGCGGAAATGATGTTCAGTTCGACGGCATAACGATCAGCCTTGGGGTTGTCCCACTGCGCCAGCCCGTTGAAACGGTTTTCAATCATCTTCAAGGTATTGCGCAAGTTTTCCTGACGGTTCTCCCCTCTGGCCAGATTGGCAAAATTAGTGGTGATGCGCGTATTGCCCGAGGGGTGGTAATTCTCGTCAAAACAAATGCTCTTGATAGCAAATGTGAATTCGTTGTTCATCGTGATCTGACACCGTGCTTTTCGGGACAACGCTGAATTGACTTATTGCCTTTTTTTCAGTGTTGCCCTGCATGTGGTTTTTTCCACTTGGCCGTTCCATGAGGCCAGCGGTGAAATACAGTACGCAGTGTAGGCCGGGTGACCGATTGATTAAAACGAATTGATTTCAATAAACTATTAGTCACGCTCATGATCACTGAGCTCGATGGATTTATCTACTGCCTCCCTTGTCGACAGTTGATCTATGGTTAGACGAATCAATCTTGATACTTCAACTCAAATTTTATTCATGACCATGATCGATATTCGTCATCTTGAAACCCTGCAAGCCATGCGCGACACCCACAGTCTGGTGGACACGGCGGTGTAGCCTTGCCGGTATCCTGCCACCAGTTGCACACCCTCACGATGCCGGGTATGGTCCACCCCGTCACATTGCTGACCACGACCTTGGCGGGTCGAACGACTTATGGCGCAACAGCGCCCCCATTGCGGTTTCAGGCGCTTTTTTTGTGCCTGCAGCTTTGCTTTATGGCGGGTTGCGCAAGAGCACCTTCGGGTGCGCCGGTTTCCTAAGTCGCCGGTCCGCCAATCTTGTGCAACTCGCCACCCTTTTCTGCTTGGCGGCAGACAACGATGGCTCTTATGACTTGGGAGCTATAACCCTCATGAAAAATCAAAATGGCGCACTGGCGCCAACGGAATCGGCTTGCCCGAAAAACACCATCGACCTGTTTTTTGTCGTCCATCCCAAGGTGTCACAGCCGTTGCTCGGCCCTTTTCCGACCGCTGTCGATGCCGAGTGCGCTTGCGTACTCATCGGCTGCGATGACGCTGTGATCGAGATCCGCGCGGTCACCTCAAGCGACGACTTCATTCACGGGCATACCGTCAAGAACGGCAAGGTGCAACGCATCTTCATAGGGGTCGGCAACCCATGGGGGCGCGCATGAATCAGCCAGGCAAGCGAATCACCTTCGATCACAAGCCGCGCATTTCAGCACGCCCCGATCACGCCACCGACTACACCGGCAAGCAGCGCGGGAAGATGACGGCGATTGCCTGGCATCGCCCAAGCCGCTCAGGGAAAGCCACGCTGTGGCTGTGTCGTTGTGAGTGCGGGCGGTACGAGTATCGGCGGCCGGGCACCTGGGAAAGCCGGCCGTACCCTGAGGACAGGTGCGATGTGTGCCTGCACGCCAAGGGACCGAATGCCCGGCAAACGGCTCGGCAACGCGCTTTGCAGTGGAAACATGATTTGCGCTGCCTGGGTCTGGGCGATGATGAAATCACCCGATTGCAGGCGTCGGGGATGAACGTGGATACCAAGGGTAAGACGCTAGAAGAAATACGTGAGCAGATTGATAAGGGGCCTCGCTAGGTAACACGGCTTGACTGTCCACCCAGAGTGGACAGTCAAACCATTCCAGCCGATTTATCCGTTCATGGCCAATCATTAATCTTTACCCATGTAAGGTTTGGGCAACCTGCTGTCGCAGCGGATTCCGAACTACCGTAATTTGGTGAATGGGTATGCGGCGTTGACCGCGCAAAAGGACCAGTAAGGTCAGCGCATTCACCGGGATGCCCGGCCGGGTTAACCGTCGTAAATTTTCAGGGGCTCACGGCGTTCTGTAAGCGCCCTGCCAAAATTGACCGTGTCGCCCTTGACTGATTTGCAAGCCGTAAAAGACAGTTATTCAAGCGCCCACGACACCACCGCCACGATCAGCGCCACGCTCATGACCAGAAACAGCACGCACCACACCAGCCGCCAGATGAAACTGCAGACGCGCCGCCAAAGCGGCCGGCTGGAGTTCCATCGGGAGGGGCTGATGTCGAGCAGGTCGAGCAGTCCATCGCCCAGGTCACCAATGTCACCACTCATGCGCGCACGCGTCCTGTTCCGGGTTGTACCTTGCGCAGTCCGCGCGTTTGCGTCCCCTGCGCGGCGGCCTTGAGCAGGCGCTGAAAGGTCGGGCATTGGCCATGGTCGGGCGCGGGGCAAACGGCGGCATGGCGCAAGCCGTTGCTCATGGCCTTGAGCTTGCGGATGGTTGCGTCCAGTTCGTCGGCCTTGCTCAGGAGCAACTGCCGGTCGATGTTCAACTGGCCGTCAGCGGTGAACATCTGGCGGATTTCATCGAGGCTGAAACCGGCTGACTGGCCAAGGCTGATCACCGCCAGTTGCTCAATGACGTGCGGCGCAAAGCGGCGTCGTTCGCCTTGCTGGCCGAGCGATGCAATCAGGCCCTTTTCTTCATAAAAGCGCAGCGTCGACGCCGGCAGCCTAGAACGCTTTACCACTTCGGAAATATCCATCGCCCTGCCCCCTTGACCTCAAGTCCACTTGAGCATGCAGGCTGGCCTGAAAGCATTCACAGGTCAATCCGACGGGGCACTTATGACGCAACTGACACACACAATCATGCTGGTAACGGGCATTGGCATCGGCGCGACGCTGGTCATGGATCTCTGGTTGATGCTGCTGAAACGGCTGGGCCGCAAGACCCTGAATTTTGCCTTTATCGGCCGCTGGGCCGGGCACGTGTTGCGCGGCAAAGTGGTCCATCGGGCGATTGCACACGCCGAGCCGATTCAGGGCGAACTGGCCTTGGGCTGGCTGCTGCATTACCTGACCGGCATCGCCTTTGCCGGGCTATTGCTGGCCGTGGCTGGCAATGATTGGGCGCTGAACCCCAGCCTGTTGCCGGCCATGATGCTGGGCATTGTCACGGTGAGCGTTCCGCTGCTGGTGATTCAGCCGTGCATGGGCGCGGGGCTTGCGTCGCGCAACACGCCCACGCCGCTGCGCAATTGCCTGATGAGCGTGGTCACTCATGCGGTGTTTGGAATGGGGCTGTATGTGAGTGCCCTGGCAATAGCCGCTTGCAATTTACATTAGCGCTAATGTAATTTTGCTGCATGACCAAACAAACACATCCAGGCCTGGGCGAACTGCTGCGCTATGTCGGCGAGCTGGTGGACCACGGCGCCGAAGCGCACTACGCGCAAATGAACCTCAACTATCGGGCGCGCTATACGCCGGTGCTGCGCGCGATGCAGGCCGGCGCGGCAACGGTGACCGAGATCACCGCCAGCACGCACTTGACCCAAGGGGCGATCAGCCAGGCGGTGGCGCAGATGGAGGGCGATGGCCTGATCTGCCGTTACCGCGCCGAGGATGGGCGCAAGAGCCGCCTGCACCTGACCGAGGCCGGTAAAGCACTGGTCGAGCGCCTGGAGGAACATTGGCGAGCGACCTTTGCAGCCATCGAGACGCTCGAAGAAGAGATTGGCCACCCGCTGCGTCGGGCGCTGCAAGACGCGGCCAGTGCCTTGCACCAGCATGATTTTTCCAGGCGTCTGTCCGACGCCAAGCTTCGCCTGCCGTCAGGAGACAGCGTCAATGAGTGAAACCCCGAATTCTCCCAAGAACTGGTTCGATCAGGGCGGCCAGGCCTATGCACGCTTTCGCCCCGAATACCCGCCAAAGCTTGCTGAATGGCTGGCCTCGATTGCGCCCACGATGGCGCTGGCGGTGGATGTCGGTTGCGGCACCGGACAACTGAGCGAACCCTTGGCGGCGCATTTCACCCAGGTGCTGGGGCTTGATCCCAGCGCCGATCAGATCGAGCACGTCAGCTCACGCGGCAACCTGCTCTATCAATGCGCCCCGGCCGAGCGCATGCCGGTGGCCGATGGCAGCGCCAGCCTGATCACCGCCGCACAGGCCGCACACTGGTTCGACCTGCCGGCGTTCTACAACGAGGCGCGGCGCATTGCAGCGCCGGGTGCAGTGCTGGCCTTGATCAGTTATGGCGTGCTGAATCTCGACGATGAACTCGATGATCGTTTTCAGCAGTTTTACTGGAAGGAGATTGGCCCGTTCTGGCCGGCCGAACGCAAGCTGGTGGACAGCGGTTATGCGACGCTGGATTTTCCGTTCGAGCCGTTGAGCGCGCCACCGTTGCAGATTCGCCTGGCGTGGAATCTGCCGGCCTTTCTCGGTTATGTGTCGACCTGGTCGGCGGTGCGTCAGGCCCGTGAAGCGGGTCACGAGGCGTTACTGCAACGCTTTGCCGAAGACCTTGCCGCACGTTGGGGCGACCCTGAAAGCAAGCGGCCGGTGGTTTGGCCGATCAATATGCGCGTGGGCAGGATTAATGCCTAGAGCCATTTGCCATCGCGTGTCTGGCGCGGTAGTCTCGGGGCCATGACTTTTTTGCCGCTGACCTCGACCACCACAACCACGACCGCCTCAGGCGGGTCGCGTGCGGTGTCGTGAGTCAGTAACTACACGATGACCCCAAGGCCCCGCCAGCGATGACGGGGCCTTTTTATTGCCCGCGTCGCCGGCTTTCAAGCAAGGAAACGCGAAATGCACGCACTGTTGATTCTGGATATGCAGGCCGGCCTGTTTCATGGCCCGGAGCCGATCTGGCGCAGCGAACAGTTACTGGCCACGATCAACGAGCTGCTGGGCAAGGCGCAGCAGGCCGGCGCGCCGGTGTTTCTGGCCCGCCACGTTGGCCCACCGGGTTCGCCGATTGAACCGGGCAGTCCGTTGACGCGGCTGATCGATGAGTTGCAGCTGGCTGGCAACGAAACCGTGTTCGAGAAAACCCGCCCCAGCGCTTTTGCCGGAACCGGTCTGGTCGCCAGCCTCAAGGCGCATGACGTGCAAGGGGTCGTGATCGTCGGCCTGAAAACCCAGTACTGCGTGGACAGCACTTGCCGGGCGGCGCGTGATCTGGGACTGGACGCGGTGTTGATCGAGGAAGGTCATAGCAGCTGCGACACGGCGCTATTGAGTGCCGAGCGCATCGTTGCGCATCACAATGCGACCCTGGCCGGCGCCTTTTGCCGGGTGGTACCGGCGCGCGACTGGCAGTTTGCCTGAGCCCGGGCTCAGGCCCCGCTGAGCAGCCGCTTGACGTTGCGGACCATGACTTCGATCTCGAACGGCTTTTCGTACACGGCCACAAACAGGTCCGGGCGTGAAACGCCCAGATGGGCCTGGGCGCCGCTCATCAGGATGATGGGCACGCTCTCGAACTGTTTGTTGGCCCGTGCCGCTTCCGCAAACTCGATGCCATTCATGCCCGGCATCATGTAGTCGGTGATGATCAACTGCGGCCGCTCACGGTCCAGAACACTCAATGCCTTCTGCCCGCTGCCGGCCGTAACGGTGAGGTAGCCTTCATCCTCCAGCGCGAAGCTGAGGATCTCGGCGATCAGGTATTCGTCATCGACGATCAGAATCGTGCTCATATCAAGCCCACCCCCCGCGACAAGTCATGAGCGGGATGACGGTTGAGCAATTGCGCCACTTTCGTCGTCGGATACATGAGAAAAAGCCTTGCGAACGCCGATGCCCTGATGACCTATCACGAGCTCTAGAAGGGCAGGATCATAATTACTGTCCCTGACTTTAAGGATGGACAGGTGCCGTTTAAGTTCAGAGTCTGTTTCAGCGAACCGGACCAGCAGCAGGTTATCAACGATGCCGGACAGGTCGGACGCCGGTGCGTCGACCACCTCGCCAAGGATGCTGCGCACCTCCCAGGAGGCCAGAACAGTGACGTTTCGGCTGCGCAGCTCACCCATCAGGGCGGTGTACAGATCAAGAATTCGCGATTTGTCGGCCGCGGTTCTGGCCATGCCGCCGAGGCTGTCGATAAACACGCGTTTAATCGATTTCTGCTCGACCAGACGCAGCAGTTCAAGTGCCAGCTTGTCGATTTTCTCGGTGGTCGGTGAACGCCACAGCAGGGTCAGCGCGCCGGACTCTTCCATCGGCTCGAAAGCAAACCCCAAGGCCTTGGCTTTCAGGCGCAGGCGCTGAGGCGATTCGTAGAAGCCGAAATGCAGTCCTGGGTCTTCAACCGTCGACGCGGACAGAAAGTTGACCCCGAACGAGGTCTTGCCCGACCCGGATGGCCCCATGATCAGCGACACCGAAGACGACATCAGGCCGCCGCTGATAAACGGATCGAGCGAGGGAATACCGCTGGGGATGATCGAGATTTCTGCACTGTCGCGCATTGGCGAATGGGTGATGGTGCTTTCCAGGCGCGGGTAGATAACCATGCCGTCGTCAGTGATCTCGCACTCATGGCTGCCCGACAGCGCGGCGCTGCCACGGGTCTTGCGCATCTTGATGCGGCGCACCTGGCGCGTACCGACCAGCTCTTCACCCAGTTCCAGCACACCATCGACCATGGTGTGTTCCGGGCTGCCGTCATCGAGCTGGGAACTGGTGAGGAAGAACACCGTGCAGCCGGCAAAGGCGGCGTGGCCTTGCAGGTCGGAGATGAAGCGCTTGGTGTTCAGCGGCGAGTCGGCCTTGGAGCGGGCATTGAGCAGCCCGTCGAGGATCATCACCGTGGACTTCTGGCGGGAAATTTCCCGGCGCAGCAGCTTGACCACTTCGTCCAGGCCTTCGTTTTCCATGGTGTCGAAGGCGCTGATGAACTGGATCTCTTCACCGATGCGGGTCTTGTCGAAAAAGCTCAGCGTCGACAGGAATTGAAACAGCCGTTCGTGGGGTTCGGCCAGCAAGGTCGCGAACAGCACCCGGCCGCCATCGCGCACGTGATTGAAACCGATCTGGTTGGCCAGAATGGTTTTCCCCGAGCCTGGGCGTCCTTGAATGATGTAGGAGGATCCTGAAACGAAACCTCCCTTCAGCAGCTCATCAAGTCCTTCGACTCCGCTCTGAAGGCGTTTTAGCTGGTTCAAGATCAAATTTCCCCCGGTTCCGGCAGCGTTAACACGATAATTCGACGCACGCACAAAATGCGCATTCTGGCCCTGTTACAAGTGCTTCTCAACCCTGATTCGCACCTGAAATCCCGGCCGGACATTTTTGTCTTGCGTCTTATCTGGTTAAACGAATTGATAAACGACTTGTAAACACGCAAAGCACTATAACAACAGAATGATGCAAAAGTTTCGCGCTGGTAAACACGAGTAGATTACTGGCGACCTTCAAGGAGATTGCTGCATGACGTTACCGACGATCCATATTGGCCTGGTGCTGTTTCCCGACCTCACCCAACTCGACCTGACCGGCCCCGCCGAAGTGTTCAGTCGGCTGCCTGGGGCTCAGGTCCATCTGCTGTGGAAGGACCTTGAGCCGGTGGCGTCGGATCGCGGCCTGCGCATTGTGCCGACCACCCGTTTTGACGACTGCCCGCCACTGCAGGTGATCTGCGTGCCCGGTGGTCCGGGACAGATCGCCTTGATGGAAGACCGGCAGACTCTGGATTTTCTGCGCCAGGTCGCCCGGACCTGCCCGTGGATCACCTCGGTGTGCACAGGCTCTCTGGTGCTGGGCGCGGCAGGCTTGCTGAAAGGCTATCGCGCCACCAGCCACTGGTCGTCGATCGACCAGCTGGCGTTGCTGGGTGCGCTGCCTGTGGATGAGCGAGTGGTGCGTGACCGCAATCGTCTGACCGGTGCCGGCGTGACCTCGGGCATCGACTTTGCGTTGCAGCTGGTCGAGATTCTGGCCGGCACCGAGGTCGCGCAGTCCATTCAATTGCAGATGGAATACGACCCCGAGCCGCCGTATGCCGCCGGTTCACCCAAGGTCGCGCCCGAGGCATTGCTGGCCAGAACCCGCGAGCAGATTGCGCCGTTTATCGCGCGCAGGCTTGAGGCGACCGTCAGGGCCGCCGCCAACCTTACACCGAACGAGTGATGCCGCCGTCGACGCGGATGTTCTGCGCGGTGATGTAAGCCGCGCCGTCGCTGGCCAGAAAAGCGATGGTGGCGGCGACTTCTTCGCGGGTGCCATAACGCTGCAAGGGCACGCTGTCGCGGCGTTGGTCGGTGGCCGGCAGGCTGTCGATCCAGCCCGGCAGGACGTTATTGATGCGCACGTTGTCCTTGGCGTAGGTGTCGGCAAAGATCTTGGTGAACGAGGCCAGGCCTGCGCGGAACACCGCCGAGGTCGGGAACAGGTCGCTGGGCTCGAAGGTCCAGGCGCTGGAAATATTGATGATCACCCCGCCCTTTTGCTGCTGCATGATCGGCGTCACCAGGCGGCTGGGGCGGATGACATTGAGCAGGTAGGTGTCCAGCCCGCGATGCCAGTCTTCGTCGCTGATTTCCAGAATCGGCGCACGCGGCCCGTGGCCTGCGCTGTTGACCAGCACATCGATGCGTCCCCAGCGCGCCATCACCTGGTCGACCAGGCTCTGCAAATCTTCACTGGACTGATTCGATCCGGTGACGCCCACACCGCCCAGTTCAAGGGCCAGCGCTTCACCCTTGCCCGATGAAGACAGGATGCCGACCTTGAAGCCATCGGCCGCCAGACGCCGGGCCGCTGCGGCGCCCATGCCACTGCCGCCGGCGGTGATGATTGCTACTTTTTCTACAGCCATTGATCTTTCTCCTCGATAGCCGAAAATGCCCGCTGGGCAACACAAATCCAGCCTAGCACTCTGGCCTGCGCGGTAGAGAGTGAGCTTTTCGCCGTTGAGCCAGTAGAAAAACTACAGCCATGTCAGACGATTTCATTCCCCTTCCACCGCTTAACGCCTTGCGCGTGTTCGAGGTGGTGGCTCGTCACCTGAACTTTCGCCGGGCCGCCGATGAACTGGGCGTCACCCAGGGCGCCGTCGCGCAACAGGTCAGGAACCTGGAAACGCACCTGGCGATCAAGCTGTTCGAGCGCCTGCCGCGCGGCCTGAGCCTGACCGACGCCGGGCGCAGCTATCAGGCCAGTATCCGTCGTGCCTTCGAGCTGATCGCCGACGCCACGCAGATGCTGCGCCCGGAACCCTTGCACCTGACGCTCAGCGTGACGCCGACCTTTGCCTCCAAATGGCTGATCCCGCGGCTGCCGGACTTTACCGCTCGCCATCCGCACATCGACCTGCGCGTGCTGGCCACCGATCGGCTGTCGAGTTTTCACAGCGATGCGGTGGACCTGGCCGTGCGTTACGGGCGCCCGCCGTTCGGGCCGGGACTCGAGGCGCAGTGGCTGATGGACCAGCACATCATTGCGGTGGCCAGCCCCGCACGGGTGGCGGCCCTGGGCGACCCGGCCTGCCTGGATAACCTGCAGCGCTACACGCTGCTGCACGATGGGCATAACTTCTGGCCGCAGTTTCTTGCCCAGGTATTTGAGCAACCGCAGCTGGCGGTGCCCCGAAACCTGCGCTTCAACCAGACCTCGCTGGCCATCGAGGCCGCTATCGCAGGCCAGGGCCTGGCGCTGGCCAGTGAGTTTTTCGTGCAGGCCGATCTCGATGCCGGGCGTCTGCTCCGCGTGTCCGATCAGGCGCTGCACGTAGACACCGGGTTTTATCTTGTGGCACCGCGCAAGGCGCGTCGCCAAGCCCCGCTGGACGAGGTGCGGCAATGGCTGCTTGCGCAAACGGCTGGCTCCTCCATGGGCGGGCGTTTATGATAGCTCACTGCTATTAGCCGCTCGCTGATGCTCGGTTGAATGCCCTGGCCAAGGAAAGGAGTCCTGCCGATTTTTGCCCCTGTTTTTCAGGTGTCTGCATGTTCAAACCTACTCTGGCTCGCTGGATTGCTATCCGCCGCAACCACCCGCTGATCTGGCGCCTGTTGCCGGCCATCTGTTCACTGTCGCTGCTGATCGGCCTGGGCGGCTATCTGCTGATCAAGAACGCCCTGAGCCAGGATGCCGATGTGCAGCAGCGCTCGCGCACGTTCATTGCCCGCACGATCGATCAGGTGCGCAATGAAGTGGGCCTGAACATCATCAACTACAGCAAATGGGGCGAGGCGTATAAAAACCTGCACCTCAAAGTCGACAAGGTCTGGGCCGACGATCAGCGCAATGTCGGCGACATTCCGTTTGACCTGTACGGCTACAACGGCGTGCTGGTGGTCAATGCGCAGGACCGGACGGTGTACGCGGTAATCGACGGCAAGGCGGCAGACCTGCAGGCCAGCGACTGGCTGCAAGGCGATCTGCACGCCTTGCTGGTGGCGGCGCGCGAGGCTGACCGCAGCGACACCAGCGTCGTGCGCGCACTCAAGGTCGACGGCGTGGCCGCGCTGGCAGCGGCCTCGACCCTCACGCCCGGCTGGGACCCGTCCATCGAGAAAACCCCGGGGCCGCCTTCGGTGATGATCTTTGTCTCGATCCTGAGCCACGAAAAACTCGCGCGCTTGAGTGAAACCTATGGCCTGCCGGAACTGACCGTGTCGACACAACCCTTGCCGGAGCAGCAGTCGATGCCGTTGCTCGACTCGGACATCCAGCTCAACTGGACGCCACCGACACCGGGCATGTACCTGCTCAGCCAGACCTTGCCGCTGTTTATCGCCGGCGTGCTGGCGCTGGTCGGGGTGCTGACCGTGTTGCTGCGCCACGCCATCGCCTCGGCGCGCCAGCTCGATGCGCAGTTCGCCGAAATCCGCCATTTGTCAGAGCATGACTTTCTGACCGGCTTGCCCAATCGCTATCAACTCGATCAGTTTCTGACCCGCCGTCTGGCACACGACACCCAGCGGCCGCTGGCCGTGCTGAGCCTGGACCTGGACGGTTTCAAACCGGTCAACGACACGCTGGGCCATGCAGCGGGTGACCGGGTGTTGCAAGAGGTGGCCCAGCGGCTGCACGACATGACCCCGGTTGACGCCATGGTCGCCCGCTTTGGCGGCGATGAATTCGTCATGGTCTGGCCCAACGCGCCAGCGCTGGCGGACATTGAGCGTTTCTGTGCGCAGATCAATGAGGCCCTGCACCGCCCGTTCGACCTGCATGGCCGCCAGGTTTTGCTGGGCACCAGCATCGGCACCGCGCTGGCCCCGCAACATGCCAATAGCGCTATCGAGCTGCTGCGCATGAGCGACGTGGCGCTGTACCAGGCCAAATCGGCGGGGCGCAATACCTGGCGGGTGTACAGCGCCGCGATGGACGCCGGACGCGAGCGTTAGGACCGGCTTCAGTCGACAGCGCAGACGCCGGCAAGGATGAGGATGCCTTGGAGAGGGCGCGGCAGGTGATTGCCAATCCGCTACGACCTGAGTGCAAGGTCATCCCCTTGTTATAACCATAGACTTACAAGGCCTTGGACGTAATTCACTTAATGCATATAGAGTTTTTCGCAAGATCAGCTATTTGCATAGTAAGGGAAGTCCGATGCCGTTTCGCCCAAGCCTCGCCTTCATCCTGGTTGCCAGCGCCCTGCTCGCTGGCTGTGACAATGCCCAGCCGCCCAAAGCGACCGCCAGTGCCAGCCAGACACCTGCCACGCCGACTTCTGGCGGCGAAGTCACCTGGGCGGTGACCACGGAGCCGGTGTGTTTCGACCCGCATCGTTCGAGCCAGCAGAATGCGTTTATCGTCATCCGCAATTACATCGACTCGCTGGTCGGCAAACAGCCTGACGGCAGTTTTGTGCCGTGGCTGGCCAAAAGCTGGAAAATTTCCGCTGACGGCCTGACCTATAACTTCGTGCTGCGCGAAGGCGTGACCTTTACCGACGGCACGCCGTTCGACGCCGAAGCGGTCAAGGCCAACCTCGATTACGTGCGCGACCCGAAAAACACTGCCATCGCGGCGTCATTTCTGGAGTACTACGCACGCACCGAGATCGTCTCGCCGCATGAGGTGAATATCGTCTTGTCGCAACCGGACTCGGCGACCCTGGAATCGCTGTCGAGCGTCAAGCTGGGCTTTCTGTCGCCCAAGACGCTCACACCGGATGTCGACCTGTGCGCCGGCGGCAAATCGCTGGTCGGCACCGGCCCGTTCATTTTCGACAGCTACCAGCGCGGCCAGACCGCACGCTTCGTCAAGAACCCGGCCTACAACTGGGGGCCGGGCTACGCCAAACATGAAGGCCCTGCGTATCTGGACGCGGTGACCTATCGCTTCATTCCCGAATACGCAGTGCGCGCCGGGGCCCTGACGTCAGGGCAAGTCGACCTGATCGAGGGCGTACAGCCCAATGACATCGACCTGTTCAAGGGCGCCGAAGGGTTCCAGTACCTGGTCGGGCCATCAGCTGAAACCTCGTTCACCCTGAACATCAACTACACCCACGGCGTGGCCACCGATGTGCGGGTGCGCCGCGCCCTGCGTGACGGCTTCGATGTCGATGCGATCGTCAAAAGCCTGTACCTGGGCACCGTGCCACGCGCCTGGTCGAACATCGGCCCGGACAACGCCGACACCCACAAGGCGCTGGCCGGCACATGGGGCAACAAGGTCGCCGAGGCCAACGCGCTGCTGGATGAGGCCGGCTGGACCGGCCGCGATGCCGAAGGCTTTCGCACCAAGGACGGCCAGCGCCTGCGCATCGAGGTCGGTTATCCACAGCCGTTTGTGCGCGATAACCGCGACCTGTTGATTCAGTCGATTCAGGCGGCCGTCAAAAAGAACCTCGGTTTCGATCTGGACCTGCGCATCACCACCGGCGGGCAATGGAACAAGGAGCGTCTTGAGGGCAACTGGAGCATTTACCCCAATACCCTCAACCCTTCAGACACCGCGCTTTCGCTGCGCGACGTGTTGGGCAGCACCGGGTTTTACAGCGGCGTGAAGGGCAAGACGGATCCTGTCATCACCGGCCTGATCGACAAGGCCCGCGCCACCTCGGACCTGGCGGCAAGGCGCACGATTCTGCATGAGATCCAGCAACGGGCGGTGGACCAGGCGTACATCGTGCCGCTGTTTGCGCCCAGTTATCAGATCGCGGCCAAAGACACCTTGCACGGCTTGAGCTTCGAGGCTCAGCTCGACTCGCCTTCCAACCTCTACGACGCCTGGTTGAGCCAGGCGAAAAAATAAGGGCGTGCGCATGTGGCGGCCAATTCTGGTGCGACTGGGCAGCAGCCTGCTGGTGGTCTGGCTCAGCGTGACTGCAGCCTTCGTGGCCTTGCACTCGTTGCCCGGCAATATCGCCGATGTGCTGGCCGGCGATACCTTCTACCCCGGCCTGCGCGAAGCCATTGCCGCCGAATGGGGCCTGGACAAATCGCTGCCCGAGCAGTACCTGGCGTTTCTCGGGCGGCTGGCCAATGGTGATCTGGGCACCTCGTACATCATGCGTCAGCCGGTGGCGCAGGTGCTGTCGTCGCAGCTATGGCCCACGGTGCAACTGGCGCTGAGCGCCGGCGTGCTGGCGGTGCTGGTGTCGATCATCCTCGGCCTGCTGACCGCCGGCCGCAGCCCGCGCTGGCGCAAGGCCGCCGGCTTGCTGGAGCTGGTGTGCACCTCGACGCCGGTGTTCTGGATCGGCACTTTGTTGTTGATGCTGTTTTCCTTTCAGTGGCGGTTATTCCCGGCGGCCGGCGCCAATGGCTGGCAGTCGCTGGTGTTGCCGTCGATTGCGCTGGCCTTGCCCACCATCGGTTTGCTGTCGCAAGTGCTGCGCGAGTCGATGGAAAAAGCGCTGGAGCAACCCTTCGTCACCACCATTCGCGCCCGCGGCCTGAGCGAAACCCGGCTGCGCAGCGCGCACGTGCTGCGCCACGGCCTGCTGCCGATCATCACCCTGGGCGGCTGGCTGATCGGCGGCCTGTTGGGCGGTGCGGTGATTACCGAGAAAGTCTTCGGCCGGCCGGGCCTGGGCACCATCACCCTGAACGCGATTACCACTCAGGACGTGCCGGTGGTGCTGGCCGTGGTGCTGCTGGCGGCAGCCATTTATGTGTCGATTTCCACGCTGCTGGACATCGCCTGCCTGTTTATCGACCCGAGGCTGAAAAACGCATGAGTCAATCTTCGCTAGAGGCCACGGCCTACGCGCCGCCGGCCACGAATAGCGCAGCACGCCCGAAACGTCGGCGCTTGCCGCTGGACATCACGTTGGCGACAGGTTTTCTGGCGATCCTGGCCGTGGTGCTGGCGGTGCCGCACTGGCTGACGCCTTGGGACCCGCTGGTCGGCGATATCACCCAGAGCCTGCAATCGCCCAATGCCCAGCACTGGTTCGGCACTGACCGGCTGGGCCGGGATGTGTTTGCCCGCGTGCTGTATGGCGCGCGCTATTCGCTGCTGATCGGCGTGGCCGGCATGCTGATCAGTTTGGTATTTGGGGTGCTGCTGGGGATTCTGGCCGGCCTGCGCAGCCGCTGGCTGGACGAGATCGCCTCGCGGATTTTCGATGTGTTGTCGGCGTTTCCCGGCGTGCTGCTGGCGCTGCTGGTGATCGCCCTGATCGGCCCCGGCATGTTCAATGTCGCGGTGGCCATCGGCATTGCCGGTATTCCCAAGTTCGGCCGTCTGGTGCGCAGCCAGACGCAACTGGTGCGCCAGGCCGACTACGTGACCCAGGCCTGCTTCTACGGCAAAAGCCGCTTGAAGGTGTTTTTCCAGCATTTGCTGCCCAATGTGATGGTGGCGATTCCGATTCTGGCGACCATCGACATCGGCAGTTCGATCATGGCCGTGTCGGGCCTGAGCTTTCTGGGCCTGGGCCCGCAGCCGCCGACGCCGGAATGGGGCGTGATGCTCGCCGAGGGCCGCGATGTGTTGCGCAGCGCCTGGTGGCCCAGCGTGTTTCCGGGACTGGCAATTACCCTGACGGTGATAGCCTTCAGCCTGATCGGCAGCCATGTGCAACGCCGTTTCGAGGGCCGCCTGCCATGACCTCGCCGAATACCCCGCTGGTGCAGATCGAGGGTTTGAGCATCGGTTTTGCCGAGCAGCCGCTGGTGCGCGACGTCAGTTTTACCGTGAGGACCGGCCAGTGCGTGGCGCTGGTGGGCGAGTCGGGCTCTGGCAAAAGCCTGACCGCGCGCAGCCTGCTGGGCCTGGCCGGCAACGGTGCCTGGGTTCAGGCGCGGCGTTTCGAGATCGACGGTCAGGACGCCCGTGCATTCGACGACCGCCAGTGGCGCTCGCTGCGCGGCACCTTTGCCGGATTGGTGATGCAGGACGCGCTGGTGTCGCTGGACCCGCTGCGCACGGTCGGCCAGGAAACCGCCGAAGTCATTCGCCATCACGGCCTGCTCAAGGGCAAGCAAGCCATTGGCGCGCGGGTCGAACAGATTCTGCAGCAGGTCGGCATTCCCGACCCGGCCCGTCGCGCCGGGCAATACGCCCATGAGTTGTCCGGCGGCCTGCGCCAGCGTGCGCTGATTGCCTCGGCGATTGCCGGCGGGCCGTCGCTGATCATCGCCGACGAGCCGACCACGGCGCTGGATGTCACGGTGCAGAAGCAGGTGATCGGCGTGCTCGCCGAGCGGGTGCGCGCCGGTGCCGGGTTACTGTTGATCAGCCATGACCTGGCACTGGTCGCCGGGATTGCCGACTGGGTGTGCGTGCTGCATCACGGCCAGGTGGTCGACGAAGGCCCCGTGCAGCAAGTGCTCAATCATCCGCGCCATCCGTACACCCGGCAGTTGCTGGCGGCCGTGCCGTCGGCGCAGTCGCGCGGCCACCGGCTGGGGTCGGCGCAGATTGTGCCAGCCGAATCCGGCCAGCAGACGCCGCAGATCCTGCGCGAAGCACTGGCGCCGCGTAGCATTGGCACGGAGGTGGTGTTGCAGGTGCGCCACATCAGCAAGCATTACCGCTCGGGGTTCTGGAGCGGCAATCGCGCGCCGTTTACCGCGCTGCGCGACGCTTCGTTCGAGATTCGTCGTGGCGAGGTGCTGGGCATTGTCGGCGAGTCCGGCTCAGGCAAGACCACCTGCGCCAATATCGTGCTGGGCCTGCTGGCGTCCGACAGCGGTGAGGTGCATCTGTTGGGCCAGCGCTGGTCCGGCGTCAGCGAAAAGCAGCGCCAGCCCTTGCGCCGGCAGCTGCAATACATTCCCCAGGACCCGCTGAGTTCGTTCGACCCGCGCTATACGGTGCAGCAAGTGATTGCCGAGAACCTGGCGGATGATTCGCCCGATGCGCGCGGCCAGGTGATCGAGCTGCTGCGTCAGGTGGGCTTGAGTGAAGCGCTGCTGCAACGCCGGCCGATCTCGCTGTCCGGCGGCCAGCGCCAGCGCGTCGCCATCGCCCGAGCACTGGCGGCGAAACCTGCGCTGCTGATTTGTGACGAGCCGGTGTCGGCGCTGGATGTGTATGTGCAGGCGCAGGTGCTGGACCTGATCGGCGAGTTGCAGGCCCGTTATCAGATGTCGCTGCTGTTCATCTCCCATGATCTGGGCGTGGTGCAGCACATCAGCGACCGGGTGCTGGTGTTCAACCAGGGTGAAATCGTCGAACACGGCGAGGTCACGCAGCTGTTCAGCCAGCCCCGTCATGCGTATACGCAGACGTTGCTGGCTGCCCGGATCTGACCCCGGGTTTTACAAGCGGAATTTGCTCACCAGGCCATTGAACGATACCGCCAGGCGCGACAGTTCCTGGCTGGAGGCGCTGGTCTGGTGGGCGCCAGCGGCAGTCTGGGTCGACAGGTCCTGGATGTTGACCAGGTTGCGGTCCACTTCGCGGGCGACGTTGGCTTGCTCTTCCGAGGCGGTGGCGATCAGCATGTTGCGGTCGTTGATCTGCGCGATGCTTTGCGCGATGCGCTCCAGCGACTGGCCGGTGGCCTGGGCCAGCGACTGGGTGTTGCTGGCCAGGTTGCGGCTGTTGCCCATGGCGCGTACGGCCTGGTCGGCGCTGCTTTGCACCGAACCGATCATGGCTTCGATTTCGCCGGTGGACGCCTGGGTACGGGCGGCCAGGGCGCGGACTTCGTCGGCAACCACAGCAAAGCCACGGCCTTGCTCGCCGGCACGGGCGGCTTCGATGGCGGCGTTGAGCGCCAGCAGGTTGGTCTGCTCGGCGATGCCGCGAATCACGTCCAGCACCTTGCCGATTTCGCGCACCTGGCCTGCCAGTTCTTCGACCTGAGTGGTGGAGCTGGAGATTTCGGCGCTGACCGTGTCGATGGCCTTGACCGCTTCACGGGCTTGATCACGACCGCTGGCCGCTTCGGTGCTGGTGACTTTGGAGGCATCGGAGGTCGAGATGGCGTTGCGCGCCACTTCTTCGACGGCGGTGGTCATTTCGGTGACAGCGGTGGCGGCCAGCTGGATTTCGTCGTTCTGACGGGTCAGGCCACGGCTGCTTTCTTCGGTGACGGCATTGAGTTCTTCAGCGGCGCTGGCCAGTTGGTCGGCGGCGCTGGCGATTTGCTGAATGGTGTTCTTCAGGCCGTTCTGCATATTGCCCAGAGCGGTCAGCAACTGGCCGGCTTCGTCGCGGCGGGTGCTGGTGATCGGCTGGCTCAGGTCACCGCCGGCCACGCGCTGGGCGCTGGCCACGGCGGTGGCAATCGGGCCGCTGATGATGCGGCTGATGAACATGCCCAGGCCGAAAGCGGCCAGGAAGGCCACGGCGATGCCGATGTACAGGTTGATCCTGGCCGAGGCCACTTGCGTCTCGGCGTCTGCCGCGCCTTCACCGATCTGGCGGTTGTTGGACTCGACCATGATGGTCAGTTCATCAGTGACGCGGGTGAACGCCTGCAAGACCTCGCCATCGATCAACGCCCGTGCGCCGGCAAGGTCGCCCGCATTCACCAGGCTCACGGCCCGATCAATCAGCGCCTGATAAGCCGGCCAGTCCACTTCCATCTTGTTGCCGGCAGCGCGCTCGTCATCGGCCAGCGGCGTGGCACGGTACTGGGCGAAGGCTTTTTCAGCCGTGGCACGGTTTTCACGCATGCGGGTCACGATGCGATCACGGTCGGCCTGCGAGCCATTGGACGCAACGGCCGACAGCAGGCGATACAGGTCACGGTTCTGGGCAATGGTGCTGGTCTTGGTTTCGTTGGTCTTGCTCACAGAGATCAGGTTGTTGGAAAACACCAGCTTGAGGCTGTCAGAAAGCTCACCGATGCCGCGGCTACCAATCAGGCCCACGATCAAGGTAATAACAGCACACAGCGCAAAAGAGGTAAGGAGCTTGGTCGATAGCTTGGCATCGTAAAACCAGTTCATGCTGAGTTCCTTCGGAAACTGTCGTGGGTTAAGCCTGCGTGTTGAAATGACACGTCACTGGATCTCTATCGGCAGCAAGTTGAAGGAATGGAGTCCCTGGGTGTTAATTCATGAAAATCCCAATCCATTCAGATAGAAGGCATGTGCATTTAAATAGAAAGCGCGGAGGCGCCGATGTGAAGCCCTGTGCATTCAGCTAGGAAATTTTCACACCGCTCGGGTTAATATCGCCGGCTTTCCACGCCCGAGACCGATACCGGATGTCCGCCCCACCCAGCCCTTCAAGCCTTGCCCTGCCCACCGTACTGGCCGGCCCGATCCTGCGTCGTCAGGAAAGCGGTCGCGTGGTGATCTGGCTGGCGGGGTCACGGCGCATCGCGCTGACCTTGCGCCTGAGCTTCACCGATGCCCAGGGCCAGGTCAGCGAAACCGATTACCCGCTGGACGGCGAGCGCTGCCAGGTGGTTGCCATCGGCGAGCATGCCTTTGTGCACCTGATCGACGTGACGCTGGACACACCGCTGCCCTGCGATACGCAGATCGATTACGACCTGTTGACCGACGACGCCCAGCCGTCGATCGCCGACTGGGCGCCGCACCTGCTGTACCCGGGCGCAAAACGACCGAACTTTGTGATCCGCAGCCGTATCGATCACATGTTGCATGGCTCGTGCCGCAAGCCGCATCACCCTTCGGTGGACGGCCTGCTGTGCGCCGACCGGCTGCTGGCCAGCACCGCAAAACCGCACGAGCGCCCGGCGCTGCTGATGATGAGCGGCGACCAGGTGTACGCCGACGATGTCGCAGGCCCGACGCTGCGCGCCATCCATTCGCTGATCAAGCGCCTGAAGCTGTTCGATGAAAAGCTTGAGGGCGCGACGGTCGACGACAGCACCAGCCTCTATGCGCATGAGGCGAGCTATTACGAGCGCGCCGACCTGCTGCCGGCCCTGAAGACCAACGAAACCCTGCGCGAGCGGTTTTTCGGCGGGACCAGCAAGCCGATTTTCACCAGCAGCAATGCCGGCAATCACCTGGTGACCTTGGGCGAGGTCATGGCCATGTACCTGCTGGTCTGGTCGCCGGTGCCGTGGACGCTGATCGACCCGGACCTGCCGCAGCTCAAGCCCGACGAGCAGGAGCGTTATGCCGAGGAGCAAGTGGTCATCGATGCCTTTTGCGAGAACCTGGGCGATGTGGCGCGGGTCATGGCCCACCTGCAATGCCTGATGATCTTCGACGATCATGACGTGACCGATGACTGGAACCTGTCGGCCAACTGGGAAGAAAGCGCCTACGGCCATCCTTTTTCGCGGCGCATCATCGGTAATGCCCTGATCGCCTACCTGTTGTGCCAGGGCTGGGGCAACAACCCCGATGCGTTCAGCGAGCTGTTGCAACAAGTCCAGGCGTTAAGCCGCCAGGCCGTCGACGACAACGGGCTGCTCGACAGCCAGCCGCTGGATGCACTGATCGACGAGCTGCTGCGCTTTGAGCAGTGGCACTACGTGATGCCGACCGAGCCCGCGCTGGTGGTGCTCGACACCCGCACCCGGCGCTGGCGCAGCGAGATCAACCTGAGCCAGCCCTCGGGGCTGATGGACTGGGAGGCCTTGTGCGAACTGCAACAGGAGCTGCTTGACCACGACAGCGCGATCATCGTTTCGCCGGCGCCGGTGTTCGGCGTCAAGCTGATCGAGGCGATCCAGCGGATCTTCAGCTGGTGCGGCTTTCCGTTGCTGGTCGACGCCGAGAACTGGATGGCGCATCGCGGCTCGGCGCCGGCGATCCTGAATATCTTTCGCCATTCGCGCACACCGGGCAATTACGTGATTCTGTCCGGGGATGTGCATTATTCATTCGTCTACGAAGTGCTGATCCGCAACCGCAAGGGCACGCCGCACATCTGGCAGATCACCAGCAGCGGCATCAAGAACGAGTTTCCAAGGCGCCTGCTGGACACCTTTGACCGCCTCAATCGCTGGCTATACTCACCGCGTTCACCCCTGAACTGGTTCACCAAGCGCCGCCTGATGAAGGTGATACCGCGCGTACCGGAGCACAGCAAGGCCGGCGAGCGATTGTGGAACTCGGCCGGCATCGGCCAGGTGTATTTCGATGCACAAGGTCGGCCGACGCGCATTTACCAGCTCAATGCCAATGGCACGCCGCCGACCTGTTTCGTGGAGCTGGACAAGGACCGGGAGGGTCTGGATCGTCAATGGTCCAATGCACCCGGGCAACCGCACCGCTGAACCTTATGGTTCTTTGCCCGGTCGATAAATGCTGACTGGCCAGATGTTTCTGGCACCGCTTCTGGAGATCACCCCCGTGCTATCGCATCCACGTATTGCCAGGCTCAACGCCTGGGGCGCCCACGGTTTTACTGCGACGGGCGTGGTTCTGGCCTTTCTGGCCACCATTGCCCTGTTCGAAAACCAGCCCAAGGCCTGCCTGTTGTGGCTGGGCATCGCCCTGATCGTCGACGGCGTGGACGGCTCGCTGGCGCGCAAGGTCAACACCCATTCGGTGCTGCCGCACTTCGACGGCTCGACACTGGACCTGGTCATCGATTACCTGACCTATGTGTTCATTCCGGCGCTGTTTATCTACCGCTATATCCCGCTGCCGGACTACACGCTGCTGCTGAGCATTTCGACCATTCTGGTGTCCTCGCTGTTCTGCTTCTGCAATCTGGAGATGAAGAGCAAGGACAACTACTTTCAGGGCTTCCCGGCCGCCTGGAACGTGGTTGCGCTGTGCATGTACATCCTGTCGCCGTCGCCGTGGATGAGTTTTTTGACCATCGTTGCACTGGCGCTGCTGACCTTGACGCGAATGAAGTTTCTGCACCCGTTTCGCGTACGCCGTTTCATGCCGCTGAACATTGCAGTGACCACCGTGTGGCTGCTCAGCAGCGGCTGGCTGATCGTCAGCCACCCTCACGAAAGCCCGCTGGTGCTGGCCGTGTGGGGGCTGATGTCGGCGTATTTCCTGGGCGTCTGTGTCTGGCGCACATCGCTGGAGTGGCTGGGGCGGCTGAAGGGCTGAACGGCCTCGCCGCCGGCGATTGATTATTTCGCCTGCACCGCCGCCTCGTCCTGCTGCCTGCCGAAGTGATAAGTCGCCAGGCAGCAGAGCACCAGCCCCGCCACGGCGAGCATGCCGCCGATGATGCCGACGTTGGCCACGCCCAACTGGCTGCTGACCACGCTGCCGAGCAATGCACCGCCGCCGATACCGATGTTGAAAATGCCCGAGAACAGCGACATCGCCACGTCGGTGGCGTCGGGCGCGAGCGTCAGGACGCGCGATTGCTGGACCAGCCCGAAGCACATCATGGCAATGCCCCACACCACGCTCAATGTGCCGATCGCCGCTGCACTGCCAGAGATCGGCAACAGCAGCAACAGACACAGCGCCATGACGCTGATGCTGCCGATCAGCAAGCCGTTGGGGTGACGGCTGCTGAACAGGCTGAAGATGATCGAGCCGACGATACCGGCGCCACCGAACAGCAACAGCAGCAAGGTGGTCATTTCACCGGGCAGCTTCGCCACGGTCTGCGCGAACGGTTCGATGTAGGTGTAGGCCGTGAAATGCGCAGTGACCACCGTGGCGGTCAGCACATACAGCACCACCAGCCGTGGCCGCTTGAACAGCATCGGCAGGCTGCGCAGTGAACCGGAGTTCTGGCTGGGCAATGCTGGCAGGGCGCGCCAGATCATCAGCAGGGTCATGGCCGAAACCACGGCGATGACCATGAAGGTGGTGCGCCAGCCCAGCGCTTCGCCGAGGATGCGGCCCAGCGGAATGCCCAGCACCATGGCCAGCGAGGTGCCGGTCGCCAGCAGGCCCAGCGCCTGAACCTGTTTGCCCGGCGGCGCGATGCGCACCGCCAGCGAAGCGGTGATCGACCAGAACACCGCATGTGCAAAGGCGATGCCCACCCGGCTGGCCAGCAGCACGCCGAAACTGGTCGCGCTGGCCGAAACCAGATGGCTGAGGATGAACAGCACGAACAGGCAGATCAGCAGCTTGCGCCGCTCGATATTGCGCGTGGCGAGCATCATCGGCAGCGACATCAACGACACGACCCAGGCATAGATGGTCAGCATCAGGCCGACTTGCGCGGTGGTCATGTCGAAGCTGTGGCCGATATTGCTCAACAGGCCGATGGGCACAAACTCGGTGGTATTGAAGATGAAGGCCGCCAGCGCCAGCGCGATCACGCCAAGCCAGCTACCGTTTTGTGCGGTGGAAGGGGTACTCATCAGGATAGGCAACGCTCTGATTGGACTGCGGCTTGAAGGCCGACCGCCAGACGCCTGCAACGCATCTGACACCGGTGTGCAACACCCGACGCCGCTGACCCGCAAGACAAAACCTCCAACGCAGAAATGCCCCGTTCATGGTCTGAGCCTGAACGTGGCGTGCATGGAGGTGATTATTGTGGGTATGGGAGAGACAACCGGATGCTACGAATTCTACGTCTGCCGTCCTGGCACGACAACCCGTGCACAGGTCGCACCATGACTTTAGTGACCACTGGTCCTTGATTGCGCGCAGCACAATGCATAGTTGCAGGGCGCGGCATTTACCGATTTTTACTGACGGGCCAGACTGTCCGTTGTTTTGTTCAATGCCAAGGAATTGCCATGTACCGCTCGATTCTGGTCGCCCTCGATGGCAGCTCACAAAGTGCCAAGGTGCTGGAGCTGGCCTGTTCGCTGACGACTGCCGACACTGCAGTGCACCTGGTCTGCGTCGTTGATCCTGCGTATGCGCTGGCGGACCCGGACGACAACTTCGATCAGGAACAGTACCCGGCCGCCGCCGAGGAACAGCACCATGCGCAGGGGCTGCTGGAGCAGGCGCGGCACGATCTGCTCAGCCGCGACATCACCTGCACCAGCAACACCCTGACCGGAGAGCCGGCCCAGGCGGTCTGCGCCGAGGCCGCGCGGCTCAAGAGCGAGCTGATCGTGATCGGCCACCGTCATCTGTCGCGCCTGGAGCGGCTGTTTTCGCCGTCGGTGGGCAATCAGATCCTGAATGCCGCGCCGTGCCCGGTGCTGGTCGAGGTTCGTTAAACCTTTTTAACGAACTCGGACTTGAGCTTCATCGCGCCAATGCCATCGATCTTGCAATCGATGTCGTGGTCGCCGTCGACCAGGCGGATGTTCTTGACCTTGGTGCCGACCTTGACCACCAGGGAGGAGCCCTTGACCTTGAGGTCCTTGATCACGGTCACGGTGTCGCCGTCCTGCAGCACGTTGCCGGTGGCGTCCTTGATGACTTTCGCCTCTTCGGACTCACCGGTCTCGCCCGCAGCCGACCATTCGTGGGCGCACTCCGGGCAGATCAGCAAGGCGCCGTCTTCGTAGGTGTACTCGGAGTTGCATTTCGGGCAGGACGGTAAGATCACTGTGGTTCTCGCATCAGAGGGTGGTAAAAACCACGCATTATAAAGGGGTTTTAGCCGGATCGGGAAATGCCCTGCTCGACAGCCCCATCGCCTTGAGGTAAAAAAGCGCTTGCGCTTGATCTCTCTGGGCCACGTGCAGTCCCCTCGCCCATCGAAGCCTTTATCCCCTCACCCCTGCGTTTCGCGCAGGCGGTAGCTATTCCAGCTGGCAGTTCCCTCCTCTTCTCTTTCTCTGCAAGGCACTTCTATGGGCATTGTGCATAACCCGGCGCTGGGCTATCGCCCGGAAATCGATGGCCTGCGCGCCGTTGCGGTCATTCCTGTCATTGCCTACCACGCAGGGCTTGCAGCCTTGCCCGGCGGCTTTGTGGGTGTGGATATCTTTTTCGTGATTTCCGGCTACCTGATCACCTCGATCCTGCTCAGTGAAATGCAGGCCGGGCGTTTCTCGCTGGTCAATTTCTATGAGCGCCGGGCGCGGCGCATCCTGCCGGCGCTGTTTGTGGTGATGCTGATCAGCCTGCCGCTGGCGTGGCTGTTGCTCGACCCGCCGGACTTCAAGGCGTTCGCCAAGAGTCTGGTGGCGGTGCCGACGTTTTCCTCGAACCTGTTGTTCTGGCTGGAAAGCGGCTATTTCGACGCCAGTGCCGAACTCAAACCGTTGCTGCACACCTGGACGCTGGCCGTAGAAGAGCAGTACTACCTGTTCTTCCCGTTGCTGTTGATGCTCGGCTGGCGGCTGGGGCGAACGTGGCTGGTGACGATGTTGCTGATCCTTGCCGTGGCCAGCCTGGCGGTGTCGCAATGGGGGGCATTGCGGTCGATGAATTCGGCGTTCTATTTGCTGCATGCGCGGGCCTGGGAATTGTTGATCGGCTCGTTCATCGCGTTTTATTTCTCGTGGCGACCGCGTGCCGAGCACAGCGCCAGCGCCGTGCAGCAAGGCGCCTCGTTAGCGGGGCTGGCGCTGATCGGCTTTGCCATGGCGAATTTCGACAGCAGCACGACCTTTCCGGGCATCAATGCCTTGGTGCCAACGCTGGGGACCGCGCTGATTATCCTGTTTGCCAACCAACACACGGTGGTGGGTCGCCTGCTCGGCCATCGGTTGCCGGTGTTGATCGGCATGCTCAGCTACAGCGCTTATCTGTGGCATCAGCCGGTATTTGCCTTTGCCCGTCACGCCAGCCTGCTGGAGCCCGGATTGCCCGTGATGCTGGCGCTGTCGGCGTTGTCGCTGGTGCTGGCGTGGTTGAGCTGGCGCTTTGTCGAACAGCCCTTTCGCAACAAGCGGCAAATCAGTCGCCGCCAGGTGTTCGGTCTGGCCGGCAGCGCATCGGTGCTGTTTGCGGCCTTGGGCCTGGCGGGTTATCTGAACAACGGTTTTGCCCAGCGCTTCAATGTCGATCCGGCGCTGCTGGAGGCTTTTGCCGATCCCACGCTGCGCGACGGCTGCGACCGTGGCTATGACGGCAAGGGCTGGAACATCGACTTCTGCCTGTTCGGAGCAGGCGACAGCACCCGGCCTGTCGATATTGCGCTGTTTGGCGACAGCCACTCCGAAGCCTTGCTGGCGACCTTCGACGCCGCCGCCCGTGAACGTGGCGAAAACCTGGTGCACCTCGGCCTGGGCGGTTGCCCGCCGTTGCTGGGCGTGGACGTTGCGCAGGGCAACTACGCACCCGGTGCCTACGAGACCCTGACGCGCCGGCAGTTTGCGTATGTGAAGGAACATGGCATCAAGAAGGTGGTGCTGGTGTCGCGCTGGACGCTGTACACCGACGGCGATTACCGGCAACGGAAAATGACCGGCTACTTTCTGGTCTCGCCGACCCGCCAGGCGCGCACCCGCGAATCTTCGCGTCAGGTATTCGAGCAGGCACTGGAGCGCACCGTGCAAGCCTATCGACGAATCGGCACCGAGGTGATCGTCGTGGCACAAGTGCCGCAACAACGGGTCGACCCGAAAAGCCTGTACTACCGCCTGGCCCGCGACACCGCGGACAGCGAGGCGACCAAGCGCCTGATCGTCAGCCGATTATCCGTGCCCATTGCAATGCATGCCGAGCTGCAGCGATTTACCCGCGAGCTGTTTGAACGCGACGCTCGCCAGCAGCGTATCCGGCTGGTCAATCTCGACGACGTATTTTGCCAGGCAGAGGAATGCCTGATCGGCGACTCGAACGCCTGGTACAAGGACTTCAACCACCTCAATGCGCATGGCGCCGGTTTGCTGGCCAGACATATCAGCCAGGTTCTTGCGCAATAAGCACGCGGGCTGCAAGCTGGCGCCTTGCCCCAACGCTGTCTGCACAGGAGCTGCGTGATGCCTCTGGAGCACTTCGCACCGTTTCAGGACCTGGCCAACCGGCTGTTGCCGCATACCCTGGCGACCCAGGGCGATGGCGCGCATGATTTTTCACACCTGCTGCGGGTCTGGAAGAATGTTTGCGCCATCCGCAATCACGAGGGCGGCGAAGCGCGGATTCTGGTCGCTGCCACCTTGTTGCACGATTGTGTGGCGGTCGAGAAGAACTCGCCGTTCCGCGCCAGCGCTTCACGCCTGGCCGCCGCCCGGGCCCGCGAGCTGTTGAGCGACATGGGCTGGGACGAGCAGTGCATCGAAGCGGTGGCCCATGCCATCGAGGCGCACAGCTTTTCGGCAGCCATCGCGCCGCGCAGCCTGGAAGCGCAGATATTGCAGGATGCCGATCGCCTGGACGCATTGGGCATGGTCGGCGTGGCGCGGCTGTTTCATGTCGCAGGCCGCATGGGCAGCGGCCTGTATGACCCGCTTGATCCTCGCGCTAGCGCACGGCCGCTGGACGACAAGCGCTTTGCCATCGATCACTTCAAAAGCAAAATCCTCAATCTGGCGCAGGGTTTTCAGACCGCGACGGGCGCGCGGCTGGCCCAGAGGCGGCATGCGCGGGTCGAGCGTTTCCTGCACGAACTGCTGGAGGAAATCGATCCATAGCCGTTCGTCGCTTGCTGCAATTTTTTGACGTCAAACAATGACTTAGCCTTGAGCATGTCACAAAGCTATCACACAACTGCCTTATAACCGGATACCTCTACATCTGCGTTCATATGGGTTGTGTGCTGTGAAAAATTTTCTGGCTCGTGCATCACGTCGCTCATCACACACGGCGTTCCTGCGCCGCTTCAAAATCACCCCTCGGCTGGTGCTGTGCTTCGGCCTTTCGTCGGCACTGATGGTCGCCCTTGGCGCGTTTTGCCTGTTGCAGATGCAGCAGATCCGCAACCAGGGCGAAGCGGTGCAAAGCGGCGCGCTGCCCAGCATTGCCATGGCCGATGCGCTGGCCATTGCGCTGGTCAAGCTGCGCAGCGAGTCGAACCGGCTGATCGCCAATGCCGACGATCCGGGTGCGGTGATCAACGGCAAGATCAACGTCGAGCAGCTCAGGAACGAGGTGGAAAAAGACTTTGAGGATTACCTGGCGCACGCCACCGCCGTGGCCGAGCGCGACTCTATCAAAGCCTTGCAGGAAGCCTACAAGGCGTTCATGCCCGCCTTGCAGGACCAGATGAGCCTGATCGAGCAACGCAATCTGGATCAGGCACGCATGCTGTCCAACACCACCCTGTCGATTCAGGGCGACATGATGGACATGCAGGTGCAACTGCTGCGCGAACTCAACCGCCAGAGCGCGGCCTCGGCGGTGCAGATTGCCGGCGAAAGCTATGAACAGACGCGGATTATTGCCCTCAGCGCAATTGCCGGCGTACTGGTGATGACCCTGCTGCTGGCCTGGCGCCTGAGCGTGAGCATCATCCACCCGGTGCGCCATGCCCTGCACATTGCCAACACCATTGCCGAAGGCGACCTGAGCGAGCATGAAATCCCGCCGGGCAAGGACGAAACCGCGCAACTGCTGCGCACGCTGGAGCGCATGCGCGGCAACCTGCATGGCACCATCGATCAGATCTATGCCGCGGCTTCGCAGTTGTCGCAGGCGGTTCAGGAAATGGGCAGCATCGCCGAGTCCAGCGCCAGCAACCTGAAATTGCAGAACAGCGAAATCGAACAGGCCGCCGTGGCGATCAATCAGATGAGCCAGGCGGCGGTGCAAGTGGCCGACAATGCCAGCAATACCGTGTCTGAATCCAGGGCCTCCAGCCAGGCCGCCGTGCAGGGCCAGCAGCGCCTGTCCGCGACCATCGGCTCGATCAAGGACCTGACCGACAATGTGCTGGACTCTTCGCATCAGGCCGAGGGCCTGGCCGAGCAGACCCAGAGCATCAGCAGCATTCTCGATGTGATTCGCTCGATCGCCAACCAGACCAACCTGCTGGCCCTTAATGCCGCCATCGAGGCGGCGCGCGCCGGTGAAGCGGGTCGCGGCTTTGCCGTGGTCGCTGATGAGGTGCGCTCGCTTGCACAGCGCACCAGCGCCTCGACCACCGAAATCGAGGGGCTGATCAGTGGCGTGCAGAAAAGCACCCAGCAAACCGCCGAATCCTTGCGCCACACTGCCAGCCAGGCCAACCAGACCCTGGAGCAGGCCGCGGCCACCGGCGAGGCGCTGACGGTGATCATCAGTTCGACCACCACCATCAACGATCGCAACCTGCAGATCGCCAGCGCCGCCGAGCAACAGGCTCAGGTCGCCAACGAAGTGGACCGCAACCTGAGCAGCATCCGCGACCTGTCGACCCAGACGGCGTCAGGTGCCCAGCAAACCACGGTGGCCAGCAATGCGCTGTCGATGCTGGCCACCGACCTGAACCTGATGGTGCAGCGGTTCGTCTTGTAAACCGGCGTTACAGAGGACGCAGGCGGTATTGCGGCGGCAACTGGTCCAGGCCACTGATCGTGGTGTTCAGGCTTTTCCAGCGGCCGTCCTTGATGCCGTAGATGCAGCCGTGCACCGACAGGCTCTGGCCACGGTGCCAGGCGTTCTGGACGATGGTGGTGTGGCTGACGTTGGCCACCTGCTGGATGACGTTGAGTTCGCACATGCGGTCGACACGCTCTTCTTCGGTCGGCAGCTTGCTCAGGTCGTCGCGGTGTTCGTAATACAGGTCGCGGATCGAGCGCAGCCAGCCGTCGATCAGGCCGTACTGACGGTCCTGCATCGAGGCGCGCACGCCGCCACAGCCGTAGTGGCCGGTCACCAGAATGTGTTTGACCTTCAGGACATCGACCGCGTACTGGATGACCGACAGGCAGTTGAGGTCGGTGTGCAGCACGACGTTGGCCACGTTGCGGTGCACGAACAGATCGCCCGGCAGCATGCCGACGATTTCGTTGGCCGGCACGCGTGCGTCAGAACAGCCGATCCACAAGTATTCAGGGGTTTGCTGGCGCGCAAGTTTGGCGAAGAAGTCGGGGTCTTCTTCTTTGATCGCTTCAGCCCAACGTGCGTTGTTGTCGATCAGTTCTTGTAATGCGTTCATGCGGTGCTACCTCAGGGACGATGCTCTGCTATGACGGGCACAAGGGAGTCGGGGTCACGCGATTGATGGCGTGGCGCCAGAGCCATAAAAAGGGAATCTTCGCGGGCAGGCCCGGTCCACCCAACACACCCCGAGATAAAAAGGATTGTGTCATGAGCGAAGAACGTCGCCCTTTCAATGCCGAACAGCCCGAGCCGATCGATGACAACGAAGACCGCATGGGCTCGGTGCGCGAGCTGGATTTCGACGATGACGACACGGCGCGCATCGGTGATGAAATTCCCGAGCGGGAACTTGAGCAAGAAATTCCGGACCGGCGGGTACGCGAAGCCGGCATGACCAGCGCCTCGACCCCTGACCATCACGGCACTGACGATGACTTGCAGCCCGATACGCTGATTCATGAAGACGGTGCGCGCTCACCTTCCGAGCCTGGCGACAACCGTCCGGCCGATCAGGAGTTGAGTGAGGTGGATCAAGCCGACATCGGCGCCGGCCACGGCCTGGATGAAGCCGAGCTGGCGCAGATCGACCCACTGGACGGCAAGCGCGACTAACTAGTCATTCAAGCGGTTAGTCCAGCAGCGTGCAGGCCATGACCACGGCATCTTCGCGCCCGTCGGCCGCCGGATAGTAGTCGCGACGGCGACCGATTTCGTTGAAACCGTACTGTTCGTACAGGCGGTAAGCGGGACGGTTGCTGTCGCGCAGCTCCAGAAAGCATTCACGGGCGTTGAGCTGGTAGGCGCGCTTCATCAGGTGGTCGAGCAATTGATAGCCCAGGCCACGGCCCTGGTTCTCGGGCTTGACGGTGATATTGAGCAGGTGCGCTTCGTCGATGATCACCTGGATCACGCCATGCCCCACTTGCTGGGCACCGTCGAACATCAGCCAGACTTCGTAGGACTTGAGTGCGTCGGTGAAAATGCCGCGCGTCCAGGGATGGCTGAACGCCGCGTACTCGATTTTCAGCACGGCATCGAGGTCGGCTTCGGTCATGCGGCGAAAGGTGGTGCTGTCACTCATCAGGTTTTTTCCAGCGCGCCATCAAGCGGCGCATGGCTTGCCAGACGTGGGCCTTGCGCTGCGGCTCGTCCATCAATGATTCAAGGCCCGGCAGCGCCCAGACTGTTCCCAGGCCCTGGACCTGAAGTTCTTGGTAAAACGCCTCGCTGTCGGCTTGTCCGGCAAAACGCACCGCAGGCAGGCCGACCAGCCACAGGCAGGTGCTTGGATGTTCTTCAAGGCGGGCGGCGACAAAACCCTGGACGAAATCCTGCGCCGCTTCCGGGCCCTGGTCCATGCGGCTGCGCACCAGCAGCGGCCAGCGCACCGGCTCGCCGATGATTTGCGGGCTGTCGGGCAAACCGGCGGCGCGCAGCATGTCCTTGAGCAGCAGATAGGTCGGGTCGCGGCTTTGAAACGGCTGGCCGGTGGATAACTCGACCAGCAGCAGGCAACTGCCGGCACGCAGCAATTGCAGGGCAAAACGCGGCGGCGGCACCACCGGTACTTTGGCGGTCGATTCGGCTTCGGGTTCTTTGCTGACCGCTTTGCGTGGGGCGGCTGGCGCCGGACGCGGTACTTCGATTTTGGGTCGCTCGGGCGGCTGACGCACCTGGGTTGCCGCCCTGGCCGCTTCAACGGGCGCTGCCGGGCGTTCTTGTACGGGCGCAGCGGCCGGCACGATGATTTCGGCCTCCTCCAGCACCGGCACAAGCGCCAGCAGTTCCGGCCGTGAAGGGGCGGCAAAAGGCAGTTCGGTACGCGGCAGCCAGCTTTCCACCTGCATGGCGGTCAGATAAGCACGGCGACGGGACTCGGTCAGCAAAAGATCAGCCACTTGTGGATAAGTCAGGCGCGCAATTCTAGGGGCTGTGCAGGTTTACTGCCAGTGCGGGTGCCTTTAAAAACGCAGGCGATGACAACGCAGGCAGTTTTTAGAGGTGCCCTGTGCTGTTCGGCACGCCGTTCATCCCTGGTAACCGGTGAAGTGAAACGATACAGGGACGATGCAGTACAATCGCGACCTTTCATTTGCCACGGTCGACCTTGTCATGATCGAACCCAAGCGAGTCCTGCGCGCCCTGGCTGAACACTGGGCATTGCTGGAGCCTCTGTGCGAGCACTTCGACCAGGGCACTCTGAGCCTGAGCGAACTGCGCCAGCAACTGGGCGCCCGGCAGCTGGACAGTACCGCGCAGGACATCACTCAACTGCTGGATGTGTGGATCCGCCTGGACATTCTGGTCCCGGTGGCCAAGAGCCCGAACCGTTTCGAGCTCAATGCGCAGATTCACGACTTTCTGTCTTATCTGCGTCACGAGCATCGCCTTGGCCTGTGCCTGGAGATCGAGGCGTATTTGCGTCATCTGGAGCGCCTGGCCGGGTATATCCAGGATGCCTTCGACATTCGCGATGCCAATGACCTGGCCCGCCAGTTGCGCCTGCTCGACATGCGTGTGCGCGATGTGCTGAAAAAACTCGCCAACGATGAGCAGGCACTGGTCGCCGTCGCCGAACGAGCCAAGACCAGTGACCGGCAGATTCCGCTGCGTCAGCGCTATGCCGAAGTGCTGGCAACCTGGGACGAATATGTCGAGCCGATGATCCAGCTGGTCAACGCCGACGGTGCTTTCGAACAGGGTGTGCGCAAGGTCGAAAAGGTGCTGCTGCACTTGCTGACCGAACAACAGCGCCTCGGCCATCTGGTCGACGACGACATGCTGCTGCGCACCCACGCGCGCATTCTGGAGATGCAGACCAACGCGCAGTTGACCCTGCGCCATGCCCGCGAACTGTTACTGCCGCTGCGTGAAGAGGCGCGCCGGCACAACGCCGTGACCCGTGGCGCCGCCCTGGCGCTGTCGGCAATCCGCCGCAAGGGCCTGGACGCGCTGCCGCAGGCGGCCATGTCGCTGTTCACCCGGCCGCAAAGTACCTTTCTCGGCAGTGCCAGCCAGGTCGAGGCGTATGTCTATGCCCTGGCGCATTTCGAACCAAAGCCAACGAAGTTTCCCAAGGCCAGTGCCACACGCACCGGCGAACAACCGCGGGCGCCGCGCACGGTCAAGGAAATGCTTGAGCGTTGCGAAGATGCCCTGCCCTTGCCGGACCTGATGACCTGGCTACTGGAGCAGGAACCCGAAGGCGCGACCGATGAGCTGCTGTACTGGTTCTCGCGCCTGTCGCGCGACAAGCGCTTCGCCCGTCAACGTCTGCAGCGTCGTGACTATATGACCCAGGAGCACCGGGTCAGCCTGCGCTCCTTCGCCCTGCTCAGTGCTGGCAACGAGCAGCAAGAGAATTCCGAGAGCGTCAACCATGCAACTTGATCTGTCCGAAATGTCCCAACTGGCTCCGATCTTTCGCGAGCTGTTCAAGGGTTACCACATCAGCCGACGCGATCCGGAGCTGTACGCGCAGCTGTCCAATTCGCAGGACCAGTACCGCACGCTGTTCAAGGCGCTGGGCTTCGAGCTGGTCTGCGACACGCGCGGTTTTTATTACTTTGTCCCGGAACTGGCCGCCGCCCAGGTCAACAAGACCGCACAGCGTCTGGCGCTGTTCACCTTTATCTTGGTCGAGCATCTGGCCGATCAGGGCCGCGACCCGGTCAACGTGCTCGACGGCGGCAGTCTGGGGCGTGACGAGTTGCCTTCGCTGCTCGACAAGTACCGCGACCTGTTCGTGCAGGCCGAGGTGCAGACCCAGGAAGAACTGGAAGAGAAGATTATGCGGCGCATGACGCAGCTGGGTTTCGCCAGTGAAGAAGTGGGCATCTATCGCTTTCTGCCGCCGATGCACCGTTTCCTCGATGTGTGCCTGTCGGTGCAGCAGGACCGCGATCTGGCGGCCAGCCTGCACAGCGATTTGCCGCTGCCAACGCCGGTGCTGATCGATGACGGGCTGGAAGACGGTGGTCTGGAGGAGGAGTCCGAAGAGGACGCCCTCGCCCGTGCCATGGCCGAAGAACAACAGGAGATCAATGCATGAGCCAGGAACGCTATGGCATTCGCCGCTTTGCCTTGCTCAATACGGCCGGTTACAGCCTGGGATTGTTCCCGCTGGAGTATCCGTTGTCGGTGTACGGCGCGAACAACCTGGGCAAGAGTGCGTCGATCAACGCCCTGCAATTTCCCATTCTGGCGCGTATGTCGGACATGAGTTTCGGCAAGTACAGTTTGGAGCAATCGCGGCGTTTCTACTTTGCCTCCGACACCAGCTACATCCTGGTCGAGGTCAATCTGGCCCACGGCCCGCATGTGATTGGCGTGGTTGGCCGTGGACCGGGCGGCGGTTTTGGCCACCAGTTTTTCGCTTATGCCGGCGAGCTGGATCTGAGCCACTACCAGAAGAACGATACGTGCCTGCGTCAGAAAGAGCTGTTCAATAACCTGACCAGTCACGGCCTGAAAGCCTACGAGCTCAAGCCCGATGAATTGCGCCGCCTGCTGGTCGGCGGTCATACCTCGATACCGCTGGACCTGACGCTGATTCCACTGCGTTCGACCAGCGAGCAGAGCCTGAAGACCTTTCGCGCGCTGTTCATCAACCTGCTGCACATGCGCGAGATCACCGCAGCGAAGCTCAAGCAGCTGTTTCTCGATGCCTTCGAGCACAGCCTGCGGTCGGGCAGCGTCGACTACATTGCCGCCTGCGAAGAGGCGTTCCGCGATGTGCGGCGCATGGAACAGGACTACAACTCACTGGTGCAGGCCGGCGCGTTGGTCGAGGCTCTGGCGTCCGGCGTTCGTCAGCGCGAAGTGCTGCGCGGCAAGCTGCACCGCATTTCGCCCTTGCTCGACTCGCTGCTGGGCACCTGGTCGGACTACTCCGGCGCGCGCAAGGAAGAGCTGGTCATTCAGGCCGAGCACTACCGTGCGCAGCAGGATGTGATGCAGAACGACCAGCGCAACAGCACGCAGGAACTCATGCGCCTGGAGCGTGAAATCAGCAGCCTGCAGCGCTGGCTGGGCGAACTGTCGGTGCTCAGGAACCGCTTCGCGCTGGTCGACAACGCCAAGGTGCTCGAGCAGCAATTGCTCACCGCCAAGGATGCGCACGATGAACTGGCCGGTGCCCTGGCCCAGTCGCGGCAATTCAGTGCCGAGGATCTGGATGAGCGGCTGCGCGATCTGGAAAGACGCCTGAAGTCGGTGAAGCAGCAGCTCGATCATGCTGATAACAACAGTTATGCGCGGTTATGCGAGGAGTTTTCCCAGGGTGATGTAGAGCGCTTGATGCGCCTGTTCAACGGCGCGCTGTTCAGCCTGCCGCTGGGCGAACAGGGCATCGCGCTGGACGACGGCGAGGCGTGGGTCAAATCACTGCAAGCGCTGCTGGATCAGTTCAAGGGTGATCAATTCCAGGTGCCGGGGTTGTCGATCAATCTGTCTAGTATCGAACCGCCGACCTTGCAGGCACTGGCTGACCGCGCGATGCTGCGTGATCAGAAAGACCGTCTGGAGAAAGAGCTCAAGCAACTCAAGACCCAGCAGGCTGTAGCCTCCGACCGTACGGCGAGCAAGAGCCAGACCGAGGCGCTGTATAAAGAGGTGCTGGATGCGCAGAAGGCGCTGGAAGATTTCCGCCGTAGCCAGACGCTGAGCGCTGAAGAGCCGGGCAAGCTTGAGGAGTTGGCGCAACTGGAAGCCGCGCAGGATGAGCTCAAGCGCTCCAGCGATGCCTTTACCGAGCGCGTTCAACAGTTGTCGGCCAAGTTGCAGCTGGTGGCGCGGCAGATCGGTGACCTGGAGGCCAAGCAACGTACTCTGGATGACGCCTTGCGTCGTCGGCAACTGTTGCCCGCCGACTTGCCGCGTGGCGCACCGTTCATGGAGGAAGTCGATGATTCTGTGGATAACTTGCTGCCGTTGCTTAACGACTATCAGGACAGCTGGCAGGCCTTGCAGCGCTGTGATGGACAGATCGATGCGCTGTATGCGCAGGTACGCCTCAAGGGCGTGGCCAAGTTCGACAGTGAAGAAGATGTCGAACGCCGCCTGCAGCTGCTGATCAATGCGTATGCGCATCGCACCGATGAAGCGCTGACGTTAGGCAAGGCCCGCCGTGCGGCTGTAACGGATATTGCACGTACGTTGCGCAATATCCGCAGCGACTATGAAAGCCTGGAACACCAGTTGGCGCTGTTCAACCGCGAGATCAACAAGCGGCAGGTGTCGAACCTGGCGAGCTTCCGCATTGTGCTGGCGCCGAATAAAGAGGCGCTCAAGCATATCGATCAGATTATCCACAGCGCCGGCCAGTATGAAGAAGGCGAGACGCTGTCGGTGTTCGATCTGAGCCAGAGCGCCGAGCAGGATCACAAGAACGAAGAGGCCAAGGAGTATCTGGCACGGCTGGTGGCCGCCAATCACAACCAGTTGGGCTTGAAGGACTTGTTTGAACTGGCGTTCGAGATCACCAAGGTCAACGGTCAGCCGGTTATCCATACCGACATTGATGGTGCGGCGTCCAACGGTACGACGATGACGATCAAGGCGCTGACTAACATGTATTTGTTGCTGCACTTGATGGATCGTGACCTGGCCGGGCGCGTGCGCTTGCCTTACTACCTGGACGAAGCGGCAGACATCGACGAGAAGAACCAGTCGGCGCTGCTGGAAACCAGCCAGCAACTGGGTTTTGTACCGATTCTGGCGAGTGTGAAGCCACAGGTGTCGGCGCATGTAGCCATCGACCTGGAGGCGGGCAGCGGGCCTAACGGTATTTACATCGATGAGGCGGACTGGAAGTACATCCATCGCCGTGAAGACGAAGCCAGGAAGGAGGAAGTGGCTTAGTTTCTATAGAAATTATGGAGACCGCCTTATGGGGCGGTCTTTTTTTGTCCTGAAAAACGTTTTTATATGCCTGCCGGCTTTTCTTTCGCGCAAAGCAAAACCCCCGATCGCAGTGCGATCAGGGGTTCTGGGTTTGAATCTTGACGATGACCTACTCTCACATGGAGAAGCTCCACACTACCATCGGCGATGCATCGTTTCACTGCTGAGTTCGGGATGGGATCAGGTGGTTCCAATGCTCTAT